>JAEUKQ010000029.1 GCA_016794225.1 Alphaproteobacteria bacterium | reverse complement strand
TTGGTTACGGACTTCAAATGGGTAGCACCATTGCTGATGGCGGGCAAAACAAATTTGCTGGTGCTATGGGTGATAATGCCTGTGATATGATGAATGATGCAACTGGGAAGCTAGATGTTACGGTTGGTATGATGACAGTTTCCTGCCGTTAATATCAATAACCATTTTTCTAAATAAGATAAAGAACCCCGCGATGGCGGGGTTTTTTATTGGGTCAAAAGCATTTTATAACGTGGTATAATTATCAATGTCCTTGTCAAGGTTGGGTGGGCAGGGCATAATCTGAATATCAAAACCAATGGTTTTTTTATTGTGAAACAGAAATCAAGTAAAGATAATAATGATGCAATCCTAACACCGGTGATGGCGCAAGACATTGCCTGCCATCTGCATTCTTATACTAACCCGGTACTGCATGCGCAATTAGGCCCTAAAATTATCGAACGGGGTCAGGGTATCTATGTTTATGATCAGGATGGGCGTGGTTATTTAGAAGGGGTTAGTGGTTTATGGTCTGCCGCTTTGGGTTTTAGTAATCAACGCTTGGTACAAGCTGCATTAAATCAAATGCAGCAATTGCCCTTTTATCACAGTTTTAATCACCGTGTAACCCCTATTGTTGCGCAGCTGGCGGCCGAATTAATAAAGATTTCGCCTGTGCCAATGTCAAAAGCTTTTTTCACCAGTTCCGGCTCGGAAGCGAATGACACGGCGATTAAAATGGTTTGGTATTATCATAATGCATTAGGGTATCCAAAGAAAAAAAAGATTATTTCGCGCTTTCGGGCATATCACGGTGTTACCATAGCAACCGCAAGCCTAACGGGACGTGTGCATAACCATACAGATTTTGATTTGCCTTTGGCGGGGATACTACATACAGATTGCCCGCATTTTTATCGCCATGCTGTGCCACACGAAACCGAACAAGATTTTGCAGTGCGTTGTGCCATGAATTTAGAACAACTGATTATCAAAGAAGGTCCTGAAACAATTGCCGCAATGATCGTCGAACCGGTAATGGCCGCTGGCGGTGTTGTTGTGCCCCCCAAAAACTATTTTGATCTTATTCAGCCGATTTTAAAAAAATATCATATTTTATTGATTGCCGACGAGGTTGTATGCGGTTTTTGGCGAACAGGACAAATGTTTGGATGCCAGCTTTATGGAATACAGCCCGATATCATAACCCTCGCTAAGGCGCTAACATCGGCCTATATGCCGATGGGTGCTTTGTTAATCAACCAACAAATGTACCAGGTTATTGCAAACAATGCCAATAAGATTGGCACCTTCGCCCATGGTTTTACTTATTCAGGGCATCCCGTTTGTGCAGCTGTTGCTCTTGAATGCCTAAAAATATATCAAGAAAACAATTTTATTGCGCATTTGCAGCAAATAACACCCGTTTTTCAATCGCGGATGCAACAGCTTAAGAATCATCCATTAGTTGGAGAGGTACGTGGGGTAGGGCTGTTGGGTGGGGTTGAATTGGTGGCGGATAAAATAAGCCGCAAGCCGTTTGCCACAAACCAAAATGTTGGGCGGGAAGCATTGAAATTTATGCTAAAGACCGGCCTTATTTTGCGTAACTATGGCGATACAATTACCTGCTGTCCACCATTGATTGCCTCAACGCCGGAAATTGAACACATGTTCGATTTGTTGACGCAGGGGCTTGATGAAACACAAAAATGGCTGCAAAATTGTTAGGCAAAGTGTTTGGCGGAAGAATTATTAATGTCACATAAGATTGACCAGTTATTAAACCAGCAGTTGAATTTGTTAAAAAACGAGGGGCGGTATCGTTTTTTTGCGGATTTACAGCGAATACCCGGGCAATTTCCTAAGGCCCTTTATCGCCCCAATGACGGTCAAAAACCATATCAGGTAACAGTATGGTGCAGTAATGATTATTTGGGTATGGGGCAACATCCCAAAGTAATACAGGCTATGCACACCGCTATTGACCAGTTTGGTGCAGGTGCCGGTGGAACACGTAATATATCGGGAACCCACCACCTGATGGTACAGCTTGAACATGAATTGGCTTCACTGCATAACAAGGAATCCGCCTTAGTTTTTAGTTCGGGATATGTTTCCAACGAAGCTAGTTTAGCAGCTTTGGCCAAAGCAACGGAAGATAGTGCGGTTTTTTCAGATAGGCTTAATCATGCGTCGATGATCGCTGGAATTCGGAATAGCCGGGCTGAAAAATTTATTTTTAATCATAATGATTCTGTCCATTTAAAGGACTTGCTTGGCAAAATTAACCATAATCGCCTAAAAATTATTGCGATCGAGTCGGTTTATTCGATGGAAGGGGACATTGCACCATTGGCCGAATTTTGCCAAATTGCCCGCGAAAACGACGCGCTTCTTTATGTTGATGAGGTTCACGCCGTTGGCCTTTATGGCAAGCAGGGGGGGGGTATATCCGAACGCGACTTGCTAACAGATTCATGTACGGTAATTCAAGGAACTTTGGCCAAGGCTTTTGGCTTAATGGGTGGGTATATTGCAGGGTCAAAAGTACTTGTCGATTATGTACGAAGTTTTGCAGCTGGCTTTATTTTCACCACCGCTTTACCACCGGTTATTGCTGCGGGTGCCTTGGCCAGTATTCAACATGTGCGCCAAGACCAATCTCTTCGTGAACAGCACCAGTTAAAAGTGCGTTTTTTAAAAAATAGCCTTAAGGCTGCCGGTATTCCAATGTTACCTTCTCAAAGCCATATAGTTCCTGTTTTGGTGGGGGATGCTGTTCAATGTCTTGCTCTAAGCCGGTTGTTATTACAAAATCATGCAATCTATGTCCAGCCAATTAACTATCCAACTGTCCCGAAGGGTTCCGAGCGGTTGCGCCTTACTCCATCCCCTTTTCATCAAGAGAATGACATTAACTTTTTGGTTGAAGCCCTAAAGGGTGAATGGAAAAAATTGGGTTTAAAAGGGGCTGAATAGTAAGATTTTAGCTTGATATAAATTAGAACGGTTTTTACAGCCTATATTTTTTGCACGAAAAATAAAATTTCGGTTGTTAAAGTTATGATGTGCTGATTGGCATAAACATTGGGATTCAAAGAATATCCAGGTTTATTATGCCCTGTTAACCTTCCATTAATATAAATCTTTTAAATTGATTACCAAAGATCAAGTGACGTGTGTTTAAAACACATTTTATTTTAAAAATTAGTTGTGGAGAGCCATCATGAACAAACTATTAGGCCTATTACTTGGCGCCACTTTTTTAAGTGGCTGCGCTTCCATAAACGAAACCAGTAATTTAGAAAAAAATTGTAACTATTTGGCAAGCGCAAGGGATTTAGATAATTGTGCTGCAGCTGAACGTTGGGAACAACGACAGAATCGTGACCACGCATCGCTTGGTAATTCATTTGTATTAGGTGATGAAGGCGGTAATGGCGGTGGCAATGGTGGCGGTAATGGCGGTGGCAATGGCGGTGGCAACGGTGGGGGCAATGGCGGCGGTAACGGCGGTGGCAACGGTGGGGGCAATGGCGGTGGTAACGGCGGTGGCAATGGTGGCGGCAACGGCGGTGGCAATGGTGGGGGCAACGGCGGTGGTAATGGTGGCGGCAATGGAGGAAATGGTGGTAACGGAGGAAGGTAATATAAGACAATTTCAAACAAAAAGTAATATAGAAAAGAACCCGTCAATTCAGGCGGGTTTTTTTATAAATTGTTTTTCTGTACATTAAACTTATTTTGTGTTTAAAGGTTTTAGGAATATTCAGTTTTTGAATCGTATAATTTGGGCGTTATGGCATGATATATCAACATTTGGGTAATTCAGGGCTTATTGTATCGCGACTTTCCTTGGGAACCATGACCTTTGGCCAGGGGCCAATGTTTGGCCAGGTGGTCAACACAATTAGCGTACCAGAAGCCAGCCATATGGTTGATATGGCCCTAGATTATGGAATTAATTTCATTGACACTGCCAATGGTTATACCGCCGGTGAATCTGAAATTATCTTAGGTAAGATATTAAAAAATAAAAGAAAACAGGTAATTGTTGCTACCAAATGTGGTTTTCGAATGGGTACGGCAATTACCGATTGTGGTTTGTCGCGTCATCATATGTTACAGTCGGTACAAGATAGCCTTAAAAGATTAAACACCGATTATATTGATGTGTTATATCTGCACCGACCCGATTTACGAACACCGGTTGATGAAATTGCGCAAGCAATTGACGATATTATTCGGCAGGGTTGGGTGCGCTATGTTGGCATTAGCAACTTTCCTGCATGGCTGGCTCAAAAACTTTTAAGCTACCAAGAATTTAAAGCCAATAACCGTATTATTGTGGCACAAATGTATTATTCGCTGGTAGGTCGGGACATTGAAAATGACTTTATGCCGTTTGCACAAGATAATCGCCTTGGATTAACGGTTTGGAGTCCGCTGGCATCAGGCTTTCTTACCGGTCGTTATAATGCACAAAACCCGCATCCCAAAGATGGACGTCGCAGTAAGTCCGAATTTCCACCAGTGAATTATGAACATGGTTACCGCATTGTTGCAGTTTTGCAGGATATTGCCCATATACATCAAACAAGCGTTGCCCAGGTTGCTTTGGCCTGGATTCTTGCCAAAAAAATTGTGACAAGCGTTGTTATTGGTGCTAATAAAATTGAACAACTGGTTGATAATATGGCTTCATCAGACCTGCAATTAACGGATGCCGAAATAAACAAACTGGATAATATCTCTAAAACGCCTGAAACATATCCAAACTGGTTTTTAAATATAACATCTGATCCGATCGTAGCAAAAGGTTTGAAACCATAACTACCATGTTATATTTGTTGTTTAATATTATGTAATATATTTTAAATAGATTCATTTTTCATGAGTGCAAGCCAAAAATTTTATAACCTGTCATCAGGTAAATCAGAAATTAAACACCTAAAGTCCATGCGGCTTTTTTTAAAGCCATATCGGCTGGCCATTTGGGGGGCTTTGGGTTGTTTAATCATGGCGGCTTTGATTGTACTTGGCCTTGGACGTGGCATGCAATTTTTAGTCGATAATGGTTTTTCATCCGAACAAGGTAATTTACTGAACCAAGCGTTATTAATACTTGTTTTTTTGGCAATTTTACTTGCTTTAAGTACCTTTGGCCGGTTCTTTTTGGTGTCTTGGGTAGGTGAAAGGGTTGTTGCCGATATTCGACAGCTTGTATACCAGCATATTTTAAGCCTTAGTCCCTCAATTTTTGAGAACAATAAAACAGGTGATTTGATATCGCGGCTTATGACCGATACCACACTATTACAACAAGTTATAGGTTCAACCATTTCTGTAGCCCTGCGTAATTTGCTGCTTTTGGTAGGTGGATTTGTGATGTTGGCGGTTACAAGCCTGAAATTGACGGCTTTAGTATTAATCGTTGTGCCAATTGTTCTTGTTCCCATTATTTATCTTGGGCGCAAAGTGCGTACGTTATCAAAGAAAAACCAAGAGAAAATAGCTAATTTAAATGTATATGCCAATGAAACCATTCATGAAATTCGAACGGTTCAGGCATTTACCCATGAACCTGAAGATTATCGTCATTTTGGAGGGCTGGTGCATGATGGGTTAAAAACAGCCGCTCAACGCATTTTTTGGCGGGCAATTTTAGCGGCCATTGTGATTACCCTGGTTTTTAGCGCGGTTAGCATAGTTTTGTGGGTTGGTGGTCATGATGTATTGGTTGGTAATATATCAGCAGGCCAATTATCGGCTTTTATTTTTTATGCAGTTGTTGTTGCTGGTGCGGTTGGTGCATTAAGCGAAGTTGGTGGTGATTTGCAACGTGCGGCCGGTGCTGCTGAGCGTTTGACAGAAGTTATGCAGCAAAAATCGGATATCGTTTCCCCGCCAAATCCGGTTTATTTAAGTCAACCAGTGCAAGCAGCAATTGAATTCAGCCATGTGCATTTTGCCTACCCAAGTCGCCCTGATACGTGGGCTTTGCAGGATATTGACCTGCAAATAAAACCGGGCGAAAAATTGGCATTAGTTGGCCCATCTGGAGCCGGGAAAACAACATTCTTTCAATTATTGTTGCGTTTTTATGACCCCCAAAAAGGCCATATAATGGTTGATGGACACGATATCCGAAGCCTGGCTGTTGACCATTTACGCCATCACATTGGCCTTGTTGCACAAGACCCGGTTATTTTTGATACAACGGTTATGGAAAATATTCGTTATGGTTTTCCAAAAGCTCATGATCAACAAATTAAACAAGCGGCAGACATAGCGTTTGCAACAGAATTTATTGAAAAAATGCCCCAGGGATTTGATACAATCCTTGGCGAACGTGGCGTTCGCCTGTCGGGTGGTCAGCGGCAGCGCTTGGCTATTGCCCGTGCTTTATTGCGTAATCCGCCTTTATTATTGCTTGACGAAGCAACCAGTGCGCTGGATACAAAAAGCGAGCAAATGATCCAGCAAGCGCTTGATCATTTAACCAAAAACCGCACCACCTTGATGATTGCCCATCGTCTGTCAACCGTTCGCAAGGCAGACCGTATTTGTGTTGTCAACAACGGGCAAATTACTGCTATGGGCACGCATCAGCAATTAATGAAAGATGATGGTTTATATGCACGGTTGGCCGAGTTACAATTTCAGCCGCTTTAAACATTTTTGCGTACTCACAGGGAAAAATTATTGGTTGATGCAGAATAGGATTGCATCGGCCAGCTTTTTGTTTTAGCCATTTACAATTTTTTAAGATATTGTTAGGTTCTCGCATCGACGGCTATACTGCAAGCTGCTATTAAATTATTGCTGTTAATTAAAGAAAGATGGGTTGTTCATGAAAGTCACTGCTAGTAATATTCGGATTGGTTCATTAATTGAACATCAAAACAAATTGTGGCGCGCCATTAAGATACATCACGCACAAAAGGCGCAGGGCGAGTCTTATTTGCAAATGGATTTACGTAATATTAAAAATGGCACCAAATTAAGCGAGCGCTTTCGCTGGACGGAAATAGTTGAACTAGTCAAGCTTGATGAAAGAACCTATCAATTCTTGTATGGCAGTGGTGATGATTTCACGTTTATGGACACAGAAAATTACGATCAAATAACTGTTAATCGCGATCTTATTGGGGATGCCGCACTTTTCTTGCAAGAAGGCATGGTTGTCAGTATTCAAACCCACGAGGGTCAACCGGTTAACGTTGCTTTGCCACAAACAGTGACCATGGAAATTGTTGAAGCCGACCCCGTGGTTAAGGGACAAACGGCTTCATCATCATATAAGCCGGCCAAGCTGGTTAATGGTGTTCGTATTATGGTTCCCCCACATATTGGAAGCGGTGTTCGCGTTGTTGTTAATACCGATGATTCAAGCTATGTTCGCGTAGCTAAAGACAAAGAATAGGTCAGGATTATTGTGCAATTTACGCCAGTTTTATCCCCGGTCATGAATGTTATGATCAAAGCCGTATTTAAGGCTGCGCGTAGCCTTAAACGCGATTTTGGTGAAGTTGGCCATTTGCAGGTGTCCGTTAAGGGACCTGGTGATTTTGCTACTGCTGCAGATCTTCGTGCCGAGAAAATTTTGTCCGAAGAATTATTAAAGGCCAGGCCAACTTATGGGTTTTTGGGCGAAGAATCCGCTGAAATAATAGGTTCCGAGCCTGATTGCCGTTGGATTGTCGATCCATTAGATGGTACAAGTAACTTTATGCACGGGTTGCCGCATTTTGCCATATCGGTTGCGCTTGAGAAAAATGGCGACATGGTTGCTGGTGTTATTTATGATCCTGTTAAAAATGAACTGTTTCGCGCCGAAAAGGGGGGCGGGGCTTTCCTGAATGATCAGCGTTTGCGTGTTTCATCGCGTAAAAAGCTTGACGATTCATTGCTTGCGACAGGTATTCCCTTTCAGCAGGCTGCAAAACAGCCTGAATTTCTACAACAATTACACATGGTTATGCCTAAGGTAGCAGGCGTGCGCCGCTGGGGTGCAGCAGCTTTGGATATGGCCTATGTTGCCGCAGGTCGGTACGAAGGGTATTGGGAAAATACGGTGTCGCTTTGGGATATTGCAGCTGGTATTGTAATTGTTCGTGAAGCTGGTGGCAAAGTTACCGATATTGAGGGACAGAATAATTTTACCAACCGGTCGGTTGTTGCAACCAACGGCCATTTGCATACCAGTGTTTTGCACTTAATCCAAAAACCGGGCAAATAGTTTGGGTGAAATAAAGCCCTTTTTCCCTAAGAATGTGCCAGGTTCGCGGGTTAACAGCCATGCCCCGTTTTATATAAAAATGTCCAAATAACAAGTTAATATATTGACCCCATCGCCATATAGGTACGGTTGCTAGCCCTTTTTGATTAATGGTATAGTTTATGTAGATTCGGTCGTTCCAGAAAGTTATAAGGGTTGCTTTATGAAGAGGTAGATGGGAATCTTGCTAATGAAAATTTTGAATTAGATTACCATTTCCTATGAATACCAATAATCATCGACCATCTTAATATGGGGTATCTTTTTGAATCAATTTAGGAAAAAGATTTGTTGTCGTGTGCATAGCTGTGCCGCTTTGCTTGGTGTATTTATATAAATTCAAGATGATATTGGCCATCATTTGGGGCATATTACGATGCAAATCAAGATATATCCTGCCGCCGTCGGTGTAGGGGGGACGGCGGCAGCGGACGCCAAAGGCGCCCGTTACCGGGGCTTGGGTTGGGGTGGGGTAGCCCCGGTAACTTGTCTGAGGGGTTTTCCCTCAAGCCTTAAAAAGTATGTTCCCATTATAACTTAACCATCTTGGTAAATCAAGTTGTGTTGTTGGAAAAGATAAAAGCACCTTAAGCGGCAGATTGGCAAAAAAGAACTTTATATCCTAAATAAACGATGTAACACAGCAACCATCATGAACCATTATATAAATCTTGAAAGCAACAAACCAATCTAAGATTACGGTAATACGGGCTTAATATATTTTATGGAAACAGGCTTTAAGTCGTTGATTAGGCAAAACGTACCATTATCAATATCACCCTTGACGTCCATTTCATCCGCTAATTAAAAAGAAATGACATCAAAGTCTGGCTGGGGGACTTGGATTCGAACCAAGGTTGACGGAGTCAGAGTCCGTAGTCCTACCACTAGACGATCCCCCAATTGGTAGAATTTAGGATAGCTATAGGCAATTTTATCATAAAAAGCAAGATCACTTCTATCCAATTGGCCATAAGCTTTTGGGGTAACCAGCAGCGGTCGGATGACACCAAAAGCTTATTTAAATAATACGAAAAAATTGAAATATTTGGCTTGGTTAATAGGTAAGGTGCTTTTCAATATTGAGCGGTACTTTAGCCAGGCAGTCGGCAATACGTTTCCCAGCTTGCCCATCGCCATAAAGTAAATCGGTTGCCGGTTTGGGATTTTGCATATGACGGTGCACGGCCTTAATAATTTCTTGATGATTATAACCAACATCAAGAACGTTTTGGCCACGTTCGCGGCCAAATTGCCTGGTTCCGATGTTGATTGCTGGTACACCCAAATAACTACATTCACGAATAGCTACACTTGAATTGCCAATAATTGCGTGGCTTCCTTTAAGCAATTTTAAAAATTCAACTGGGGGCAAATTTTTAAAAAAATGCACGTTTTTTAATTGTCCGGATTCACGAAATGCCCTGATTCCTTTAGATGTACCGTCTGATCCAGCATCCACATTCGGCCAAAACCATAAAGTTGGGATGTTTAGTTGCGCAACAGCTTTTAATGTTTCTTCAATATGAAGGCGGGATTCTTTATATTCGGTTGTTACAGGATGCTGCATCACAACCAAATACCCTTTGGATAGATCAAATCTTGGGCCAACACCACCGTATAAACTAAATATGTCGCCAACAAGCGGCATTGTTTGCAATGCTTCATGGGCAATATCAATCGATGGGCAGCCAGTAACATAAACAGCTTCTGGTTTTTCGCCCATGCGGATAACTCGCTCGCGGGCACGCGATGTACAAACCAAGTGTATATCGGCCAATTTGGTAATAGCATGACGCACTTTTTCATCAATTGATCCGGTAACCTCGCCACCTTGTAGGTGCACAAGCGGAATATTCATATAAGACGCCGCAACCGCCGTTGCCATTGTTTCAAAGCGGTCAGCAATGGTTACAACCATGTCTGGCTTCAGATTATCAAAAACGGTGGCTAATTCCGCCAACCCAAACCCAGTCGATTTTGCCGATGTTACCAAATTTTCGCCTTCCAGAATCATATATACTTGCCGGTCAACTTTAAAACCTTCTTTTTCGATAACTTTAACGGCATTACCATATAAATCGAGAAGAGCAGATGCGGCCACAACAAGTTGCAATTTTAAATCTTTGTGTTGTTGAATAGCCTGTAGAGCTGATTTTACACGGGAATAACTGGGGCGCGCTGTAATAACAACGCAAACATTTCTTGTCATTATTCGACATCTTTCTCAAGGATTTGTTGGTCTTTGTTAATAGCGGTGCGTAAACGCCGGCCGATTAATTTCGAAAAATCTTCAGCGCCAAGGCCACCACCAGGTTTTTTAAGAGCTAAATCGGCGCCAGATAATTGATGTCCTGCGGCTAAATTCTGCCGTGCAACGATGCTTTTCATAAAAATTTGCCGCAACGGGGCTGCATGTTCACCCAGAACTTGTTTGTTAACCGGATTGGCTAGCATTTTTTCAATAAACCGAACGCCCTGAACAAGTTGTTTTAATTCTTGGGTATTTACCGATGCAATAACATCTGGCCCAAACATTTCATGGCTTAGGGTTACGTGAACCTCTAGAACCTGAATGCCCAACGTTGCTGCGGCCAACCCCGCATAAAGAGTGGCTGAATGATCACTAAGCCCAACAGCGGTTTTATAGCGTTGTTTATATATGTCGATAACATTCAAGCCTACGGCCTCGGGCGGGCAGGGGTAAATGGTGGCGCATTGCATCAAAGCAAGGGGATTCCCCCAACCCTTAACTCGGGCAACAATACGGTCAATTTCGGGCAGGTCGCTCATACCGGTTGAAAGCATTATGGGTTGTTTGGTGGCGGCAATTTGCTCAAGCATCTGCAGGTTATTGATTTCACCGGAGGCGATTTTCCAACCGGCAACACCCACTTTTTTTAATAAATCAACTGCCTCAAGCGAGAAAGGGGAACTTAAGAACAACAATCCTTTTTCAGTAGCATGGTTTTTTAACCCCTGCCATTGGCTTTCAGTAAATTCCATGCGCCGCCAATAATCATACCGGCTGGCGTCTTGTAGGCTGAATTTTTTGCGCCATGGTTCGCCCGGAGTGCTTTCGGCCGCGGCAATATGGGTTTGAAATTTAATTGCATCAGCGCCGGTTTTGGCAACGGCGTCAATAAAAGCGTGTGCCATGCCCAAACTGCCATCATGGGATTGTGCTACCTCGGCAATAATGGTGCAGTTGCGGTTGGCTTGATTATGTAACCAAGTGCTCATGAAAAATGTCCTTTATTCAGGTGCTGGTTGCGCTGAAATATAAATTCAGCCCATTCCAAATCGATGGGCTCATCAATATTGACAACAGTGCCGTTAATTAAGATTCCGACACAATTTTCTTCAATAATCTGTCCCTTATCAACCAAAGTTGACCGCCAGGCACAATAATAAAGGCCATTGCGGGTGTAGTAAGCGGGAATGGATTGCCGATTGGAATGCTTCGCCCCGTCTGCCATCAGGAAATGCACAACTTGGCGTTCATCCATCGTTAAGGTTTTTTGCGGTGTGTAATGGCCGGGCACACGGCTGATCGAGGTTGCGGCGGCATAGCCCCCGTTAATCATCGTATCGACCATTCTTTCCATATCTGCCGCATTGCGAAAAGGAGAGGTTGGCTGCAGCAGAATTGAAATATCAAACCTGGTTTTCCAATGTTGTTCGCTGGCTTGCCAGGCATGTTTCCAAGCATCAGCCCCAGTTGCTGTGTCGGTTGCTAGGGCGGCTGGTCTTAAAAACGGCACATCAAGGCCGTATTTTTTGCCTTCGGCGGCAATCTCGGTATCATCGGTGCTTAGAATAACGCGGTCAATCCAGGGCAGGGTCTGAGCAAACAAAATGCTATGACCAACCAGGCTGTGAGGACCAATTTTGCGCAAATTCTTGCGCGGAATTCCCTTGCTGCCCCCACGGGCCGGAATTACCGCCAGAATAGAATGATTTTTTCGCATAATAAACGAAGAACCTTGGTGTTATTTAACTTCATTACCAAGCTTATCAATTTCTTGTTTTAACTGAAGTTTTTGACGTTTTAATTCAGATAAAAGCTTCTGATCGGGTGCTGGCCGCGCCATTTCAAGGCGAATTTTTTCTTCAAGTTGCTGGTGACGATTTTTTAGTTGATCGGCATGCGCTTTAATAGACATGGAATATACTTCCTTTCGACAAATAAACATATCCATTATGGCTATTATAGCCACCTTTGTAAACAGCCAACACAAAAAACAAGACAAGAAAATTATCGTGAATTAGGCTTTGGTAAATGTCCCCGATATTTATCAGCCGGATTTTTATGGTGGTTGCCAAAAGCCAAAAATTCGTGCACGTTTGGGTCAAGCATTTGTGAAATTGCCCCAAGCGGAATGGTTGAAATATATACTTGTTATGGGTTTTTAGCAAATATGCGCAATGCTTTAAATAAAAAATGTTGCTTTCTGCAGCTAAGCTATTCTATAGATAAGGTTTGTTGATTAAACCATCCGGAGGGGTGGCCGAGCGGCTGAAGGCGCACGCTTGGAAAGCGTGTATATGGCAACATATCGCGGGTTCGAATCCCGCCCCCTCCGCCAAATCGTTTGTTGTTGGTTTCGTTTATAAAAGGCGCAAGCGAATTGTCCTACTTTTGGGTGCAATTTTCATAATGGTTCTGAACGAAATAAGTGGGTGTTTTGCTGATTATAGAATATACTGAGTTAATAGCTGATAAATTTTGGGGCAACCGGTGATTTATTATTTTGAAGTTTGTTGCCTATTATTCCATTATTTCATTCGATTATGTGCAGTAAAAAATTTTAAAAGAACGAAAAAGGTGCGTTATGGAAGGTGGTTGTCATTGTGGTGTAGTGCGTTATAATATAACCGGCAAAGCAATTACGCATGCATTGTGTCATTGTAGCGATTGTCGCCGCCATGCTGGTGCCCCCATGGTGGGTTGGTTGATGTTCCGGGAAAAACAGCTGGTTATCCTTAAAGGGCAAACGAAAACATATCAATCATCGGAACATGGGCGTAGGGATTTTTGCCCCAATTGTGGTACCGGATTGTTTTATAAAAATGCTAAAACGATTCCTGGCCTTATTGATGTACAAAGCGCAACCCTGGATAATCCGAACCAGTGGCCTGCACTGTGTCATATTCAAACAGCCGAGCGGCTTTCATGGATGTCAGAGGCACATAAATTACCCGAATTTCCCCGCTATCCTTCACAAAAACAATAAAATACCTATCACTGTAAATGAAGTATTTATTAGTTGAAAACGGCTTAATCTTATAATTTGCCGCAAATATTCTGTAATCAATATACCCCAAGCGTGCATAGTAAAGCTTTAGGATAGGCTGCTTTATTATAAAATAATAAACTAAAAATTTGTTCTGAGCGAGAATTTTATTATTTTTTAAAGGGGCTTATCAAAATTTTGTCAATACGTTGACCATCCATATCAACAATTTCGAATTTATAACCATTGATTTCAAAATACTTGCCCGTGGCTGGCCCAAATTTTAATTGGCTTAGCATAAAACCGGCCATCGTTTGATATTCGTTCGTTAAAATAATATCTTCCAAGCCAATCGTTAGGTGAATTTCATCAATTGGAGTAAGACCATTCACCAACCATGATCCATCCGGTCGTACCACAATTTGGGCATCATCTTGTGCATCATAATTTGCAGGAATCACGCCAACGATTGCTTCCATTAGGTCTGAAATGGTGAATATCCCCTCAAGCACCCCGTCATTATCTACCACAACGGCAAACTGAAGCCTTTTGTTACGAAAAATTTTCAAAGCATCTAAGCAGGTTGTTTGTTCATGAATAAACAATGGTTGCTTTAAAAAATTTTTAACCTGAAAATGATGTTTTCCTGGGTTTTGAGCAATAATATCCTTAGTTTTAATAATGCCCAGAACGTGGCTGGTGTCTTCTTCAATAACGGGATAGCGCGAATGACCAAATTTGGCAATTTTTTGTGCTACTTCATCTAAATTGTCGTTGACGTGAACAAAACAAACATCTTTACGGTGTGTCATAATAGATTTGACATCGCGGTCCCCAAGGCGAATAACCCGTCTAATAACGTTATGCTCTTCATTCTCAATGGCGCCACTTGTTACCCCATCGGCAATAACAGCCCTAATTTCCATTTCCGTTACACCCTGAGGTTTTGGCTTAATTCTTAAGATATACATTAAAATTTTTGCCGAAATCTCAAGAACTATGACAATCGGGGTACATAATTTTGATAAAGCCCACATTGGCCATGCAGCAAACATGGCAAAACGTTCAGGGTTATTAAGTGCCAGCTGTTTAGGCACCAGTTCGCCCACAACCACTGAAAAATAGGTAATGACAGTAACAACTACAAATACTGCCACAACTGCACCGTAAGGATAAATAAAAGAAATCTGATTAAATGGTTCTGTCAGCTTATTGGCAATGGTTGCTCCACCATATGCCCCAGCAAAAATACTAACCAAAGTTATTCCGACTTGAACTGTTGACAAGAAACGGCCAGAGTTGCCAATAAGTTTTAGGGCTGATGCAGCCGACTTTTTGCCTTGTTTTGCATATTGTCTTAGAAGTGGTTGGCTTGATGCAATAATGGCTATTTCGGCCAAAGCAAGAAAGGCATTAAGAAAAATAAGCAGTAAAATAATCAATATTTCGTATATCATCAGACGATGGGAATAAATTGATAAATCAAGATTATTTGTTAAATAAGATTAAAAATGTATATTGAAATGCAATGACGAGGATAGAAAAAGACCTTATTAAGATTATTAAACAAAGTCATGTTTTGGGTAATAGTTTGTTAAATTAGGTTATTGTTAGCAAAGCTTATTAAGAATGGCAACCAACATCATCGAAACAGGAAAATGTTTTTGTTCAGGATTTTTACCGGTTAAACATAAATCACAAGAATAACAGAAAACAGAAGCGGTGTTGATATAGCCATAAGAGTACACAAAATGGTTAACACAAATTTTAAAAGACGGAGCCAGCCTTTATGACCAAATTCAAAAAATTATCTTATAAATTGTTGATACATGCTTTTTTAGTACTTTTTCCATCATTCGTTATGGCGCAGTCGCAGCCCTTAACGCCACCGGCACCGCATCCATTGATGCAAGATTTGAATTTTATTTATCAGCAAATTATTGATAACCATCCTGGGGTTTATTACAACGGTGATCCAAATTTTAAAATCAAGGCTGATCAAGCCTATCAGATTGCAGAGCAGGCTTTTAAAAACTTGTCTTCGGATGATTTGAAAAATTTTGATCGCGGTGCAGAAATCATAGAACAGTTTGTTGCAAGCTTCAAGGATGTTCATGTGGCAATTGGCTGGTATCAAAAACTGCGGGATCAACAATCAACAAAACGACCGGTTGAAAAAATATTGCTCAACCTTCATCAACCTAAAATCGCCTGGATTAATTTGCCAACTTTTGTGTTAAACAAGGATCAAGAAAAAGACCTTCAGGCCATTTTTGACCAGGAATCTGCCATTAAGAGCAGACAAGTAATTGTGATTGATGTGCGGCGTAATAGCGGCGGAAATTCAGCTTATGGCCGGCAGTTAATTTATATGTTGTTTGGTCGTGATTACGTGAATCAGAAATTAACTGTTTATTACCAGCCTTTATTCGTTGATTGGCGCGCAAGCCTTGGAAATTTTAATCATATGAAAGACACCCTGATGAAAAATTATACCCCGCAAAATCGCGCTAGTATCGATGCGTTCTTAGCTAGTTTCCAGCAAGTGCTTGATCGCGGGGAACCCTATTTCCGTCAGAAAGAACCAGCCACCAACGTGCCACCGGTTACTTTGCCATCACCTGTATTGCCGCCGATCGTGGTCATTATTGATCAATCAAACATTAGCTCAACCCTTATTTTTATTGATGAATTAAAAGCCATAACAGATAAGGTAATATTAGTTGGCAACGAAAGTGGTGCCGATACCGTTTATGGAGAAATTCGTCGTGTTCAACTTCCAAGTGAAAAGGGTATTTTTGCTTTTCCCATCAAAATTTTTGGTGGCCGTCAACGGGGAAACAACGAAAGCTATAAACCAGATTATGTGGTTGATCCAGGGGATGATCTGGCAATAGAACAATTTGTAAGGCAAAATTTTACGAAATAATTATCATGGCTGTTTATATCCACAAGATGAACTGTTTAACTATGCATGCGGAGGAATATGACAACATTGAAACAGCCCTACAATCTATCGATCAGCCCGTTTCAAGGTCAGCATTGCGAAACAACCGCTACGGGCACCTTACTGAGTCAGCTGGAAATTAAATTATCTGAACCCATGTTGTTTGGGCTTGGACAGGGATTGGGTTTTATATACTGGCATATGAAAACTATGCCACAACCTTTTTTAGGTGGTCGCATTAAACCAGGGCAGATAACCAATAACTTGGCCAAGCATTTGCCATTTAAGATTGTCGTCCATGAAACCTCGTCCCCTTCAAAAGCATGGCTGAATCTTGAAACATGGTTGAATCAAGGTCGGGTTGTTGGCTTAAAGCTTGATAGCTATTACCTTGAATATTTCACGCAGCCAATTCATTTTGCAGGGCATTATGTTGCCTGCTATGGTTATAACCAAACCCATGCCTTTCTTGTCGACACCAAGCAGCAAGGTGGGTTGGTGCAAACGTCACTTGCAAGCCTTGCCAATGCGCGGACTGCTAAGGGGCCGATGGCATCAAAAAACCTGTCTTATGTTTTTGAAAAAGATATACGTTCATTTTCGCTTCATCTGGCAATTTTAAATGCAATTCGTG
>JAEUKQ010000028.1 GCA_016794225.1 Alphaproteobacteria bacterium | reverse complement strand
AATTGCCCGGCTTCCAAATTTTCAATCCTTAAATAATCTTCATCAACATTGAAAGCAGCTTGCATACCTTCGAAACCAATCACTTCTGAAGCATACACCGGAATCCTTTGAACATTTTCGCTAGTCAACATAAGGTCTTCAACAATTTTTTTATAGGCTTTTATGAAACAATTACCCACGTCTTGAGTGAACAGAAAATCTTTTTGTTGTTCGCCCGAATCTAGATAATCATAAAATATCCCACCTGCTCCACGGGCTTCTTGCCGGTGTTTTATATAAAAATATTCATCACACCATTTTTTAAACCGTTGATAATATTCTGGATTATGCTTATTGCACATTGCCGAAAAATATGTGTGGAAAATATCTATCTCAGGTTGGTTGTATTGAAAATCGAACAGCATCGGTGTTATATCGGCGCCACCGCCAAACCAACCTTTGCCAGAAGTTACAATCATTCTGGTGTTCATGTGAACAGTTGGAATCAGGGGTGACTTTGGATGAATAACAACACTAACACCGCTAGCCCAGAACTTGCCATCTTTTTCAGCACCGGGAATTTGCTTGCGGAATTCCTCACTAAAAAGTCCATACACGGTTGAAAAATTAACACCGGCTTTTTCAAATAATGCCCCCTTCAACAAGCGCATTTCTCCTCCCCCAGCATCTTCACCAGATGTTAGCAAAGGATCATGACGTTGCCATTTTTTAGACATAAACTTTTCAGATTTTTTACTTTTAGAATGGTATTGGGTGTATTTTTCTTCCAATTGCTCTATCGCCAAACAAATTTTGTTCTGTAGTTCTTGGAACCATGGCTGAGCCTTTTGTTGAAGGTGCAGTGATTTTTCCAACATTTGTTAAGTCCCTCTAAGCTGGTTGGTTTGGCGTAAAGATTCGCTTAAAACAATCGCCGCCGCTGTTACCACATTCATTGAACGTCGGCCAGGTTTCATTGGTATATAAACCCTGGCAAAAGATTGCTCGTGAACTTCAGACGGAGCACCTTGACTTTCTTGTCCAACAATTAAGATGTCATTTGGTTGATACTTAAATTCATGATAAGCATGGCTACCTTTTGTTGTCAGCAAAATAAGCCTATATTGATTTCTTGCTACAAATTTTGAATATTCATGCCAGGATATATGCCGTTTAACCTGGGTTGGGTCGTAATAATCAAGCACTGTTTGTTTTAAACGGTGCAGATCCCAAACAAACCCCATGGGTTCGATGATATCGGTTTCAACACCCAAACAGGCTGCCAGACGCAGCATAGCTCCAGTATTTTGTGGGATATCCGGTTGAAATATAGCTAAACGGGTCATCTTCACTTATTAATATTTTTGTTGATGTTCTTACTTGATCTTCTTTTATTAACATCTGAAATGCGGCTGTTTGTCGCATTATTGTTGCTTAACATAAAGATTCTTTTGTTTTGCATCACGAAATTGCCAAATATACAAAATTTTTGTTGAGAACATCGCGATATCCGTTATAAGCAAATATATACAATCTAAACTTTATATCTCGTATAAAATAGTTAGGGTCTATGGTGGAGTTTCAGAATGGCCGATAAAAAACCAGGAAAAACCGAAGATAATCCAGAAGCTAGCCGGCGTGATTTTCTTGTTCTGGCAAGCGGTGCCACGGCCGCTGTTGGTATCGCTGCTTTTGCATGGCCACTTATTCAACAAATGAACCCAGCAAGCGATGTTTTAGCACTTTCAAGTATTGAAATTGATTTGTCAAAAATTGCCGTTGGTCAAAGTATTACTGTCAAGTGGCGTGGCAAGCCTGTATTTATCCGTCACCGCACCGCTGAAGAGATTAACGCTGCAGCAAATGTTAATCTTGCGGAATTACCTGACCCCCAAAACGATAAGGAGCGTGCCAAAAAACCTGAGTGGCTTGTTGTTGTTGGGATTTGTACACATTTAGGTTGTGTTCCAAGTGGTCAAAAAGTTGGCGAGAATCGCGGCGAACACGGTGGATGGTATTGTCCGTGTCATGGTTCGCAATATGATACCTCTGGCCGAATCCGCAAGGGACCAGCCCCTACTAATTTGCCAGTACCTTCTTATGAATTTATTAAAGATAACATTATCCGTATTGGGTAGGAAAAAACAGCATGAGCGTAGTATTTAAAAACCGTTTGGTACGATGGATCGATCATCGGATGCCGATTTTCAGTTCGCTGCACCATGAAATGTATGAATATCCTGTTCCTAGAAATCTTAATTATTTGTGGAATTTTGGTTTTCTGGCTGGATTGATGCTGATTATCATGATTGTAACCGGTATCGTTTTGGCGATGCATTATACGCCAAACACCACAATGGCGTTTGAAAGTGTTGAGCGCATTATGCGCGATGTGAATTATGGTTGGATCATCCGCTATATTCATATGAATGGTGCCTCAATGTTTTTTATTTTGGTATATATTCATATATTTCGTGGCATGTATTATGGTTCTTATAAAGCTCCGCGTGAGATTTTATGGATGCTAGGCGTAGTCATTTTCTTTTTAATGATTGTGACCGCTTTTATTGGATATGTGCTGCCCTGGGGACAGATGAGCTATTGGGGCGCAACTGTCATCACCAATCTTTTTTCTGCTATTCCTTGGGTTGGTGAAGATATTGTCACATGGTTATGGGGTGGTTTTTCTGTTGACAACCCAACGTTAAATCGCTTTTTTGCCCTGCATTACCTATTGCCTTTTGTTATTTTGGGTGTTGTATTTTTACATGTAATTGCTTTACATAGGTTTGGCTCTAATAATCCCCTTGGTATTGATATGAAACGCCCTCAAGACAGCATTTCGTTCCATCCATATTATACCATAAAAGATGCGTTCACCATTGGGCTATTCCTAATATTCTTTTGCTATTTTATTTTCTTTAATCCCAATTATTTAGGCCATCCCGACAATTATATTCCAGCTGACCCCTTGGTTACGCCAGCCCATATTGTCCCCGAGTGGTATTTTTTACCATTCTATGCCATTCTTCGTGCTATTCCTTCAAAATTAGGGGGCGTGCTGTTAATGGGTGGTGCTATTGCTATTTTATTTGTGCTGCCTTGGTTAGATCGCTCACCCGTTCGTAGTGGCCGTTTTAGACCCATGTTTAAATGGTTCTTTGCTTTGTTTGTTATTAACTGCTTTGTTCTGGGATATTGCGGCGCCAATCCGCCTGAGGGGCACTTTATTCTTATTTCACGAATCGCGACGGCTTATTATTTTGCGTATTTTATTGTGATTTTACCGTTGTTAAGTGTGCTTGAAAAACCCAAACCACTGCCAGCAAGCATTAGTGAATCAATTTATCAACCTAAAAACCACCTTGAATAACACGAAAGCTAATCCATGAAATTGCCATCTTTTCTGCTAAAATTAGCTATTGTTTCAGCTTTATCGCTGACCACATCTGCCACATCTGTTTTTGGAGAGACAACAGAAATAAAAATTCCTCAACAAGAATGGGGATTTACATCTTTGTTTGGCACCTTCGATCGTGCTGCCCAGCAACGTGGTTTTCAGGTGTTTCGTGAAGTTTGCTCTGCTTGTCATTCAATTTCAAAATTATCTTATCGAAACCTTACCGAAATTGGTTTCTCGACCGAACAGGTAAAATCAATTGCTGCGCAGGATCAGGTTGTCGATGGCCCGAATGATGAAGGTGAAATGTTTGAACGCGCAGCTTTGCCAAGTGATCGTTTTAAAAGGCCATTTGCTAATGAACAAGCCGCACGCGCAAATAACAACGGTGCATACCCACCAGATTTATCATTAATAACCAAAGCTCGACCCGATGGTATAAATTATTTGTATGCTCTTCTGATCGGTTATCAGAACCCACCAAGCGATATTGTGGTGCCGGATGGTCGTTATTACAATCATTATTTTCCCGGTCACCAGATATCAATGCCTTCACCACTTCCATCAGCCGGTTTGGTTAGTTATGCAGATGGCACTGAAGCCACAATTGAACAAATGGCCAAGGACGTTACCACTTTCCTGGCATGGGCAGCAGAACCAGAGATGGAATACCGCAAAAAACTTGGCGTACAGGTTATTTTCTTTTTAACAGTTTTAACCATACTGCTTTATTTGGCGAAACGAAGGATTTGGGCTCGGTTAAAATAACCCGTACCGCATTGCTTGGAATTCTATTTTATTAAAAATTTTTGTATAATTTTAGCAATTCGTTTGCGCTTGCTTTCTTTCTGAATTTCCAACATTCGTTTTCAAGAATATTAATAAAATCTTTTTTGAACTTTTCACTAATGTTGTTAGCTACTTCTTCTGCGTACATTGGAAACTGGTTTTCAGGGGCTTGTTCTAATTGGGTAAACAATATTTGATACACACGGTTTTCATAAGAATTTATCCCCGCAAGAAGGGTTAATATTTTTATTGTTTGGTCTTTGGTAATGACGCTTCCTTGTTGGGCGGCCTGAAGAATGTAGGATAAATTCTGATAGATAATTTGCGAGTTGGTTGATACCAAACAAGCTAATGCGGTTATTGCTCCCCCCCCCCAAATTAAGCGGTTGTTGCCGTGGTTAAGAAGATCAATAAATTTTTTTATGTATCCGTTAATCAGATTGGGATTCCTTTGACCAATTTCATAAAGCACCTTAATACAATCAGACTGAATATTTTTGTTGTTAGCCGGTAAATGATCAACAAGTTCCTTCACGGCTGATTGATCGTTTTTTTGGACAATTATTTCTGCAAGATGAATGTTTGGTAACTCGTCTTTTCGGTTCAGTGAAGTTGATAACAAATGGATAATTGACAATTATTCCACCATCACATGATGTTCAATATAGTTCTGTTAGCAATATTTTATAAGACAGCATCCTTGTCAGAACTTAATGATAATCCTATCCATAGCTAAAACAAGCCTTCACAGATAGTTACCCAACGTGCTTTTAAAATGTTGGAAGTTTCTTAAACATTAAACCGAAAATGGAAAATATCGCCATCTTGGGTAATATAATCTTTTCCTTCAAGGCGCATTTTACCTGCTTCTTTTGCCTGAACTTCCCCGCCACAAGCTATATAGTCTGCATATGATATAGTCTCGGCGCGAATAAAGCCCTTTTCAAAATCACTATGGATTACGCCTGCTGCTTGTGGTGCTTTCGTGCCACGCCTTACTGTCCAGGCATGTGCTTCCTTTGGCCCCACGGTAAAAAACGTTATAAGTTCTAAAAGTTGATAACCCGCCTTGATAACCCGGTCTAATCCTGTTTCCTGCAAACCAATAGTATCAAGATATTCCGCCCTTTCTTGCGCATCTTGCAAAACAGATATTTGAGCTTCAATTTCAGCCGAGATAACAACGGCTAAGGCTTTTTCCTGTTGTGCCAACTTCATAACCTTCATGGCTAAATCATTGCCTTTGGCTGCCGCAGATTCCTCAACATTGCAAACATAGACAACGGGCTTGGCTGTAATCAATTGTAATTGATTCAAGTAAATTTGTTCATTTAATGGTAGCTTAATGCTGCGTGCTGGATGTCCAGCTTGAACATGTGATAAAACTGCTTCAAAAGTTGGCAAAAGTTTTTTAGCATCAACATCCCCAATCTTGGATTTTTTAAGAAGGTTATCTTTTCTTTTCTCAAGACTTTCAAGATCGGCAAGCAAAAGTTCCGTATTAATTGTTTCAATATCACGAATTGGGTTAACCGAGCCATCCACGTGGGTTACTTCTCCCTCAAAACAACGCACCACATGACAAATAGCATCTACACTACGTATATGACCCAGGAATTGGTTGCCCAGTCCCTCACCCTTGCTTGCTCCCTTTACCAAACCTGCAATGTCAACAAACTCTAACTGGGTTGGAATAATTTTGGCTGATTTTGCAAGTTGTGCCAGTTTATTCAAACGGCTATCGGGAACCCCCACACGACCCACGTTAGGCTCAATCGTACAAAATGGATAATTAGCCGCCTGGGCAGCAGCCGAACAGGTCAAGGCGTTAAATAGGGTCGACTTACCAACATTTGGTAACCCAACAATTCCGCAATTAAATCCCATATTGTTTTTCCTTTGCCAGCATATTTTTTGATTATCAGCTTAAACCTTGTTAATGGATGCCATTTTTTGGTGGGGTTGATGTAATTTATTCGTAAAGGAACCAGCTCCATGGCGTATAAATACTGGTATATGCTCTGCCATGGTTTGCAATAAAGGGTCAAGAGTCTGATGCTCTACAACTGTAAAATCTGAAAGAACATAAGAAGGTACCATGCTTTTTAGCCCGGGATGACCAATACCAATACGTATACGCCAATAATCAACCCCTACATGCTGATCTAATGAACGCAACCCATTATGGCCAGCATTTCCGCCCCCAATTTTTACTTTAAATTTACCAAGTGGTAGATCCAATTCATCATAAAAAATCAATAATTGCTCAATTGGTACTTTGTAAAATTGTAACGCCATAAGTAAGCTTTCGCCCGATTTATTCATATAAGTTTGTGGCTTCAGAATAACTACTTTTTCGTTAGCAATTTCACCTTCATAAAATAAAGCTTTGAATTTTAATTTAGGTGCTGAAAAACGATAGCGGCGGATTATGTGATCCACCGCTATAAAACCAACATTATGACGGTTATGTTGATGGCTTGTTTCAGGATTACCCAATCCTGCAAGAATCCACATGTGCCAACTACTTTTTCTCCGGCGTTGGTTTAGCAGGAGCAGCAGCATCTGCCGCAGGAGCAGCAGCATCGCCCGCTGTTGCCTGAGCAGCAGCCTGTTCTTTTTCTTCATCGCCCTTCATCGCCGTTGGAGCAGCAATTGTTGCAATTGTAAAGTCACGATCTGCAATTGCAGGAACAACATTCGCAGGCAAGTTAATTTTGCTAATATGAACGCTATCACCAATTTCAAGACCGCTAAGATCAACGACGATAACATTCGGAATATTTTCAGGCGAACAAATCAATTCAATTTGGTGACGAACAACGTTTAATACACCACCGCGCTTTAACCCAGGTGACAATGGTTCGTTTGTAAATTGTACTGGAACGTTAACATGAATTTTGCTGTCTTTGCTAATCCGCATAAAGTCGGCATGCAATGGTAAATCACTAACAGGGTGTAACTGAACATCTTTTGGAAGGACGCGGACTGTTTTGCTGCCAATTTTTAAATCAAACAAGGTGGCAAAAAAACCGGTTTTTTGTAAGTTACGACGCAATTCGCCAGGATCGAGTGCAATCAGATCATTGTCTAAATTATTTCCATAAACAACACCGGGAACCTTACCTGATCTGCGGACAGCACGAGCTGCACCGGTACCTGTTCCAGAACGGGTTTCTACCTTTAATGATTTAACCTCAGACATATATTATCTCCTTATGGCATAAAACAAAATTGTGCCAGGCGGCATTCATAGCCTATCTCAGAATAGATTTCAACTATTTATTGAAAGATAGAGACAGAAAGAAGCTACACCTGTTTAGACCTATAATAAGAACTAATCGAAAAGGCTTGATACCGACCTTTCTTCGCTAATTCTTTTAATCGCTTCGGCTATCAAAGGTGCCAAAGTTAATTGATGAATATTACTAATTGATTTTGTAGCCTCAGTTGCCTGAATTGTATCTGTAATCATCATCAATTCAATAGGCGAACTGTTAATGCGTGCTAATGCACCCCCAGATAACACCCCATGCGTTATATAAGCACTAACCGATGAAGCGCCGTGTTCCCGTAAAGCCACAGCTGCGTTACATATTGTGCCGGCAGAATCAACAATATCATCAACAATAATGCATCTACGGCCTTTAACATCGCCAATAACATTCATCACTTCTGAAATACCTGCCACTTCACGCCTTTTATCAATAATCGCTAAATCTGCATTAATCCGCCGAGCAATTGTTCTTGCCCGAACAACCCCGCCCACATCAGGTGAAACCACGGTAATACCTTCTTTACCATAACGCATCTCTATGTCTTTACCCAAAACAGGTACCGGTAATAAGTTATCTGTTGGAATATCAAAAAAACCCTGTATTTGACCAGCATGTAAATCGACCGTTAAAACCCGGTTGGCACCGGCAACCGTAATAAGATTGGCAACGAGTTTTGCTGATATTGGTGTGCGCGGGCCAGATTTACGATCTTGCCTGCCATAACCATAATAAGGGATAACAGCTGTGATTCGTTTTGCAGAACCGCGTTTTAATGCATCAATAATAATCAATAATTCCATCAAATTATCGTTTGCAGGATATGAGGTGGATTGAATAACAAAAACATCTTCGCCGCGAACGTTTTCAAGCACCTCAACAAATATTTCCATATCAGCAAAACGCCTGATGCTGGCATTGGTTAAGGGTATATTCAATTGATTGGATATTGCGGTTGCCAAAGCACGGTTGCTATTACCAGTGATTATTTTCATGTGGATAACCGCCCAAATTGTGAAAGGATAACGGTAAAATATTAATACCCAATCAATACAATAAGGATTTAAAATGTAAATATAATTTTACTCAAAAAATTATTTTTCCGTCAATTCGTTCAAACACCTGCTAGCCGAATTATTCTGCACGCATTAACCTAACAAGAAATTGTTCTTATATTGTTGACAGGCTTTTGATTTTTTTTAACAATTACGACGATTTAATATGACAGCCATAAACTCAAGAAGATCATATTGCTTATCGTTTGCCTACTTAATCATAATATTCATTTATCATAGGTTTTATAACCATGCGCATCGAAGAAGAAATTAAACTGGACTTTAAAGATGTTCTTATTCGCCCAAAGCGCAGCACATTAAGATCCCGTGCTGAAGTTAATCTGCACCGAAAATATAATTTTCGCCATAGTGATAAGACATGGGAAGGCATCCCTATTATTGCTGCTAATATGGATCACACCGGAACATTTGCTGTGGCCAATGCCCTTGCCAAACATAGTATGATGACAGCCGTTGATAAATATGCAAGCGTTGATGAATGGGAAAAATTCGTGCAACAATCCCAGCATAATAAGGAAAGGCTTAATTATGCTTTTGTAAGTTGTGGTATTCGTCAGGAAGACTTTGATAAGCTAAAAACCATTATGCGTCAGCTGGACCTTGCGTTGATATGTTTGGACGTTGCCAATGGATATTCGCAATATTTTGTTGATTTTGTTCGCCGGACACGAGATGCATTCCCAACCAAAATTATTATGGCAGGCAATGTTGTTACTGGCGAAATGACAGAAGAGCTTATTTTATCCGGTGCCGATATTGTAAAAGTTGGTATTGGACCTGGATCAGTTTGTACAACCCGAAAAAAAACAGGGGTTGGCTATCCACAGATTTCAGCAGTGATCGAGTGTGCTGATGCAGCGCACGGTTTAAGGGGGCTGGTTTGTTCCGATGGTGGATGTACCGTGCCAGGCGATGTGGCGAAAGCTTTTGCTGCTGGTGCTGATTTTGTTATGTTAGGTGGTATGCTGGCTGGCCATGATGAATGTAGCGGTGAAATTTTTATAGAAAATGGACAAAAATTTAAACGCTTTTACGGTATGAGTTCTACCGAGGCCATGAACAAACACCATGGTAAGGTTGAAGAATATCGCTCAAGCGAGGGTAAATCGGTTAATATTCCGTATCGCGGGGCTATTGAAAATACAATTTTGGATATATTGGGGGGCATACGTTCAACCTGTACATATGTTGGGGCGCAACAGCTAAAAGAATTATCAAAACGAACCACTTTTATCCGTGTTACACAACAATTAAACGAGGTTTACGCCCCCTATCAAATTAGTACTTAAACAACGATACAAGCGGCGCGACTGTATAAGAATACCCAACAACTTTATTTTAAAACTTCCTTAACGGTTATTTGCGAAAAGCCAAAACAGTGCTTTGGCTTTTCGCTTGGGAATTGTAAATGCGCATCAATTGTTACAAAAACCAACAATGCTAAAGAACACGCTCAGCTAGCTTGGTACAAAAAACCTAATGCTGCTTAAAGATTCGAATAACCAAAAATCTATGAATTGCGGGAAGATTTAACACCAACCGGGCTGGTTGGCGCGGGCGACCCAACAACGGCCTGAGGCAATGGCTGTTGTGGCAAAGTGGGCTTATCCCGTAAAATGGTTGTCTTACCATCATTTTGTGTTGTCACGCTATTAATTGGCCGACACTGCCCATCAAGAAAAGCACCGGGTTCAATGGCCAATGATTGATGCAAAATATCGCCAATAACCTTTGCGCTTTTGGCCAGCATTACGTTATTACCACGCACTTGCCCGGTAACTGAGCCTAAAATACGGACATTTTCAGCCGATACAGAACCATGAACATGGGCACCTTCAGAAATTGTTGCCCCACGGCTTTGCAAATTACCCTCAACAATGCCATCAAGCTGAACATCGCCAGAACAAATAACATCACCAACCACGCGAATATCTTTACGAATAACCGAAGCCATGGCAGGAGCACCAGCTTTATTAACTGTTGCCGCAGCAGAGTTATTATTTAAATAACGATGTACGTCACCATAACCCGATTCATTACCCGGTAGCTTTGTTGACATAATAATAAACCTCTTGAAAAAACTAACCTAAAAAATTGGTGCTTCAAAAATTATACATTAACAGCAATTGCTTCACGCCCTTTGTCGGACATGATCACATGCATGCTTAATGATTGGTCTGGTTCAAGTTTATCCACCCCCGCATCCGCTAAAACCGACGCATGAATAAACACATCTTTACCACCATCATCCGGCAAAACAAAACCAAAGCCCTTAAAGGCATTATACCACTTAACCTTACCCTTAAGCTGAACTGCTTTTGAAAGATCAACTGGCGGACGAGCATTTACTGACTTTTGCCGGACATCAGCTTGTTCAGTCAACGTCGTCTCGTCAATTGAAATAATTTTAACAACCTGCTTGCCTTTCGGACCGTCGCCAACATGACATTCAATCGTCACGCCAGGCTGCAAATTCCTTTTGCCCTTTTCAAGTAACGATGAAATATGCAGGAAAATATCATCTTGCCCAGATTGTGCGCTGACAAAACCAAAGCCCTTTGCTGCACTAAACCATTTAACTTGCGCACGCTGAACGACCGAAGAATTCGATGAAGAACTAGATGGAGAATTATGAAATTCACTTGTGTTTGACATTGCCGGAAAACCCTTACCAAAAGCGAACATTTACATTTTTGTATTATTAATAGCCCAGAATACCAGCCAATCTAACCGTCAAAGATATATAAAGGCTGGTCAGTAGTTAGCTATAATTATTACTATTCCATCTCTATAACTTTTGCAAGGGTTACAATTTTTTATTTTGATTGTTGGACGCAAGCTGGCTATGATCGCTACCAACGATTGCTACCGGTATATACGGGTTCTATTGTAAAAAACCATCTTACGGTTAAAAAATGTCTGAAACACGATTTTCCGTTATCGCAGCCCCAATGGCCGAAGCCCAACTTGCACTGCAGGAAATAAAATCATTATACCAGCAGTATATTGAACCAAAGATTGAAAAATCTACACATATTGTTGTTCTTGGTGGCGACGGGTTCATGCTCGAAACGCTCCATAACTATATGTCGTTAAATATTCCGTTCTTCGGTATGAATTGCGGTACTGTTGGATTTTTAATGAATAAGTATGAACTACGCTCTTTACCTAAAAGGCTTAAGCAAGCCACTGGTGTTATGCTACATCCATTGGCTATGACCACTGTTGATCAAGATGGTAAAAAACATCAGGCTTTGGCAATTAATGAAGTGTCGCTTCTGCGTCAAACCCGCCAAGTTGCCAAGATATCGGTTATAATTGATGGCGTTACCAGACTACCCGAATTAAGTTGTGATGGTATTTTGCTATCAACACCTGCGGGCAGCACCGCTTATAATTTATCTGCGCATGGCCCTATTCTGCCATTAGGGTCGCCTGTACTGGCATTAACACCTATAAGTGCCTTTCGCCCGCGAAGGTGGCGGGGCGCCATTTTAAAGCACAATGCAGTGGTTGAACTAAAAATTCTTGAACATACCAAAAGACCGGTTAGTGCCGTTGCCGATTCTGTTGAAGTTCGCAATGTCCTGGAAGTACAAATTTATGAAGATCGTCAATTACATATTAAAATTCTATTTGATGCCGACCGTAGTTTAGAAGAACGCATCCTAAACGAACAATTTTTATATTAATCGTATCTATATTGATGATAAAAATGATGAAGGGGCATGTTCGTGCCCCTTCATCTTTAATAAACTACCACCAATTTACTGCCCAAACAATGGGAAGGGCTTGTTATTAATCAAAATTTGTGCTTCTTCATTAAGGATAACATTAAACTGATATTGATCGTTATTAACCTGTTTGCCGAAGCTACGCAAAAGCTCTAAGAAGCTTTTCGCTTCTTGTGCATCGCCGCGTCCGGCAATTTTTACCAAGGCATCAACTAGTCTACTGAAGTTATTGACAATCCAGTTAACATCAAGGGTAACGCCTAAGAAAGCATCTTGGTTCGCTTTGACTGCACCATTAATTTTATAATCGGCAACGGCCATTTCCAAAAGAATATCTTTTAACGACATAACCGTACCAGCCTTACCAAACATACCAATTACGACTTCATCCGTAAAAGGTACGAAAGACAAATTTTCAATCAGCGCTTTAAAAGGCACCCTGTCTAAAGCAATCTGCCCAGAGAGGTTATAAGGAAAAAATTCTTGGGGCAAATCAGCATTAGGGGATTTTAAATTTTTATGCTGGTAATCAAAAACTATTTTGGCAAGTTCCTGATCAAGATCGGACATAACCAACTTTGTACTTAAACTATCAACCGATGTTGATTGATTGGCCATCTCTGGTTTCACAACGTTATTAGCCGATAACCTAAATGATAAATCAGATACCAATTCAAAAATCTTCGTACGCACTTCTGGCGATGCTTCCACACCAAGCTTTGACAGAAGATAAGCTTCAAGAACTTCGGCCGCATAATCAAGCCTTAACCCGCCAATCCCTATTCCCGCCGAAAAATCACCCACTATTATGGGCATATTTGGTGCGTCGCGGTTTGGCAACAGCATGTCTTGAAAAGATACCCCAATATCAAATCCCCTGCGGTTGATGTCTGCGCTTAAGGGTATTTTAATATCCATGGTAAAATTACCAAGCTTGCCTATTGGTCTGTTCGGATTGCCAGAGAGCACACGTAAACCCGAAACCTTAATTTGACCATCCGACTGGTATGTAGCAGGCCACATAAGCTGGATTTTAGTGGTTAGCTGTTTAACAAGGGCGCGCATCCCATCTTGCGATTTGGCTAATGCAAGATTTTTGATAATCTCATTAAGCTCTTGCCTCGCCAGAATGGCTTCTTCTGTATCTCCGGCTTCACGCATAACAGTTTCAATTGAGTCAAGATTAAAAACCTCTTGATTACCCATCATTATACGAACTGGTCCAACCGATACATCACCCTTCCCCGCCCAAGTCGCTTCACCCACTTTACTGTAGGTGACATCAGCCTTGAACTTGCCTAAGGTCATTCCACCAAAACGATCTATAAAACTGAAATCTTCAAGCAAGACATAAAAACGCGTTGGGATGTTTAAGCGTGTGTGCCAATCAACCTTAATCTCCTGTTTTCCAAGCATTCCCCATATGTCATGAGTCCCGCCGTGGAACAGAATATTTTTTGATAATTTAGCGGTTATTGGTAATATGTCTTGGTTTGGTGCATTCAACAATGCTTGAAGATGTATTGTACCAAAATCAACCCCGGCTGTTTGATAACCAGGATAGAGTTGTAATCCAGGAAAACGTACTTCCAAGCGACCATTATGCTCTAAGGCTTCGATCTGCCCAGCTAGCTGAAGATTAATAATATCCAACCCCACCAAAGGATATACTTGGCGATTACCCAAGCCTATGCTAACAGTTTTCAGAAATTTATTGGCCTGATCAGACAGTTTTTTGGTCTCCCACCCGTTTGGTGTGCCGTCAATCCCTTGTTCTAGAACCCATAAATCTTGCCCGCTTACCATGTCTGCCGGCTGGTATGAACCAATAATTGCTACCCCATTAGCAGAAGAAGTGACCCCGTTAAATTCATCATACTCCTCCCCGCCTACCATTCGTGACCAAACTTCATTTCCATTTAATGTGTAACGGGCAACCCAGCCATTGCTATTACCGGCATCTTGCTGACGCCCAACAACGACAAAACCGTTATCTGGTAACAATGCTAATGCATGGGCAATTTTATTGGTGTTTTTTATCTCAACCTTTCCTAATTCACTGCCATCCTTACCAATACGAAGCACAACAGGATATCCAGAACCACTTGCTGATCCATCCATTTGGGTTAACACAGCATACCCGCCACCTGGCGCACCTTGAACGGATAACGCCACATCCGTATTTGCTGCACCCCAGGTTTTTTGCCAGGTAATATTAGCCTTATCATCTATCAAGGCAACCCAAGCATCAAAACTACCATTTTTGTTATTTGTTCCACCAAGCACCCAGCCATTACCGCCATCTGTTGTGATTGTATTTAAAAGCGCATCACCGCTTTCAGCCCAAATTTTACGACCAACTTCATTACCATTTTTATCTATCGTAATAAGTATGGCGTTCCAATCTTGATCGCGTTGCGCCTCGGCTCCGCCGACCAGTACCGCTTGTCCTAATTTATTTTGGGCAGCAGAATTGATGACCAGCCGTCCGCCGTTGGTGGCATTTGCATACTTCTTTGTCCATAAAACACTGCCTTCTGCATCAATCTTAGCAGCAAATGCCTGTGCCTTTACGTCAACACTAATCGCACCATCTAACGATTTTCTTGCATTTGTTACACCCACAACCAAAACACCGTTATCGCTGGTTGCCACCACCGATGTAACCAATGAATCTTTCAGATCAGGCACAACCGTTGACCAGGATATCAAGCCATTTGTGTCAAACCGTAAAACCCAAACATCTTGTCCACGACGACCGAATGAGCCAATATGCCCTGCAACCACATACCCATTATCTGGCATTGTAGCAATCGCCTCGCCAGACTCGGCTTTATCACCACCATAAAAACGTCCTATCATTGATGGTTGCTGGCTTAAAACTGTACTCGACATTAAAATACTGCCGAATAAAGTGCCCCAGAATATTTTATTAATCTGCTTCATCACTGCTCCACTCCCAATAGCGTTAGTGTTAAGGGTATTAAATCATATGAAATTTTAAAGAATTTATGCCTTCAGATAACAACATGTCATTAGCACAATAATATATCAAAAGCAATGTAAACCATTATCACAGCTTAAGAAAAAATCATCGGAAGTAATTTGGGCCACAAGCTATTTATCCAAACCCCACCAGCAACAAAAACTGTTATAGTAAAAGCCATTATTGACAACAGTTTTTGTTTAAAATTGGGTGTAAGACTATTAATAACTTTTCCGCCTAAATAAATAGACCCTATTAAACCTAGCCCTATTATGATTAAACGAAATGCCTGTAGATACGGAATGTTTATGCCTTCACTTTTCAACAGTTGCGTTGTTAGGGAAAATAGTCCCAAAAAGACACCTGCACCAGCTAAAGGAATTAACGTTAATGCCAAGTGATGCAGACGTCCCCAAGACCAAGAGCCAATTATTTTATTTGTAACCAATAGCCCTCCAAACAATGTACCCCCAATCAATAAAGTTCCCACCCCAAGGTAACAGAGCATCACGACCCCATCTAATAGGGTCATTACATCATGGTGTTGGGGGTAATTTGTTAAAATCCACCATGGAATATCGGCTGTTACAATCCACAATTGTTGCGTATCAAACACAAAATTGGCGAATAGTTGCTTCAAAGAGACATACCAAGCACTAGATGCCCAATGAAATGCCATACTAGCAAGCCCCATCAGCCCGAAAAGAATTAAAACTGTATCCCAAAGGTTAGTTTTTTGCTTCGCATGTGCACTGGTAATTTCAGAACCAGGTGACCGCAAAGAAAAAGTAACTGCCCCTCTAAAACCTTGACAACGTCCACACATGTGACATTCAGAAGCGCTCTGCATTTGCCTAACAACAACCATAGGGGCGCAATTGAAATGGGCGTTTGCGATATCAACATGCCCACGATTTTGGGATTCTTGCCAAGCATTTTGGTCAACCCGATAGTGCAAAGGAGATAATTTTGCCAACAACCTAAAAACACCATTCACTGGACATAAATATTTGCACCAGACCCTTTTATTACGACCATATAGAAAACCAATAACAATAGCTGCTAGTGTTGATCCACCTAAAACAACTAAAACAGGGCCTGGATATTGATATACACTTACCATTTGTCCGTAAATTGTTGTGCCACAAAAAGCTACAAATGGCCAGCCAGGCCATTTTATCCATTTGGGCACTGACCAACCCATGCCATGACGGCTGACTGCCTCAGTCAAAGTACCTTCGGGACAAAAAATACCACACCACACACGGCCAACCAAAACCATACTTAACAAAACAAATGGCCACCAGATACCCCAAAAAATAAATTGTGCAAAAATTGTTAGATTATTCCAAATATGGCCTGCATTATCGGGCAATGGCAGCAACACTGGAACGATAATCAAAGTCAAATAAACAACCACTACACCCCATTGTATTATTCTTATGTGATGCTGATGCTGTAAAAGCCAATTACCCATATTATGAACCAAGTTTCTAACATTTTTTGCATCAGCTTTTTGTTGGTTTTTCATCCTTATTTGCCCGTTTTTGTCTGCACAGACGATCCATGTTTAATAATAAAAAAGCCACACACCAATAACCAGTATAAGTTACTAACCATATCATATCCACCTGGGCACGATAGCCAGTTAATCCCGCAATAAAGTTACCAAAAGCTTTGGCATCATCTAAAATTGCCGCACTGTCCCACAATATTGGCGATTCAAAATCAATGACACCTAATGAAACAAGATAATCAACACCTTTGACTACCAACGAAGCACCAAGAAATAATAAAACAGTCTCGGTGAACCGAAAAAATGTACGCCAAGAAAAGTAACGTTGACCTAATTGAATTAAAAAATAAGTAAGGAAAGCGATAACGAGAGCGACCGTAATCGATAAAATAATAACGGAGTCATTACCTACTGATGCGTTTAATATTCCGTATAGAAATATTACCGTTTCACTTCCCTCACGCGCAATTGCCAATGTTGTTAAGGTAAAGATTCCCCACCAATTTGCTTGTTTTATAAAAGAACCAATGTTGACTTCTAGGTTTTTTTTCAGAGATCGTCCATGCTGCCTTAACCAACATATCATCTGCAAAATAAGGGCAGCCGCAACAAACACCATAGTCATTTGGAAATATTCTAATACCGCGTCACT
>JAEUKQ010000027.1 GCA_016794225.1 Alphaproteobacteria bacterium | reverse complement strand
GTGTAAACCCGAAATGGCAGGAAGATCAAAAATTATTAAAGTTGGTTGGTTTTACATCATAAAGCCCCTTAAAGGGGCTTTATGATTATTATTATACTACTTAGTTTTGGCGTTTAATTCTTCCTTCAACAGCTGGTGACACCAATTTCTTGTTGTCTAAAAGATGCTGAATATATGAACTTAAGGCTTCCTCAAGATTCATACCGTTATCAATTGGGTTAATGGCCTTTTCTTTGAAAACAGAAAATCCATCGCCACCAGCACGTAAGAAATCGTTTGTTACAACCACATAAGTAGCTTGTTCATCTAATAAAACAAACTGACCATTTGCAGTTTTTACTTCTATCGATAGAATACGGCTGCCAACAGGCTTTGTTGCGTCCCAACTATAGCGTAATCCGCTGACTTGCAAGAATCTACCTGTTCCTTCATTTGTGGTGCTTTCGGCGCGGCTAACACCATTTTCTAAGGCAAGCTTTACATCACTGCCTTTTAAGCCAAAGACAGAAACGCTATTTGAGAATGGTAGAACTTCAAGAATCTGTCCATAATTGATAGGTCCTTTAGGAATACTTGTGCGTATTCCACCGCCGTTTTGAAAGGCAATCTGGGTTTTTTGCTTTTGTGTTGCAAAAAGCAAAGCATCACTAATAAGGTTGCCTAGGTTACATTCTTGGTGGCGGCAAATTTCACGGCTACCAACCAATTCTGTTTCTGTTGTTCCAACTTGTCGTTGACGGAAAACTTGTAGTGGTTCGCTCAATTCTTTAACCATCGACAACACTTGTTGATCTTGTGGAACGGTGTGATCAAGTAAAATAGGTTCGCCTTGCCAGCGTACCGGAACACCTTTGTCATTAAAAGTAACCTCAAGATTACCAAGATAAATTCCGGCATAATAAGCTTGCGCAACTAGAGCAGGATCTCCAGAAGGCGTTTTAACAACAATAGGATATGGAGCGACAGCTTCTTTGCGCTGGTTGCTTTGTAGGCTGTGGCTATGACCACCGATATAAACGTCTACGCCACGCACTGTTTCCGCAAGTTTAATGTCTTCAGCTAGCCCAATATGTGTAAGGGCAATGATTTTATTAACACCTTGGGCTTCTAAAACCTTGACCTCGGTTTCTAGAGAATTTTTAAGTTCTTGGAATGTCACGGTTGACCCAGGGCTTGATAAAATTGGTGTTTCTGGGGTAATTAAGCCGATAATACCAATTTTTTCACCTTTTTGATTAATAACGAGCGATTTTTTAATAAATTTATTCAGATTTGGTTCTTGCTGGGCATTAATATTGGCAACAACCATATTTAAATCTTTGCTGTTATTCAGAAACTGAACTAATTCGGCAACTCCATTATCAAACTCATGGTTGCCAAGAGTGACAGCATCAAATTTAATATAGTTTACAAATGGCCAAAGGGCAGCACTTTTATAATAGGTATAAAATAAGCTACCTTGAAAAAAATCGCCAGCATTAAGAACCAACAATGGTTGTGTAGCTTTCTGTTGACGAATTTGGTTAATCATGCCAGCCATACGTGCAAAACCACCATAACATTTCTGGGCTTCCGCGTCTTTGGTGGTACAGCTTGACCCACTCATAGTGACTTGATCAAGGCGGGCGTGAACATCATTATTGTGAATGATCGTTAGCGTATATTCTGTAGATGTGTTTTGTTGTGCGTGTGCGGTAATCGATAAAGCTATTAAAGGCAGAATAGCAGCCCTTTTTATGAAATTAATCATGACTATATTGTTCTCCTCATAAATATGCTAGATGGCGATTAAAGGGAATCTTGGGTGCAAGATTTAATTGTTGCTAATAGCACCGAAATATTTTATCTGCAAGTTATAGTAATAAAGATTATTATATCTTAAAATATAACGCACACGTGTGCTGAGATTTTATATATTTAAAAGACACTTACCTGCCTAAGAATCGTATAGGGTCTTTTACAAACAGCACATAAAATTTTTGAACGGGGTACCGTTTTCAATGGAATGGGTAAGTGAGGGTTTTATTATTTCCGTGCGCGAACATGGCGATAATCAAGCAGTAATTAATATCTTTACCGAAAAATATGGCCGCTGTCAGGGACTTTTATATGGTAGGCAAAATAAAAGGAATATTCCTACCATGCAGGTGGGTAATTTAGTACAAGCAACCTGGAAAGCAAGAATTGAAAACCAGCTTGGTTATTTTTTGCTTGAAATTCAACAAGATAACAGCTGTCATATATTTTCCAATTATTGGGCATCTTATATTATTTCAGCAGCAGCAGAATTAATCTATCGGCTGTTTCCCGAGCGCGAATCGCATGTCCGCACCTATAAACATTTACTACAATTATTTCCTTTACTAAGTAAGTCGCTTATGCACGCAATTCAAGAATATGTTAAATGGGAAACAGTGGTATTAGCAGATATTGGCTATGGTTTAAATTTAAGCAATTGTGCTGTAACAGGCCAATCCTATGACTTAAGTTATGTCTCTCCGAAAACTGGACGCGCTGTCTCAGAATCAGTGGCACAAAATTGGGTAAATAAGCTTTTAATTCTACCAGACTTTTTACAAGTTAGTGATGAAAAAAGCTTGAGTGAAGCAACAGAATCAACGTCTATAATAGAATTGTTGCATGGACTGAACCTAACGGGTTTTTTTATTGAAAAGTATGCGATGGCACAACTCTCAACGACATTGAGCTTGCAGGCCAGAAGCCGTTTAATAAATGTGGTTAACACTGCAATAAAACAGCATAAGGAAAGATCGGTGACAAAAGTTGGAATAAGTACATGACAAAGCTTTTTGGTCAAAGGCATATTGCTGTTATTGGGTCCGATTATGCGGCGCTTGCATCTGCTATTTATTTAAAACTTGATGGTCATCAGGTAACCTTGTTTATGCAAGAAGAGCAGAAATATAATCAGCAAAATTTAATGCCCGGTATTATGGCGCCACTGCATACGTCTCTTTTTGTAATGATTAATGGCGTGCTTAAAAATATTCTAAAGGCTGCCCGTAAGAATCCTGAATTTTGGGCACTAAAGTGGTCATATATTTTAAAAAATATAGATATTGTTCTGCGCATGTATCAAAATAACAAAAAGTCTAAGTTGCTGTCACAACTTAAAGACCTGCACTTATTGTATGGACGATCCAATGAAGTCTATAAAGAGCTTTTAGGTGATCAAGAGGCACAGAAATGTTTTTTAGAATGTGGAGGATTTGTGTTTTTAGACAAAAACATCGATCCTGACAAAAGCCGCGAATACAGAAAATTTATTGGTGATTATGGTATCCAGCATGAGTTACTAGATCAAGCAACAATATCGGATTTTGATCCATCACTACCCAAAGATTTTGGGGATATTTTATACCTACCGGGAATTAGCCTTATTCCTAATCAAAATATATTATTATCAAAACTTTATAATCAATTATTAAAAGTTGGTGGTGTTGTTGAGCAAGTGGGGATAAAAAGCTTTGTTTATGATGGGTTAGGTCCAACAGAAATTATTACGGAAAACAGCCGTTATCCAGTTGATGCCGTGGTGCTGGCAGGCGGTGCTGATTCTAAAAGACTTTTGAAGGAATTGGATTATAAATTGCCTTTGGCCACGAATCGTCTTTACCACATTAATTTCTATGATCCAGGATTTACCATAAGACTGCCTGTTTTTTTCCCTGAGGATGAATTGTGGATTATGCCAACCGATACAGGGATTAAATGTATTGGTGCACGCGAATGGTGGATGAAGGATGATCTTAGGCCTCATTTTAATCGTACCAACTGGTTAAAACAAAAAATACTTAACAAATTCCCTGCGGCCAATTTATCAAATTATGACGAGATAGTTATAAAACACGCCAGTTGGCCAGATTTTTTGCCACTGATTAGCAGTTCATCATTACATCGGAATGTTTTTTTTAGTATAGGTTATGATCATGCTGATATTGGGCTTGCAGGGATAGCAGGGCAATTGTTAAAAAACTTGGTCTCGGACAACGACCCTGGGGTTGATATCAACGATTATTCTATTGGTCGCTTTGACTCTTAATCTTAGCTTTTATACAGTAGTATTAGGGAACAGTTAGTTATATGACGTCAGAAAATATTTTATCTAATACGCAAACTGTTGATTTAGTACCGGCTTTAAGCCAACGTTATTTGGCCTATGCTATGTCAACAATTATGTCCCGTTCATTACCGGATGTGCGTGATGGATTAAAACCTGTGCATCGTCGTTTATTATATGCTATGCGACAATTACAGCTTTATCCAACAACAAGTCATAAAAAATCAGCACGTGTGGTTGGTGATGTTATCGGTAAATACCATCCTCATGGAGATAGTGCTATTTATGAAGCGATGGTTCGCTTGGCACAGGACTTTGCACAGCGCTATCCACTGGTAGATGGTCAAGGCAATTTTGGTAATATTGATGGTGATAATCCTGCCGCCATGCGCTATACCGAAGTACGCTTAACCGAGGTCGCTGAACTGATGTTAAAAGGCATTAATGAAGATGCTGTAGATTTTCGTCAAACATATGATAATGAGGGAAATGAGCCTGTTATTCTACCTGCAGCATTTCCAAACCTACTGGCAAATGGGTCACAAGGAATTGCTGTTGGCATGGCAACCAATATACCACCACACAACATCCTTGAGATATGTGATGCCCTAGTGTTGCTTATAAAAAAACCTGAAATAACTTGTGCTGATTTGTTGGAAATTATTGCGGGACCAGATTTTCCAACTGGTGGGGTTGTATTGGAAAGTAAAGAGAATTTAGTTAAAATATATGAACAGGGTCGTGGCTCGGTCAGGGTTCGTGCTAAATGGCACGAGGAGAAACTAAAGAGTGGGTTATGGCAGGCAGTAATCTTTGAAGTTCCCTATCAAATACAAAAATCTAAATTAATCGAACAGATAGCCCAATTAATTGAGGAGAAGAAACTTCCCTTATTGGAAGCGGTGCGTGATGAATCCACCACAGATGTGCGAATCGTTCTTGAGCCAAAAAACCGTAATGTTGATCCGATTATTTGCATGGAACAGCTATTCCGCTATACCGATCTTGAGATTCGCTATGCGTATAATCTGAATTTATTAAATGCCGATAATGTGCCTGGTGTTATGAGTTTAAAAGACATACTACAAGCTTACCTTAATCACAGGCTGCAGGTGCTGGTTAGGTCAAGTAAGTACAGATTAGACGAGGTCGAAGGTCGTCTTCACATATTAGATGGTTTGTTAAAGGTTTATTTGAATTTGGACGAGTTGATTCGTATCATACGTGAAGAAGAAGAACCCAAAAACGTTATGATTACACGCTGGAATCTTAGCGATATGCAGGCCGAGGCCATACTTAATATGCGGTTACGCTCGCTGCGTAAAATTGAACAACTTGAGATTGAATCCGAGCATCAAAAGCTAGTGGATGAACAAAAAACGATTCAAGGACTATTAAAAGACCACAAGCTTCAATTAAATGCTGTCCATCATGAAATTGACGGCCTAAAAAAATTATTTCTAAAGAACAAACAACTTGGGCAACGGCGTACGGAAATTACCAATCCCATAGATTTTGATCATAAGATCGATATGGTTGATGTACAGCTTCCATCCGAGCCAGTTACGGTTTTTTATTCACAAAAGGGCTGGATTAGGTCTTATAAAGGGCATCATGATAATGTATCAGAGGTAAAATATAAAGAAGGGGATGGGCCATATTTAACCATATTGGCAAATAGTAATGACCAATTGTTACTATTTTCGAACCAAGGACGTGTTTATAGCTTATCAGTCCAAGATTTACCCGGAGGACGTGGTTTTGGAGAACCGCTACGCTTGATGATCGATTTGCCACAAGACCAAGAAATTATAGCAACAAGCGTGTATAATCCACTGTTACAATTATTGCTTATCTCACAGCGGGCAAAAGGCTTTATTGTAAAAGCAACAGATATTTTCGCACAAACCAAGAATGGAAAGCAGGTTTTTAATTTAAAACCTGACGATAACTTAAAATTCGTAATACCTGTTGGTGATGCTGATCATCAATTGCATGTAGCTTTATTAAACTCATATCAAAAATTATTAATTTTACCCGTTGCAGGAATCCCAATTATGGTTAAAGGGCAGGGAGTTATTCTGCAGAAATCATTGCCGAATGCAGAAATTACACAAGTGCAAGCTATTAAATCCGGTCAGGGATTGTCGTGTCAAATTCGTAGCCGTTTACAGCAATTAACTGACTATAAAAGATGGCTTGGTAAAAGAGGGCAGGTAGGTGGTGGTGTTGAAAAAGGGTTTCAGCTTATTCAAGCTCAATAAAGTTTTTTACTTTAATTTTTGTGGTGCATAGATTTACTATTAAAGCATGATTGCTTGGTTGATATGTTTATTTGCCATAATAAAAAAACATATGGGAGGATTCAGTGCCTTTTACACATCGTGTAATACGATCTATCGATTATATTAACGAATATTTGGGGCGTATAACCGCCTGGTTGGTACTGGGATGTGTTGTAACATGCTTTCTTGTGGCATTTTTACGCTATGTGTTCAGTATTGGTTATGTTTGGATGCAAGAGTTATATGTTTGGCAACATGCCTTAGTTTTTATGTTGGGTGCGGGATATACATTGTTGCATGACGGGCATGTACGTGTTGATGTTTTTTACAGTAAATTATCGCCCAAAGGCCAGGCTTTAGTTCAAATTATTGGAACATGTTTTTTTCTTTGGCCGTGGCTATTTGTCGTATCATTTTATGGGTGGTCTTTTATTAAAAGTTCTTGGCAAATATTAGAAGAATCACCTCAAACAGATGGTCTTCCAGGGTATTTTTTGTTGAAGTCGGTTATTTATGTTTTTTGCTTTGTTATTTTTCTTCAAAGTTTTGCACATATTTTACGCAGTACTGTGCTTATCTTCCGTGGGTATGAAGTTCCACGATTTGTCACTTCTGAAACTATTGGTCAGGGGAAATAGAGATGAGTGAAATTCTGGCTTTAGGCTTATTTGCTTCAACAATCTTGGTGGTTTTACTTGGATTTCCCATTGCTTTCTCACTGGCAGGTATTTCTCTTATCTTTGCATTTATTGGCAACGTCCTTGGTCAATTTGATTTTTCGTTATTTACCGCCTTAGTATCACGCTACAGTTATCAGATGATTAATGAAACATTTGTTGCAGTCCCATTATTTATTTTTATGGGTGTTATGCTAGAAAAATCAAGAATTGCTGAAAATCTCTTGCAGACGATGGGACAATTATTTGGTAGTCTTAGGGGCGGGCTTGGTTTTTCAGTTGTCATTGTTGGCGCATTGTTGGCAGCATCAACTGGTATTGTTGGGGCAACTGTTGTTACCATGGGTCTTCTAAGTTTGCCAGCCATGTTGAAAGCTAAATATGATCCAAAACTTGCAACAGGAATTATTTGTGCATCAGGTACGTTAGGACAAATTATTCCACCTTCAACAGTACTAATCTTTATGGCTGATTTTATTCAAACGGCAAATTCAACAGCGCAAGCCAATAAAGGCAACCTAACCCCAGAACCAGTTTCGGTTGGCGATTTGTTTGTTGGCGCAATAATTCCAGGATTTTTATTAGTTGCTTTTTATATGCTTTGGGTTTTGTATAAGTCTGTATTCCACCCAGATTCTGCACCTGCATTAATTGTTACAAAAGAAGAACGCAAAAACTTACCACGACAAGTTATAAAAGCAATTATACCGCCTCTTCTATTAATTATTGCTGTTTTGGGCTCAATAATTATGGGTTTTGCCACACCAACCGAATCTGCTTCGGTGGGAGCGATTGGGGCAGTTTTACTAGCAATACTAAAACGGCAATTTAGTTGGTCGATGTTACGCCAAACTACACGTCAGACGCTTAAAATTAGCTCTATGGTTTTTGTTATTTTGTTAGGTGCATCGGTTTTTTCGCTTGTCTTTCGTGGGTTACAAGGTGAAGTAATAGTAGAGGATTTTTTATCGGCACTTCCTGGTGGTAAGTATGGTGCTATTTTTGCCGTGATGCTGTTGATGTTTTTATTAGGCTTTTTTTTAGATACATTTGAAATTATTTTTATTGTTGTTCCTATTACAGCCCCAATTTTACTTGCTTTTGATGGCGTTAGTCCTGTTTGGCTAGGTGTTATTATGGCAGTGAATTTACAGACTAGCTTTCTAACACCGCCTTTTGGATTTTCGTTGTTTTACCTGCGTGGAGTTGCGCCTAAATCTGTAATGACTTCCGATATTTACCGTGGTATAATACCGTTCGTATCATTACAGGTTATCGCAATTATATTTCTGGTTGCATTTCCTGAATTGACAACATGGTTGCCAGATATCGTGTATCGTGAGGAGTATATCGCACCAGAATTTGACCCAAGCAGGGATATTATGTTTCCTGGGGATGAGTTGTTAAATGACAATTTAATACCCGATTTTTAAGGTAACAAAAAAGGCCATTACCTATCAAAGTAAGGGCCTTTTTATTTTGGTATTTGTTAAACTATCCAGGATATTTAAAGTTTAAAGAACGGGCGTTAACAAATGCTTGGTCGCTGATCTGTGTCCAGCGACGGATATTTGTACGGAATTTAACAAAGTTTGTAGCAATATTTTTGGTTTTAGTATCACCTTTATCAAGCAGTTCTTGCATCACTTCACCAGAGGCGTTTCCAATACCTTCCAGCACATCGCGTGGCAGTTGCTTTAGCTGGACACCATGTTGACGAATAAGTGTTTCAAGAGCTTCGCCATTGCGTGCATTAAACTCGGCCAACATTGCATCATTTTCTGCATGACAGCAATTGACGATAAGTTCCTGTAAGTCTTTTGGTAAGGTACTTAGCTTGGATTTATTAATCATGCATTCAAGTCCTGCACCGGGTTCATGAAAACCAGGCCAATAGTAAAATTTGGTTACCTTATAAAACCCTAAAGCTAAATCATTGTATGGACCGACCCATTCAGCACCGTCGATAGCGCCAGATTGTAGATTTGCAAAAATCTCACCTCCGGCAACGTTAACAACGGTTACGCCTAACTTGCGTAAAACGTCTCCACCTTGTCCCGGCATACGAAATTTAAGACCTTTCATATCATCTAATGATTTTATTTCTTTGCGGTACCATCCGGCCATCTGTACGCCAGTATTTCCAGCTAAATATGCCTGAATACCAAAATCATTGTATAAATTATCCCATAATTCCTGACCACCCCCGAAATAAACCCAGGCATTTAATTCTGCTGCGTTTAATCCAAACGGAACAGCTGTGAAAAATGCTGTTCCAAGGGATTTGCTTAAATGATAATAAGACGCATCGTGCGCCATTTCCGCCGTTCCATTAGCAACAGCATCAAAGCACTGTAGGGCAGGTACCAACTCGCCGGCAGAGTACACTTTTATATTTAGCCTACCACCGCTTAAATCTGTAATGCGTTTTGCAAGTCGTTCGGCACCGGTGCCAAGCCCTGGCAATCCTTTTGGCCAACTTGTAACCATTTTCCATTCAAGCCTACTTTGTGCTAAGGCTGGTTTAGCTATGGTTGAAACAGCAGCAGCTGCAGATGCGGCTGCTGCACCGGCAATTAAATCCCTTCTATTAAGTTTTTTCATTATTTAATCCTTTTCTAAACACCTGAAACCTATTTGGGTTTAAGCTATCTACAATAAGTAAAATCTATAATAAATAATTTGTATACACTTTTATGAAGTAAAATAAATATTAAATTTTCCCGTTTCAAACATCTTGCCAACCTGTTTTAGGATCATAGGATTGGCATGGGTTAAAGTTTAATTTGTAAGCCATACGAGGGTTTTCTTTAATTGTATAGCCAAGATAGAAATATGGTTTTTGTTGTTCTTGCAAAATTTTAATGCCCATCAGGATCATCAATGTGCCAAGACTAAGTTGTTTAAAATCTGGGTCGTAGAAACTATAAACAGCAGAAAAACCATCAGCAAGAACATCAACAATCATACAGCCCAAGATTTTTTCTTGACACTTATATTCTATAATTCTGCTTACGACTGGTGAATTTTCAATCCAATCACTATACGCACGATATGAAAGATTACCTATTTTTTCTTGATGTCGAACTTGTAAGTATTTAATAAATAGCTGGTAGTGTATGTCATTGGCAACGGGCTCAATTATAGTAAATGTTATGGCATGGTTCTTTTGTATAATACGTTTTTGTGATTGTGAGGGTACAAAATGATCAACCAATATACGTGTTGCTAAGCATTTTTGGCATCGATCACACATTGGTTTATAAGCATTGTTGCCATTCCGTCTAAAACCAAGCTGGCAAAGATTTTCGTACAAAGGTTGTGATATATTGGAAGGTAAAGATTGTTGTAATAAAGATATAATCAAATCTTTCTCCATACGCTGTGGTAGGTATGGGCAGGGGTGCTGATCGCTTAATCGAACACTAAATCCCGTCGATAATTTTTGATATTCTATACTCATTCTTTTGTATTTTTATATTTTATTATTTGGTCATTTGCTACCTGATCAGGTAGCAATATAAAATTTGACTGTTGTTTGTAAAGACAAGCATAAAAAAACTTGCCAATTGCTTATGCAAGTTGTATCAACTTACACAAATTGTGGCAGTGTGTCACAATAAATATGGTAGATATTATAAATTCACACGCAAAATTGCTTTGTTGTTTAGAGCAATCTCCGGTGCTGAAGGATCTTCAGCCCCATTTGCGGCGGATTAACCGGAAAGAAAGGAATAAACATGTCTTCTATAAATACAAACTTTAGCTTGCGTCAGCTACTTGAAGCGGGTGTGCATTTTGGCCACCATCGTCGGCGTTGGAATCCCAAGATGTCGTCGTATCTTTATGGTGTGCGCAACGACATACATATTATTGATTTAACAAAAACAGTGCCATTACTTCATGAAGCCTTAACAGCTATGAAATCTGTTGTATCAGATGGTGGTCGTTTGTTGTTTGTAGGCACGAAAAAACAAGCTTCCGATAAAGTGGCCGAATCGGCCAAGAAATGTGGTCAGTATTATGTTAACCATCGCTGGTTAGGTGGTATGCTTTCTAACTGGAAAACGATCTCGAATTCAATTAAGCATTTGCGCGATCTTGAAGAAAAGCTTGCAGGCGATCATGCTGGTTTTACGAAAAAGGAATTGCTGCAATTAACACGCGAACGTGACAAGCTTGAGCGCACTCTTGGTGGTATTAAAGAAATGGGTGGGCAGCCCAGCATGCTATTTGTTATCGACACTATTAAGGAACATATTGCCATTTTAGAAGCCCGCAAACTAAAGATCCCGGTTGTTGCAATTGTTGATAGTAATTCTGACCCACAATTGGTTGATTATCCAATTCCCGGCAATGATGACGCAACCCGAGCAATAGCTTTATACTGCGATTTAGTAGCATCTACTGTACTTGAAGGACTTGAACAAGAGGCCGTTGCACAGGGCAAGGACATTGGTGCATCTGAGAATGGGGTAATGAGTGAAATGGATGCTGCTTCAGAAACCAATGAAATTACTTCTGAAAAATCCAACTAGTTCAATCAATTTAAATAGAAATATTTAGTTTTTACCTAACGGGTTAGGAGATCTAAGATGGCAGAAATTTCGCCGGCTCTTGTAAAACAGCTTCGTGAAGTGACGGGTGCTGGGATGATGGATTGTAAGAAAGCATTAGCTGAAACCGGTGCTAATCTCGAACAGGCGCAAGATTGGTTAAGAAAAAAGGGACTTGTCGCAGCTGCTAAGAAGGCAAGCCGTGTTGCTTCCGAGGGGCTTGTTGGCCTTGCCGTAGATGGGGCTCGGGGTGTTGTTGTTGAGGTCAATAGTGAAACCGACTTTGTCGCCAGAAATAATGATTTCCAACAATTTGTTACACATGTGACTAAGTTGGCTTTATCCTCCAGTGACATAGAACAATTAAAGCAGGCAAAATATCCTCAATCAAAAGATAATGTTGCTAGTGTTCTAACAACTTTGGTTGCAAAGATTGGCGAAAATATTTCTTTGCGGCGGCAACAATCTTTGTCGGTTAAAAAAGGTATAGTAGCAAGTTATGTGCATGCATCACAAGCAGCTGGTTTGGGAAAAATAGCGGTGTTGTTAGGCGTTGAATCAGCCGCACCGGCAAAAGACCTTAAAGAACTTGGTGATAATATAGCAATGCATATAGCTGCGATGAAGCCAGTCTCTGTTGAAATAGCCAGTCTTGATAAAACATTGGTTGAGCGTGAGCGCGCAATTTTGCTTGAGCAAGCTAAAAACTCTGGGCAAACCGGTGATATCTTAAATAAAATGGTCGAAGGACGTTTGCGTAAGTTTTATGAAGATGCAGTTTTGCTTGAGCAGGTTTACGTTGTTGATGGTAAAACAAAGATTTCCAAATTGCTTGAAGATTTGGCAGCAAAGTTAAAAACGCCTGTCAAGATCACTGGGTTTGTTCGGGTGGCACTTGGTGAAGGAATTGAAAAAGAAGATAAGGACTTTGCGGCCGAAGTAGCGGCGCAGCTTGGCAGATAATTCTTCATGTTCAAGGAAGGGATTAATCAATGGCTGCAACTCTATACAAAAGGGTTCTTCTAAAAATTTCAGGTGAAGCCTTAATGGCCGAGCGGGAATTTGGTCTTGATCCTGATACGGTTAATCGACTGGCTGCTGAGATTAAGGCCGTACATCAGCTTGGTGTCGAAGTTTGCCTTGTCATTGGTGGTGGCAACATTTTTCGCGGTGTTGCAGGTGCAGCGCAGGGTATGCAGCGTGCTTCTGCTGATTACATGGGGATGTTGGCAACAGTCATTAATGCGTTAGCTATGCAAAATGCGCTCGAGCAGATTGGTGTTCAAACGCGGGTGCAGTCTGCTATTCCTATGGCAACTGTTTGTGAACCATACATTCGCCGGCGGGCACAGCGTCATATGGAAAAGGGTCGTGTTGTAATTTTTGCGGCGGGTACAGGTAACCCTTTCTTCACAACTGATACTGCCGCTGCCCTAAGAGCTTCAGAAATGGGATGTGAAGCTTTGTTAAAAGGCACTAAGGTAGATGGGGTTTATAGCGCCGATCCAAAAACAAATGCTAAGGCTACAAGATATCAGCGTTTGACGCATCTTGATGTTTTGTCACAGGATCTGAAAGTAATGGATGCAGCTGCTATTGCTTTGGCACGCGAGAACAATATACCAATTATTGTTTTTTCCATTCATCAACCTGGTGCTTTCGCACAGGTATTGGCAGGCAAAGGAACTTATACTATTATTGCGGATTAGTTAAACTTATAACAAGGGTAATACGAATATGGTTAAGGAATTGTTTGATGACCTAAAGCGTCGCATGGAAGGCGCCGTTGACGCATTAAAGCGTGAATTTGCTGGTCTTCGTACTGGGCGTGCATCTGCCAATCTACTTAATGGGGTTGTTGTAAATGCTTATGGTAATAAAACTCCTTTACTTCAGGTAGGTACTGTTTCCGTTCCTGAACCAAGAATGATTACAGTGCAGGTTTGGGATAAATCTTTGGTAACAGCCGTAGAAAAATCTATCCGTGAGGCAGGTCTTGGCTTGAATCCCGCTGCAGATGGACAGTTTGTTAGAGTGCCCATTCCTGAATTAAGCCAAGAGCGGCGTCTTGAACTGATTAAGGTTGCGCATAAATATGCTGAACAAACCAAGGTTGCTGTTCGTAATGTGCGCCGTGACGGTATAGAAGGGCTTAAGAAAATTGAAAAAGATGGTGGTTTATCTAAGGATGAACATCGTCAGCGCAGTGAACAAGTTCAGAAACTTACCGATGATTATGTTAAAAAAGTTGATGATTTGTTGCAGTTGAAAGAAAAAGAGATTCAGCAAATCTAAAATATAGCGGGTGTTATATTGTCTAGCAAACGGCAGGGTTTTACACCCCAGCATGTTGCGGTTATTATGGATGGTAATGGCCGTTGGGCTAAGGCAAGAAACTTACCAAGGATTGCAGGACACCAGCAAGGTGCCCATGCAGCACGTGAATGCATTATTGCCGCTGTTGATCAGCAAGTGCGCTATTTGACATTATTTGGTTTTTCAGCTGAAAATTGGAAAAGGCCAGTCTCAGAGATTAAAGATTTAATGAGTTTATTGGCTTTTTATTTAAATAGTGAAAGACAATTGCTTCTAGAAAAAAACGTGCGTTTTCGTGTAATTGGCGAGCGTGAAAAGCTCGAACCTGATCTTAATCAGCAAATTCTTCTCTTAGAAGAAGAAACAAAAAACAACACAAGTTTAGATTTAATTTTGGCAATTAGTTATGGCTCAAGGCAAGAAATAACTCAGGCTGTCCAAAAATTGATCGAATACAATAAAATAACATCGCTATATAAGGATAATCTACTGACGGAAAAAGATTTTACTAGGTTTTTATGGACTTCTGACATCCCTGATCCAGATCTGATTATCAGAACAAGCGGTGAGCAACGTTTAAGTAATTTTTTGCTGTGGCAGTCGGCTTATGCTGAGTTGCTGTTTTTAGATGTTTTGTGGCCAGATTTTACAAGAAAGGATTTTGCCGCATCAATCGATGTTTTTCAAAAACGCCAGCGTCGCTATGGGATGGTTGATTATGAATAACATGGTCAAAAGAATTTACTCGGCGCTGATTTTAATTCCTGTTGTCGTATGTGTAACGATTTTTGGTATGCCCTGGTTTGACATTTTGTTTGGGGTTGTGGCTTTATTTGCTATAGCTGAGTGGTTTATCATCCCACAAAAAGCCCATATAACAAATACCTCATCTACAAATGAATTTAGAATTCAAAATATTGCTGAGAACGACCGACACCAGGCATATGTTTCTGCTCTTCAGCTGATAAAACCATGGCTCAAAATATTATTAACTGGTCTTGCTGTGCTTTTTTTAATTGTACTAGGATTGTTTTATCATCAATATATTAAGCCAGATACAACAAGCTTTATACCTAGTTTATCTGATGGGTTGCGGCAGACATTTCAACCATACATGTATTTATTGGGTGCTTTTATATTGATGTTGGTTGTAACTGTTGCCGTAATGGCAAAGGTACAAGCTATATTTTTATGTTTTTTAGGGTTTGTTTATATATCAAGTGCCTATTTTGCCATTTTATGGCTGCGCTATCAAAGCGAAGACGGGATATATTATGTTCTGTGGCTTTTTTTAAGTGTTTGGGCAACAGATATCTTTGCAATGATTATAGGTAAAAATTTACAAGGTCCAAAATTAGCGCCCAAGATTAGTCCCAATAAAACTTGGTCAGGGCTTATTGGAGGCATACTTGCCTCGGCACTTGTTTCAGGTGTATTTGCGTATTGTCTTAAAAGTCCTTACCCGTTCATGTTTATAATTTGGGGTGCTTTATTCGCTGTAATTGAACAAATTGGCGATTTAATCGAATCAGCCTACAAAAGAGTTTTTAAGGTTAAGGATAGTGGCCAGTTGATTCCAGGTCATGGTGGTGTTTTAGACCGTATTGATGGATTAATTTTATTAAGTATTGTTATGGCGATTATTATTGATCTATCAGATATTTCCTGGCGGAGGGTTGAATGAAATTATCAGAAAATAATTCTAAAACTAAACCTAAGCGCGTTACCATTCTTGGTTCAACTGGTTCGGTTGGTTGTAGCACGGTTGATTTGATTGCACGAATGCCCGAACAGTTTCCTGTTCAGGCATTGGTGGCTAATAAAAACTGGCGGGTATTAGCTGAGCAGGCAATAAAACTGAAGCCCAAACGTGTGGTTTTAGCTGATCATGCTGGTTATAATGATATAAAGAAAGCCCTAGGAGGAACAGGGATAAATGTTGCTGCTGGATATGATGCCGTTGTTGAGGCTGCAGCTGAGCCAACGGATTGGACAATGGCCGCAATTGTTGGTGCAGCAGGACTAAAGCCGACTATAACCGCTATTAAACAAGGTAAAGTTGTTGCTTTGGCTAATAAAGAGTCGTTGGTTTGCGGGGGTACTTTGTTGATGAACCTTGTGAAAGTGCATAACGCAACTTTATTACCTGTTGATTCTGAACATAGTGCTATATTTCAGGTTTTTGAGGAAGAGCATCCTAAGGCAATTGAAAAGATTATTTTAACTGCTTCAGGGGGGCCTTTTCGTAAGTGGACTGCTGAAAATATGGCTTTGGTTACACCGGAACAAGCTGTTGCGCATCCAAACTGGTCAATGGGTGCCAAGATATCAGTGGATTCAGCAAGCATGATGAACAAGGGGCTTGAATTAATTGAAGCACATCACCTTTTTGGAATGCCCGAGCAACAGATTGATATTGTTGTTCATCCACAATCAATTATTCACAGTTTGGTTAGTTATGTTGATGGTTCAGTTTTAGCACAACTTGGTTCGCCTGATATGCGCACGCCTATAGCTTATGCACTTAGTTGGCCAACAAGATTGTCAACTCCAGTTAAAAGACTTAATCTTATTGAAGTTTCATCGATGACTTTTGAAGCACCCGATGTAAAAAGGTTTCCATGCCTTTCCTTGGCGCGTCAGGTTACAAGACTTGGTGAAGGTGCCTCGACGGCATTAAATGCTGCTAACGAGGTAGCCGTTCAATATTTTCTGGCTAGAAAAATTGGGTTTTTAAGTATACCGGTAATTATTGAAAAGACCCTTGATCAAATGTCCAATCTAAATGTTAAAAACTTTGATGATATATTTGATATAGATCGTATAGCTCGGATAAAAGCTACAGAGATTGCTAGCCGTAAAATTTTGAACCAAAAAAATTAACCAACAATCAGCATAATAGTCTTATCAGATGGATTTATTACTAAACGGCTTATATATTTTCTTAGGGTTTATATTTGTCATTACCCTTGTTGTTTTTGTCCATGAATTAGGACATTTTTTTGTAGCGCGGCTTAATGGTGTAAAGGTTGAAGTTTTTTCTATAGGGTTAGGGCGTGAAATTTTTGGTTTTTATGACCGTCATGGTACCCGCTGGCGAATAAGTTTAATACCTGTTGGCGGTTATATTAAAATGATGGGCGATTCTTCTGTCGCAGATCATCAGGAAATAGCAATTGATGCAGCGACTACAAGTACTAATTCAGCATCATTTAACAGTAAAAAAGTCTGGCAAAAAATACTGATAGTCTTAGCCGGACCGCTTGCGAATTTTATTTTTGCAATCGTTATATTTACGCTAATGTTTTGGGTTAGTGGGCGAATGGTTTCTTTACCCATCATCGACGAGGTAATACAAGATTCTCCGGCCAATAAGGCAGGAATTAAAGTTAATGATCAGATTCTAGCGATCGATGGAAAGGAAATTTTTTTAGCAGATGATGTTAGCCGATATATTCAATTAACATCGGTCCAATCTATTTTATTTACCGTTAATAGAGCTGACAAAGTAATAGATATTATGGTCTATCCAGAACAAAAATTGATTAATGATTTGTTAGGTAATACCCAATGTGTTAGGCAAGTGGGTATCCGTTTTACCAGTCCCGTGTTAAAGGAATT
>JAEUKQ010000026.1 GCA_016794225.1 Alphaproteobacteria bacterium | reverse complement strand
ATCGATACATATATGCATGACACTTATTATGTTGTGGCACATTTTCACTATGTCTTGTCTTTAGGTGCTGTTTTTGCCATTTTTGCGGGCTTTTATTATTGGATTGGTAAAATGTCTGGACGCCAGTCTAATGAAACGCTTGGTAAAATACATTTCTGGTTAACTTTTATTGGAGTTAACTTAACTTTTTTCCCAATGCATTTTCTTGGTCTTGCAGGGATGCCAAGACGTATTCCAGATTATGCAGATGTATATGCAGGTTGGAACTTTGTGTCATCAATAGGATCATATATATCGGGTTTGTCTGCCTTGTTTTTCATTTATGTTGTAATCCACACCTTGCGTAAGGGTAAGCCAGCTACCGATAATCCATGGGGTGATGGTGCCGATACATTGGAATGGACTATAAGTTCACCGCCACCATTCCATACTTTTGAAGAACAGCCGCGTATAGCATAATATATGATGAACAGTCGATCATATCATAGCCAGGTATTAGACAAAACTGCCGTCGGTTCTCCGGCTGATTATTTTGCGTTGTTGAAACCAAGAGTAATGATATTGGTTGTTTTCACTGGTATTGCCGGGTTGTTGGTTGCGCCCGGTTCAATTCATCCATTCTTGGCGGTTGTTGCTGTTTTTTGTATTGCGATGGCTTCGGGTGGTGCAGCTGCAATTAATATGTGGTATGAACAAGATATTGACCGCCTTATGTTAAGGACAAGTCAAAGGCCGTTGGTTAGAGGGGTGATTGCGCCTTCTGACGCGCTGGCTTTTGGCGTTGTTTTAAGCATATTTGCGGTTATGTTGATGGGCCTAGCCACCAATTGGGTCGCTGCCTTTTTACTGCTTTTGGCAAATTTGTTTTATGTTTTTGTTTATACAATATGGCTAAAAAGGCGAACACCTCAGAATATCGTTGTTGGTGGTGCAGCTGGGGCATTTCCACCAGTGATTGGTTGGGTTGCTGTAACCGGTCAGATTGACGTAATCCCTCTTGTACTATTCGCTATTATTTTTCTTTGGACACCACCGCATTTTTGGTCGTTAGCCCTTTATCGATCTGATGACTATAAAGCGGCGGGCATACCAATGTTACCTGTTCTATACGGCTGGCGTGTTACTGTGTGGAACATTATTTTTTATATGGGGGTGTTAATTATTTTAACATTATTGCCTTGGTTTCTTGATTTTGCAGGTGCTTTTTATATGCTAACCACCTTGATTTTAGGAGGTTTGTGGGTTCTGGCCGCATTACCATTATTGTGGGATAAAAGTGTTAGACGCGCTAAAAATTCTTTTGCTATATCCATACTATATCTTTTTACAATTTTTGCCGTACTTATCGTTGATGTGCGTTTGACATGATCATGAAGAAAACCAATATAGTATCCCAAGATATAATTCAGCTGCGGCGTCAACAACGGCGCAAGAATCTTTTTGTTCTATCGTTGTTATGTATGGTTATTATACTGATTTATTGGATTACAATTATTAAAATATCTGGGGGTGGAAATTGACTACACACCCTAATCGCCGAGTGGGTTGGGTACTTTCAACAATTGTTGTTGGTATGCTAGGGCTTAGTTTTGCGGCTGTACCATTTTATCGATGGTTTTGTCAGGTAACGGGTTTCGGCGGAACAACCCAGCGTGCGTTTTCTTCTGACCCGAATACAATAACGGATCATCTGATAAACATTCGGTTTAACGCGGATGTAAATCCATCATTAAGTTGGGATTTTAAGCCAGTACAACTGCAAATGACAGTACCTATTGGTAAAACCGAGCTTGCTTTCTACCAGGCAACGAATAGGTCTACTGAATCATTGGTTGGGCAGGCAACCTTTAACGTTACACCTGATAAGGCAGGAATTTATTTTTCTAAGATTGCCTGTTTCTGTTTTGAAGAACAGATGCTTCGTGCCGGAGAGACAGTGGACATGCCAGTTAGTTTTTTCATAGATCCAGCTTTCTTAGATGATCCTAACATGAAAGACGTGACAAGTATAACATTATCCTATACGTTTTTTCGCGCACCAGACAATCGGCAGCCGACTGCTGCAGCTGGTTCTAGTCAACGACCACATTAAAACGAGGTTTGCACATGGGGTTAGCCACGCATACAACAAATCATAAACACCCATATCATCTGGTAAATCCAAGCCCCTGGCCGATTTTAGGTTCATTTTCTGCCGGGTTGTTGGCTGTTGGTGGGTTACTTTATATGCATAATGTAACTCCGTGGCTTTTGTATGCCGGTGCTTTCATGGTTTTGTTGGTTATGTTTTTGTGGTGGCGCGATGTTGTTCATGAGTCGATCGTAGAAAAAGCCCACACCGATGTAGTTAAGATAGGTCTGCGTTTTGGTATGGTTTTATTTATAGCCTCGGAGGTTATGTTTTTTGCAGCTTTCTTCTGGGCTTATTTTAATGCCAGTCTTTTCCCGACTGAGGCCATAGGAAGCGTTTGGCCACCTCAAGAGATTAAAACCTTTGATCCGTTCGATTTGCCTTTGATGAACACCCTAATTCTATTGCTATCTGGTACAACCGTTACCTGGGCTCATCATGCTATTATACACGGTGATCGTAAGGGGGCGTTACAGGGGTTAGCGGCAACCATAATTTTGGGGCTGTTTTTTACCGTGGTACAGGTTTATGAGTACACGCATGCTGCTTTTGGATTTCGGGATGGCATTTATGCTTCAACCTTTTATATGGCTACAGGATTCCACGGGGCGCATGTAATTATTGGAACAATATTTCTAATTGTTTGTTTCTTCCGTGCTTATAAAGGCCACTTTACGCCCGAAAGACATTTTGGCTTTGAGGCAGCAGCCTGGTATTGGCATTTTGTCGACGTTGTGTGGTTGTTTTTGTTTGTTGCGATCTATGTTACAGGTGCTGGAACGCCAGTGGCTCATTAATAGGGCTTTGGCTGAATGTCTGGTAAGGGAACGTCGGTTTTTATAAAGGGGTTGTTTTGCCGCTGTCCGCGCTGTGGTCAGGGTAAGATTTTCAAAGGCTTTTTAAAGCTTGAGGGTGCTTGTGCATCCTGCCGTCTCAATCTTAAGAATGCAGAAAATGGTGATGGCGCCGCCTTCTTTGTTATATCTATTGTTGGCTTTGTAACAGCTTCGTTGGCATGGATATTGGAAGAAACAGCATCACCATCTTTGTGGGTTCATTATTTCATCTGGTTTCCCTTTATTATTGTCATGTCTTTACTGCTGTTACGTCCGGCTAAATCAATGCTTATATCATACCAATATTACTATCAGCCTCATTTGTTTGAGGGAGATTAATCAAAATGGCCAAGAATCAAATGCCTGCTTGGGCTATGTTTTGTTTTGTAGCGATCTTTTTAAGTTTATCTGCCTGGCAATTCTATCGCTTGGGTTGGAAAGAAAATTTAATACACGAACGTCAAGAAAGATTAGCGGCAGAGTTAATAACACCGCCATTTTTGGAAAAAAAGCCTGAAGAATTGTCGTTCCGCCGAGCGGTTATTGAAGGGCATTTTGATCATCAGCACGAAATGTATTTGATTGCAACTTCAGTTAGCGGCAAATCAGGATATCATGTTTTTGTTCCATTTCGATTGCTTGATGGTTCCGTTATTATTGTTAATCGAGGTTGGGTTCCGCCCGAACGCAGAGATCCATCAACAAGACAAGCAGATATTAATAACAAAACAGTAACAATTAAGGGTATTTTACGTACGGGCATGCAACAAGGATTGTTTGTGCCTGATAATGTACCGGCTAAAAACATGTGGACATGGGTGGACCTGCCCGTCATGATTCAATATGCAGGGATTGATCAATACATCGCACCCAAACTTTACATGGATATTGATGCTGGTGACAGCAAGTGGCCTGTTGGTGGCCAGGTCGCATTGACGATTGTAAATAATCATCTTGAATATGCAATAACGTGGTTGTTAATGGCGGTACTGATAGCCATTTTATATCGTTTTCACAGGCGGCTACGCAAACCAGTTTAAAATTAGGATATAATATTAATAATGAATGATAGAACATTATCTAAGAATCCCTACCAACAGCTTGAAGAAATTTTCCGGCAGGTGGCCTTATTTCAAGAAGTGATCCAGATTCTTGACTGGGATACAAATACAATGATGCCTGTCAAAGCTGCGGTTGGTCGTGGCCAACAAGAAGCTTTTCTAAAAGTTAAATTACACCAATGTTTAACAGATCCGCGATTGGTTGATTTGCTGGATAAAGCAGAAAGTCAAAAACATCACTTAACCAGTTGGCAACAAGCAAATCTGCGTGAGATGTATTATCATTGGTTGCGTGCCAGCGCATTGCCCGATGAATTGGTTCATCGATTAGCGGTTGTTAGCAATAATTGTGAAAAAAAATGGCGTATCGCAAAAAAAGAAGCCAATTTTTCGCTTGTACAGCATGAATTGGCAGAATTGATTGTCTTAACCAAAGAAGAAGCTTCTATTAAAGCCGAAAGGCTTGGATGTAAGCCGTATGAGGCCTTAATATCACAATATGAGCCAGGAATTCAAATAGGGCTACTGGACCGTATATTTGATGACTTGGCAGAGTTTTTACCCCCAGTTATTGCCCAGATTACCCCACGTCAATCCCCAAAGATTAGGCCGTCAATCAACCAGACGATGCCAATCGAACAGCAAGATCGTCTGATTCGGGCTGTTATACAAAAAATGACTTTTGATTTTCAGCAGGGACGTGTTGACCAATCCCTTCATCCATTTTCTAGCAGTTTACTAGACGATATGCGTATTACAGTTGCGTTCAAAGAGCAGGGTTTTTTGGTTGCGCTAATGGCAGCTATTCATGAAATTGGGCACGCTTTCTATGAAGGTGGCTTACCCAAGATGTGGCGTTACCAGCCTGTAGGATGGGCTCGTGGTATGGCACTGCACGAAAGCCAGTCATTAATTTGGGAGATGATGGTTGCACGCACTACTTCGTTTTGGGGTTTTATGACAACACAAATGACACAACATGCCCCTGAATTATTGACCCCGGTTAATTTAAATGCGTTGGTTGATTCAGTTACGCAGGTGCGTCCTGGTCTTATCAGGGTAGAAGCTGATATGGTTACATACCCATTACACATTATCTTAAGATATTGGATTGAGCGTGCTTTATTTTCCAATCAATTAGCTGTCCACCAAATACCCGAAGTATGGAATACCTATCAAAAGCAATTATTAGGGGTATTACCTAATTCAGACAGTGATGGTTGTTTACAAGATATTCATTGGTATTCAGGGTCATTTGGTTATTTTCCAACCTACACTTTTGGTGCTTTAATTGCAGCACAGCTCTTTGAAACAGCTATAAAACAAATGCCAACATTGTTGCAAGATATCCAGCAGGGTAATTTTCACATATTACGTAGCTGGCTTACACAAAATGTTCACCAGCAAGCTTCTTCTGGTTCGACCGAACAGATATTGAAGAATGTGACGGGTCAGGGCTTATCAACAGAGGCTTATAAAAGGAACGTTAAGCAACGGTATGATGTATGATTAATAAATCTGCGATAAAAGCAAATGTTTTTTTACCAGAAACCAATAACAATATACGTATTACAAGATTGGCAAATGGCCTTAGAATAGCTACCGATACCATGCCCCAATTCCAAACAGTTTCTGTTGGTGTTTGGGTTAATGTTGGTACCCGACATGAACCGCATGATCAGAATGGGATAGCACACTTATTAGAACACATGATGTTCAAAGGCACAGTTAAACGTTCTGCCCAGGATATTTCAGCCGAGATTGAAAGTGCTGGGGGTCATATGAACGCCTATACTTCGCGTGAGAACACGGCTTATTATGTGCGTCTACTTGGGGAAGACCTGCCAGTGGCGGTTGATATTTTATCTGACGTCTTACAGCATTCCACATTACCCGACGTCGAACTTGAACGTGAGCGTACCGTAATTTTGCAAGAACTTGCCCAGGTTGAGGATACCCCTGATGATATTGTTTTGGATTACTTTCAGCAAACTGCCTATCCAGAACAAACGATTGGTCAACCAATCTTGGGTTTAAGTGAAGTTATCCAACAAGTTAGCTGCCAGCAAATTTCTTCGTATCAAAAAAAACATTATATAGCCCCTAATTTATTATTGGTTGCGGCTGGCAATGTACACCATGAATCTTTTGTCGATTTGGTTCAAAAAACTTTTCAGCATCTAGATACGGGAAACCCTTCATCGATTACTAAAGCTCTGTACCGTGGGGGTGATTGCCGTATGGAACGTATTTCCGAGCAAACACACCTTGTTCTTGGATTTCAAGCGCCCAGCTACCATGATGATGATTTTTATGCCCTACAGTTGTTAAGCAGCGTTCTGGGTGGCGGGATGTCTTCAAGGCTTTTTCAAGAGATCCGGGAGAAAAGAGGGTTGGCGTATAATATCCATAGTTTTACAGCTTCATATGCTGATAGCGGATTGCTTGGTGTCTATGCGGGTACGGGTGCGCAGCAGGCAACTGAAACTATAAAAATTATACTGGATCAAATTCTGCAGTTAACGTGTCACATATCAGAAGACGAGTTACAGCGTGCTAAAAGACAATTAATTGCTGGTATTCGTATGTCACAGGAAAGTGTTTCTGCGCGTTGTGAGCAACTTGCACAACAAATCCTAAGCTATGATAGTCCGTTAAATAAAAAGGTTATAGAAGATATCTTGTTGCAAACAACCGTTGTAGACCTACAAAATCTGTTGACACAGATTTTAAAAACCCCCCTCACATTTACCGCACTTGGCACAAATGTTTGCAAGCTGCCAAAATATCCTTCGCTACAACAACAGCTGGGTGGCATAAATAACCATGTTGCTCGAAATTAAAGATATATCAGGCATGCCCAAAATCGGAAGCCAATTTACTGACAGAAATACCAATACGTTGTACGGCTAATGACCATTTCTCATCAACACTAAGATTATCAAAAACAAGCGAATCATCAGCTTGGGCAGCTAACCAAACATTTTCCTGCAGTTCTTTTTCCAGTTGGTGTGCTCCCCACCCGGTATAACCAAGCGCTAAAAGACTTTTTTTAGGCCCCTTATCGTCAGCTATGAGCTTTAATATTTCTAGCGAGGCGGTTAATCCTAATTGATTATTAACCTGGATCGTTCCTGTTTCTTGATAATCAAGGCTGTGTAATACAAATCCACGGTTTGCCTCAACAGGTCCACCAAAATGAATTGGGCGTTTCACAAGCTGATCTTTGGCGATTTTTAATTGATCCAGAATATCATGAAAGGTAATGGTTTTGATGTGGCGATTGATAACTAACCCCATAGCACCTTGATCGTTATGTACACAAATATAAACGACAGCTCTATTAAATCTGCCATCCTGCATCTGTGGCATAGCTATAAGAAGTTGGCCACTTAGATACCCGGTATTATTCAAATACTTCATACATGCTCCGCTTCATGATATGTTTAAGCTTAATTATATCATAAATGAAATAAAGAAAAACATTAGAAGTTATACTTTGATAAAGTCCACAGTGTCATAAATATATCTTAACCTATTGCTTCAGAAACTATCCCGTATATGTTAATATATTGTTTTTTGTTACGTATGCGGTTTTTATTATGGTTAGGGTTATGGTGTTTGTAAGAAATTTAATCATCCAAGTCTTGCTGTTGGTTATGTTTTTTATCCAAACCACTACAGCACGCCATACGGATTGGTTTTCACAGCCTTATAGCCAAGTTCGCTTAATTGCCAGTGCTGATGAACCGCACGGCAGCAATATTTTATTAGCGATTGAGATGCGTCTTCGTGAAGGTTGGAAAACTTATTGGCACAGTCCTGGGGCAGCTGGTCTTCCCTTAAGTATTGATTGGAAGAATTCAGAAAATGTTGCTTTCATGAATGTTGTTTGGCCAACACCAGAACGCCATCAATTATTAGGTTTTGATACTTTTGGCTATCAGCAGCATATTGTTTTTCCAATTGATTGGGCACCAATAAACCCCAAAATACCAGTTATTATCCGCCTTAAGGCGGAATACATGATTTGTAAAGATGTATGTATACCCTATCAAGAAGACATAGAATTTTTGCTACCAACACCAGAAAGCACATTGGCGCAGGAAAATGCTTTTGATATTGAAGCTTTCGGACTAATAGATCGTTTTCGCAATCAAGTGCCAATACCAGTTACCGATTCGTCAATCGAAGTGCTTGATATTGCTGTTAACCGAGGGTCAAATCAGGATATCTTGAATTTAGTACTGATGTTAAAAGACACAAACATCGCAGCATATGATGCTGTTGTCGTTGTGAATGGTACGGTTATTTCCGATCGTCCCCAATTAAGTCAATTGGGGCAGGGGCGTTTGCACATTTCAATTCCCATTATTGATGCTATTACAACAAAACCAACCTTTCTAGATAATCAGAGCAAAATAACCCTAACGCTGTTGCCGGCGGGACAGCGTGGGTTAGAAATAATAAGAGAAGTTAGGGATATTGCCGTTATCAATGATCGGGTGATCAACAATTCAGAAAACAGTGCCAGTATATGGTATTTTATATTGGCGGCATTGCTTGGTGGTCTTATTTTAAATGTGATGCCATGTGTTTTACCAGTGTTATCACTAAAATTAATAAACCTGTTTCAGCACAAAGAAACATCCTACCGCAACATAAGACTATCTTTTCTAGCTACGGCTGCTGGAATTTTGTTTTCTTTTGCTAGTTTAGCTGGTTTCTTGGGTATACTTCAAAAATCCGGACAGGCGATTGGCTGGGGGATCCAGTTCCAAGAACCTATTTTTATTGCTTTGCTTGCCTTTATTATAGTTTTTTTTGCAGCGATTATGTGGGGCTGGGTTCAGCTGTCGGGGCCTAGTTTTAATGTAACTGTACCGAGAGACCAGAAAGCCCGTACACCATCTTTTGCACAGTCTTTTAGCACGGGGTTTCTAGCAACGTTGATGGCTACGCCATGTTCTGCGCCCTTCGTATCAACAGCTGTTGGCTTTGCTTTGTCTCAGGAACCCTTAATATTGCTGTTAATTTTGTTGTTTATGGGTGTTGGGTTGGCTATGCCATATATGTTAGTTGCTGCATTTCCGGTTATTGCGCACTGGTTACCAAAACCCGGGCGATGGATGGTCACGGTTAAGAATCTTATGGGACTTTTATTGTTGTTTACTGTTGGATGGCTGGTTTGGATTTTGTTCGCCATGATAGATGGGCGTTGGGTGGTATCGATTATCATGCTGCTGGCTGCCACCCTCATAATGTTGGGAATAAAAAAACGGTATTATAACGGCAACTTTAAGCTTACCCTAGCCATATGGTTGGTTGTGATGCCTGCTTTAATATGGACAGCCTGGAACGCCCCAGAAAAAAACACGCAGCTATTATCTGATAATACCGGTTGGGTTGCTTTTAATGAACATGATATCCCTGGTTTAGTAGCACAGGGTAAAACTGTTTTTGTTGATGTTACGGCTGCTTGGTGTTTAACCTGTATTGCCAATAAAAAATTTGTTTTAGAAAACCCTTCTATCATTGAAGCACTACAACAAAAACATGTTATTGCCATGCGGGCTGATTGGACAAAACCTAACGATCAAATACTTGAATACCTTAAAAAACTAGGACGATTTGGCATACCAATGAATGTTGTTTATTCCCAACGTTTGCCAACCGGTCATGTTTTTCCCATATTGCTGGATATCGATGATGTGCGGCAATATTTGCTTTCCAATTAATATTTGCTTTATAGCTTCACAAGGATTTAAGGGTTAATTCTTCAATACCCCGATTGGCAAGTTGATCGGCTCTTTCATTATCAGGATGACCTTGGTGGCCGCGTATCCAATGCCAGGTAACTTGATATTCTTCATTTAAAGCATCAAGCTTTTGCCAAAGATCACAGTTTTTTATGGGTTTATTAACTGCATTGCGCCAGCCTTTTTGGCGCCACCCCTGAATCCATTCGGTGATCCCTTTTTTAACATATTGGCTATCTGTATATATGTGAACAGGGATATTGCGTCGTAAAGCACTTAGACCCTGAATGGCTGCTGTTAATTCCATGCGGTTGTTGGTAGTCATGGGGGCACCACCCCATAATTCTTTTTCTTGGTCTTGATACCGTAATAAAACGCCCCAACCACCGGGACCAGGATTACCGCGACAAGCACCATCTGTAAAAATTTCAATAACTTTTTTGTGTGTCGACGTCATTTCAAAATTTTTTACTTAAATTTGACTAAATTTAACGAATCAGCTTCTTTAAGCTACAGCCACTAAATAAGTGGATCATAAATACAAAATACCAAACGCGTTAACCTAATACAAGAAAAGAGAAAACAGCAATGATATTACAATCTTTACAAAAGATAACTGCATTAATGGCAGCCAGTTTGTTTTTGACAACAAACGCTTTTGCTGGAAGCCCAAAAGCTACGGCAGCAGCAGATGCTGAGCCAGCGCATAAATCAGGTTTTTATGTGGGTGTCCAAGGCGGATTAAATATGTTTAACAATAATAAGACTACTGGTCCACTTGGTTTTTTTGATTATAAGGTTGGTTACGATAAAGGTTTCACATTTGGCGGTTTTGCCGGATATGATTTTGGCAAGTTTTTTCGCGCAGAATTAGAACTTACCTATAAACAGGCAGAAATCGACTCATTAAAAACTTCGTTTCTAGGGTTACCTATTAATTTGCCTATTCAAGGGAAAGTGAAAAACCTTAATGTTATGGCAAATGCTTACTTTGAGTATCCTGTAAATAGCTTGATTACCCCATATGTTGGTGTTGGGTTAGGTATGGCGCAAATTCGCGGCACAGGACTTACTTTAAATCTTCCGATTATTGGTCAAAAAAGAAATGTTCAGGATACGGTATTTGCCTATCAGCTGATTGCAGGTGTTGGTTTTAATGTGACCGATCATGTTACCATTGGTATGGATTACCGCTTCGTCGATACTTTAAAGGGCAGATTTGAATTAAAGGATGTATTTTTTGGTTTTGATGCTCCTTTTAAAATGAAGCTAAGCAGCCATAATTTTATGGTTAATGTACGCTATAATTTTTAGAGCTGTAGAGGGAATATTAATACTAAAAAGGCCTGGATGTAATCCGGGCTTTTTTGTTTCAAGTTATGCGCGGTAATTTTATTAGGAATGTGCGTTCATTGTTCGCGGTAATTTGAAGTGAACATGCTCTTCGGTTACCTTAACTTCTTCGATTGATACTGTAAAATATTCGCGGCAAGCTGCGATTACCTCTTCGACCAAAATTTCCGGTGCTGACGCCCCGGCTGAAATTCCAAGTTTTTTGGTACCAGCCAACCATGACCAATCAATATCGGTAGCGCGCTGGGCCAAAGTTGCTTTGGGGCAACCGGCAGATTTAGCAACTTCTACCAAACGCATCGAGTTTGACGAATTAGGTGCACCAATAACAATAAAAGCATCGCATTCGGCGGCGATCGCCTTTACAGCTTGCTGCCTGTTTGTTGTAGCATAGCAAATATCCTCTTTCTTTGGCCCAAAAATTTTCGGGAAACGACGTTTAAGAACATGAATGGTTTCTGCTGCTTCATCAACCGACAATGTGGTTTGTGTAATATAGGCAAGCTCGCCAATGGGAACATCCACTTTTTCAGCATCAGATGGGCTTTCAACCAAGGTTATCGAGCCATTGGGCAGTTGCCCCATTGTGCCAATAACTTCCGGATGGCTTTTGTGCCCGATCAGCAGAATATGACGTTTGGCTTGAAAATGACGCTCTGCCTCGCGGTGTACTTTGCTTACAAGGGGGCAGGTAGCATCTAAATAAATCATTTTACGTTGTTCTGCTTGCGCTGGCACCGATTTTGGAACACCGTGTGCTGAAAAGACGACGGGGCGGTTATCGGGCACATCGTCAAGCTCTTCAACAAAAATAGCCCCTTTTGCTTCAAGCGATTCAACGACAAATCGATTATGAACAATTTCATGGCGAACATATACCGGTGGGCCATAATCTGAAATTGCCTTTTCAACCGTTTGAATAGCGCGTTCAACCCCAGCACAAAAGCCCCTTGGCGATGCTAACATAATAGTTAAAGGGCGTTTTTTCATTTATTCCTCAATTCTTTTTTAAAAGCAAACACCAGGCTTGCTGAATTATAAAATGCTATAGCATGTGAATAATAGATCATCTTAATAAACGCTAATCTAATGACTTTTTTATCAATCGGCAAGGGGTGGTTTTTGAAAGCAATTGACTATTTTCGTGTTTCTGAGACAAAAAAGTTAATTTCATCATTGACTTTTCGGCGATATAACGGTGACAATACCGTCATACACCATGACTTGTATAATAAATCGGATTTTTTGCATGCATAATATACGAAATTTTTTTGTTAAGCGCTTTATAAGCGGCCTTGTCGGAAAAAGCAAGGTTTTGAAGGCCATAGTGCCGACTGTTCTGGTTGCGGGTATTGCGGTATCGTGTTCGTCCAATAAACAAGATGAAATAACTCGTGTTGATGCCTGTCCAGCGCTTATTATCCCAACCGAAGTAGCCAACGTAACACGTTATGACGGGCGTGATAATGGTTTGGCAAATATTGTATATGATGCAAAAATTGTTCCCACCAACATTTCTTGTGATTCACGAAAGAACGAGGTAATAGCCAATATCACCCTGCGGTTTGCCGTGCAGCAAGGCAAGGCATACAATAACAAAGACAAAACAAATTTATCTTATTTTGTCGCGGTGGTTGATGATAATGACAATGTTTTGTCACGCCAAATTCTTGAATTACAGGTTGTTTTTGCCAAAAATAAAGAATTTTTGGGCATCGAAGATCAGATAGAACAACGTTTTTCAATGGCTGCCTCGAAACTTCCCCGATCATACCGGGTGGTTATTGGGTTTGTACCAAATTCTGTTGAATTACGGCGTCTTGGGCTTTAACAAATCACCAATACACAGCAAAATCTGGCTTTATATTTCTTTACATTTATTGCCAACTATTTGATGGTAAGATGCGGCTTTTAAAATGTCGGGACACATTATCATCATAATCCTAGACAATATATACTATTTATGTTATAAGGCGCCTAAATTTTCTCAGGTTTTTGTTTAAATATGTTACTTAAGTTAAAGAGGGGTTTTATGAATATTGGTTGGAATATCAGCAAATTAACGGCAAAAATAATATTATCATTTTTGGTTGTTTATAAATTATCCTTGGCCCAGGAAGCAGTTGCCCCCAATAATGCAACACCGACAACCGTGGTTGAGCATGAATATGACGAGGTCCCAGGTGTTGTTGTAAGAATTGTTGAGCTCAAGCGCACAGCCAATAACACCGTTACCTTAAGATGGGCTTACCGTAATACGGGCAGTGATGTTGTTGAGTTACATAACTCAGCTAGGCATTACGCGCTGGCTGACAACCATTATCTATTGGATATGGTAGATAAGAAACAATATTTCGGTGTTGAACAAGGTAATGGTTATCCGTTAGCCCGTAATCATGGAGGTGAAGTCATGCTTGATCCGGGTAAGGAGTATGTAATGTGGCTGCGTTTTCCGGCACCGCCAAGCAATGTTGATAAGATTGATGTTTACATTGACCGTGTTAGCGAACCGTTTGAGGCCGTACAAATTACAAAATAATCTTAATCAACAAAGCGTTTTATGCCTCTGAAGGTGTGGTGTTGGATGAAATATTGGTTATCCTTACTGTTTCCCTTATTTTTTTTGTATAGCCCAGCATTTGGGCAATTATCGACGGATGATACGTTGGAAAACCCCGACCTGGTGGCGATACCAAAGAATCTAGATAGAAAAGTTAGTGATATTTCGTTTCGTGTCGTCGATGTGCGTACAGAAACTTCTTCCATATCAAGCGATGCTCGTGAACTAGCTGCATCAACCAGCGAAATTAAAGTAACCGAGAGTGATACAGAATTAAAAATTGAGATCATCGGTGATATTTTGTTTGATTTTAATAAGGCAACATTGCGATCTTCAGCAGAAGAAACCCTTAATAAAATTGCTGAATTTCTCAATCGTCGCCAGGTTTCTTTGATACGGGTTGAGGGGCATACTGATTCGGTCGGATCTGCCGATTATAACCAACGGCTTTCCGAACAGCGGGCTGAAACAGTTAAGAATTGGCTTGAAAATAATTTAGACATCGAGCCAACCATAACAACCGTTGGGCACGGGCCACGTAAACCTGTTGCGCCAAACACGATGCCGAATGGGGCTGATAATCCAGAAGGCCGCCAGAAGAACAGACGGGTTGAAATTTTTATTCCAAAAAAATAGGGGTGGCCTGGGTAATTGTTTGATGGTTTTTTGATCATTTTCAATGATTAATCAACGGATTCACAAGACCTATTGACGGCAAGACAAAATTACTGAATTCTATTAGCTAAGTAAAAACGCGCGGAAGAGATCACAGCTGTGACGCCGAAGGAGCAACCGCCCCGGAAACTTTCAGGCAAAAGGACCGCCGTTTTATAAGACTCTGGAAAGTAGGGTTTATCCCTCACCGACGAAGTAAATCAGTCAAACGAACTGGTGAATCTTTCAGGTTTCCCGACAGAGGGGGCTAAAGGGCTTATAAAGCCTTTGGACCTTACTTTTGAAAGGATAAGAAAGATGTCGTCCTTGCATCCTGAATTGCAGCGTACTGCTTTATATCAATTGCATATGGAATTGGGGGCCAAGATGGTCCCTTTTGCGGGGTACTTAATGCCGGTGCAATATCCGGCTGGCATTATTGCCGAACATCATCATACCAGAAATAAAGCCAGCCTTTTTGACGTATCGCATATGGGGCAAATCAAGATTAGTGGAAAACCAGTTGTACAGCTTGCTCGGTTGCTGGAAAAAATAGTGCCAAGTGATATTTCAGCTCTTCAGGTTGGGCGCCAACGTTACAGTGTTTTCACGAATGGGCAGGGTGGTATTGAAGATGATTTGATCGTAGCTAACCTTGGCGATAATTTATATTTGGTGGTTAATGCTGCTAACAAGCATGCAGATTACGAAATGTTGCAAAAAAAATTAGGCGTAGATTGCCAGGTTACCATGCTTCAGAATATGTCGTTGCTTGCGTTACAAGGACCAATTGCCGCCGATATTTTGCAAAGATTAGGCGCTGATCTTCGGCATCTGCCTTTTATGGGTTGTCAACACGTGGAATTAGCTTCTATACCATGTTTTGTTGCGCGATCTGGATATACCGGCGAGGATGGTTTTGAAATATCAGTGGCCAATAAAAGTGCCTTAACCTTGGCAAAATTATTATTGAATTTTGAACATATAAAACCTGCAGGATTGGGGGCTCGGGATACATTAAGGTTAGAGGCTGGTCTTTGTTTGCATGGACAGGATATTACGAGCTTGACAACCCCTGTTCAAGCGGGTCTTGAGTGGGTTATATCCAAGAACAGACGTCAAGCCCAAGGGTTTCAAGGGTCTTCAGTGATATTAGAACAATTGACCAAGGGAACACTAGATAAATTGGTAGGTCTTAGGTTAAGCGGCCGGTTGCCGGCACGTCAAGGAAGCCCTGTTTTGGATCAACAAGGACAAATAATCGGTACGGTTACCAGTGGTACTTTTTCGCCTACCCTAGAACAGCCAATTGCCCTTGGTTATATTAATCAGGCTTTTTCAAAACCTGATCAGGAAGTAATCGTGCAGGTACGTGATCAAAAAATTACGGCAATTGTAACCAAGCTTCCCTTTGTATCTCATCGTTATTATCGTATCTAAGGTTATACCAGAAAGGAACATTACGAAATGGCAAAAAAAACTTATTACACCATAGAGCATGAGTGGATTGAAGTAGAACAAGATATCGGTACGGTCGGTATTACAGACTATGCCCAAAAGCAATTAGGTGATGTGGTTTTTGTGGAATTACCATCCGTTGGCAAAAAAGTTATTCAGGGCAAGGATATGGCCGTTGTTGAATCGGTTAAGGCAGCAAGCGAAGTTTATGCACCAGTAACAGGTGAAGTAACTGCAATTAACCAAGACCTTAGCAAACAACCAGATCAGGTTAATAAAGACCCAACGGGAAAGGGGTGGTTTGTTAAATTGCGTCTTAGTAACCCAACCGAACTTTCCAAGTTGATGGATTTAGCTGCATATCAAAAATTTATTAAAGGTCTTTCCTAATGCGTTATTTGCCTCTTTCTGAAAATGATCGCCAAAAAATGTTAGCGCGTATAGGTGTTAACTCAGTTGATGATTTATTTAGCCATATTCCAGCTGATTTGCGTTTAAAAAAGCCGCTTGATTTACCCAAACATAAAGGGGAGATAGATGTTCAACGACATCTGGAAAATCTTGCCAACCAAAATATTGGTGCGGGCAAGGCGTTAATGTTTTTAGGCGGTGGGGCATATTACCATAATATTCCCGCGGCAGTTGATTATATAATTCAACGCGGTGAATTTTTAACTTCGTATACTCCATACCAACCCGAACTTGCCCAGGGTACGTTACAATATCTGTTTGAATTTCAAACCCAGGTGGCAATGATTACCGGTATGGAAGTTGCTAATTCATCGATGTATGATGGGTCAACAGCTACGGTTGAAGCCGTGATGATGGCGTGCCGTATAACTAAGCGTCAAGAGGTGGTTGTATCTGCCAATTTGCACCCACATTACGCCGAGGTTATTGATACACACGCACAATTTACTGGCTTTAGAATAAGACAAATCGAAGGGGCTGTTTTAGGTCGAAAAAGCGAAAAACTAGCCCGTTATGTTGATGATCAGGTTTCATGCGTGGTTGTACAAACACCTGATTTTTTCGGTAATATTAATGACTTTACGGAATTGGCAGAGCTATGTCATAAGAAAGGTGCTTTGCTCATTGTTGTTGTGACAGAGATTATTTCCTTGGGATTACTTAAATCACCTGGTGAAATGGGTGCTGATATTGTTGTAGGTGAAGGTCAATCACTTGGTAACCCATTATCATTTGGTGGTCCATATGTTGGACTATTTGCCACACGTGAAAAATATATTCGTCAAATGCCAGGTCGTTTAGTAGGACAAACTGTCGATGCTGATGGTTGCCGCAGCTGGGTGTTAACATTATCAACCCGCGAACAGCATATTCGGCGCGAGAAGGCGACCAGTAGTATCTGTACAAATTCAGGCCTGTGTGCACTTGCTTTTACAGTTCATCTGTCGTTGTTGGGTGAAGATGGCTTTCGTAAATTAGCGCGCCTTAATCATGCGCGTGCTTGTTACTTAGCTAAAAAACTAGCGGGCATTCGGCCGTTACATCTATTAAACGAAACATTTTTTAATGAATTTACGGTTACATTACCAAAATCTGCTTATGATGCTGTCGAACATATGGCCAGATTAGGTATCTTGGGTGGGGTGCCTATAAACCGTTTTTATAATAGGCAAGATACAGAATTTGCGCGCAGTCTTTTAGTTTGCGCGACTGAAATGAATTCGGAAGAAGACATCGATATGTTTGTTAAAGCAATGCGGGAGCATGTTTATGAATAACCACCAAAGCGGCAATATTAAAAAAACCATCAGCGGTAACCGTGGATTGAAGATCGAAGAACCGCTTATTTTTGAACAAGACAATCCCGGTATAAGCGGTGTGGATATACCAGATGTTAAAATCGAAACAAATCGCCTTGGCGGGTTAGCTAGCGATCGCAAAATCGGGTTGCCAGGGTTATCCGAATCACAAATCGTGCGCCATTATACACGACTAAGCCAAAAAAATTATGCCATTGATGCCGGTATTTTTCCGCTTGGTTCATGCACCATGAAGCATAACCCAAGGCTAAATGAGAAAATGGCACGGTTACCTGGGCTGGTTGATCTTCATCCGCTTCAGCCGATTTCAACGATTCAAGGGGCACTCGCCATTATACGGCAACTATCTGATTGGTTGCAACAGCTTACCGGCATGGCTGCGGTCGCTATGTCGCCTGCAGCGGGTGCGCATGGCGAACTCTGCGGCATGATGGCGATTCAAGCCGCTTTACGCGATCGGAATGAAAAAAGAAACCGCGTTCTGGTGCCCGAGTCGGCTCATGGAACAAATCCTGCTACGGCTTCTGTCTGTGGGTTTCAGGTTGATTCAGTGCCTGCGACTGCAAAAGGTATTATGGATATTGATATTTTCAGATCTAAATTGGGTCATGATGTTGCGGCAATCATGATTACCAACCCAAACACATGTGGGTTGTTTGAGACAGATATTGTTCAGATAGCCAAAGATATTCATGAAGTAGGTGGGTATTTATATTGTGATGGAGCTAATTTCAATGCAATTGTTGGTCGTGTTAGACCAGGTGATCTTGGCATTGATTGTATGCATATCAATTTACACAAAACATTTTCAACACCACATGGTGGTGGTGGGCCTGGGAGTGGACCTGTTGTCCTGGCCG
>JAEUKQ010000025.1 GCA_016794225.1 Alphaproteobacteria bacterium | reverse complement strand
ACACCAATTATTGCTGCAACCGTAGGCGCCCAAACGACCCAAAGCGGGATATCATGATGTCCTTCTGTTTGCTCCAAAAAGATCGACTGCATCCAAAAAGTTGTGGCTTTTGCACCCAGAAAGTATGGATAAAAATAAAAACCTGCTATAATAGCACCAACAGCCAACACCAACATTGGTACCAACATAATTGCCGAAGACTCATGTGCATGATGCTGGTGATGGTGGTGTTTATGATCGCCATGAATATCATCATGAACGTAAACGTTTTTTAGATCTGCTTGATTTAGTATCTGGCGGTGATTGTAACCATGAAACACCATTAACAATAAACGCCAGCTATAGAAGGCCGTTAATAAAGCTGTCAATATGCCTAACCAAAAGGCGTAATAACCTACCCAACTATGGGCAAGCCAAGCAGCTTCTAAAATGGCATCCTTCGAGTAAAATCCGGCAAAACCAAAAACATGAGGAATACCAAGCCCGCCAAGAGCAACATTACCAATCCACATCAGCGCATAAGTAACAGGTACAGCACGCCAAATGCTACCCATTTTACGCAAATCCTGTTCACCCGATAAGGCGTGAATAACCGAACCAGCTGCCAAGAATAATAAAGCTTTAAAGAATGCATGTGTAAATAAATGAAACATGGCCGCATCATAAGCCGAAACCCCAGCAGCAAAAAACATGTAACCTAACTGGCTGCAGGTTGAATAGGCAATTATACGTTTGATGTCATTTTGACATAAGGCTATTGTTGCCGCAAAGAAAGCTGTGGTTGCACCTATAATTGTAATAAAGTTCAAAGTAACCGGTGCAAATTCAAAAACAGGTGACAGACGACATACCAAAAAAACCCCTGCCGTTACCATGGTGGCAGCGTGAATTAAAGCTGACACTGGGGTTGGCCCCTCCATAGCATCTGGCAACCATACATGTAAACCAATCTGGGCAGATTTGCCCATAGCGCCTATAAAAAGCAACATTGCTAATGTATCAATAACTGGCCACTCAACACCCAGGAACAGCACCGTCTTGTCTGCTTCTGCACTTGCACTGGCAAAAATTGATGTGAAATCTAGACTGCCAAATGTAACAAAAACCCCTATAATCCCAATAGCAAAAGCCAAATCACCAACCCTGTTAACAACAAAAGCTTTAATCGCTGCAGCATTTGCGGATGGTTTTTCATACCAGAATCCAATAAGCAAATAGGAACTTAGCCCGACTGCTTCCCATCCAAAAAATAGCTGGACTAAATTGTCTGCAGTTACCAGCATAAGCATACTAAAGGTAAAAAGGCTTAAATAAGCCATAAATCTTGGAACAGAACGATCACCGTGCATATAGCTAATTGAATATAAATGCACCATTGCTGAAACAGAACATACCACCACCAGCATTACCGCGGTTATAGAATCAATACGCAATGTCCAGGAAATTTTTAAATCATCTGACTGTATCCATGATAACAAATCAATAATTTGCAATCGATGTTCTGAATTCATAACTTGCGCAAAAACCCACCATGACAACACGGCAGCAACAATAACAAAAGCAGTTGTTATAAATTGACTGCCCCGATCACCCAACCAACGAGCACCAAGGCCAGAAATTAAAGCCGCAAAGAAAGGCAGAAAAACGATTAACGCGTACATTATCCTATCCCTTCATGCTGTTTATTTCATCAACGGCAATAGACCCGCGATTACGGAAATAAACAACCAAAATTGCCAAACCTATAGCCGCTTCTGCCGCTGCAATCGTTAATATAAGCATGGTAAAAACTTGTCCTGTTAAGTCACCAAGATAAACTGAAAAAGCCACTAGGTTAATATTTACTGCAAGCAAAATTAGCTCAACTGCCATTAATATAGTGATGATATTTTTACGGTTAATAAAAATACCAAAAACACCTATTGTGAAAATAATCGCTGCAACAATTAAATAAGCCTGCACATCAACCATTATGAACCCCTTGGCCGCTTGGTTTATCTTGAATAAGCTGAAGTGTATCGGAAGAACTACGGTATGATTGACGGCCAATATTTTGATGCTTCGAACCTGGCCGTTCACGTAAAGTGAGAACAATTGCACCAATCATAGCCACAAGCAACACAATTCCCGCAAGTTGAAAAACATAAAAATAGTCGGTGTATAAAATTCGTCCAAGTGCATGTGCATTTGAAACCTGTTGTGGATCAGGAATTGGATGTGCTACACCACCCAAGGTTGCTCTACCACCCACATCAGGTATACTAGTGATTGCAAAAATAATTTCAGCAAGCAAAATTAATCCAACCAAGCCTGCGAATGGAAAATAACGAACAAACCCCTGCCTGATTGTGGCAAAGTTAATATCCATCATCATCACGACAAACAAAAACAGTACAGCAACAGCACCAACATATACGATCAGCAAAATTAGGGCTAAAAATTCCGCACCTGCTAATAAAAATAACCCTGCAGCATTAAAAAAAACTACAATCAAAAACAACACCGAGTGCACCGGATTACGTGCAGAAACAACCATCAAAGACGCTATAATAGCCACCGATGAAAAAATGTAAAAAGCAATTTCCTGAATAGTCATATTTTATTACTTTGTTTGTTCTATTATCGTAATAGCAAAATTCTTTTGTTACACCAAATTAATATAGACATTTTAATAACTTACATTATCGATATGGAGCATCAGCTTGAAGACTTTGTGCTATCTGTGCTTCCCAACGATCGCCATTTGCAAGTAATTTATCTTTTGTATAAACTAATTCTTCTCGAGTTTCAGTTGCAAACTCAAAATTTGGTCCTTCAACAATTGCATCGACTGGACAAGCTTCCTGACACAAACCACAATAAATACATTTTGTCATATCAATATCATAGCGCGTTGTTCTACGGCTACCATCATCACGTGGCTCTGCTTCAATAGTAATTGCTAACGCCGGACAAACCGCTTCACACAATTTGCAGGCAATACAACGCTCTTCGCCATTTGGATAGCGGCGCAAAGCATGCTCGCCTCTGAATCTGGGGCTTAAAGGCCCTTTTTCATAAGGATAGTTAAGGGTTACTCTTGGGCGGAAGATATGACGGAAAGATGCCAACATCCCCTTTACCAGCTCCCAAAGTAAAAATGTTTTAATTGTCTCACGAAAGCGCATGATCATTTCCTATTATCTAAGACTGTCCTGGCAACCAACCTGCATATAACAACACACCCGCTGTAAGAACAACCCAAAAAAGCGAGAAAGGTAAAAAGACTTTCCATCCCAAACGCATCAACTGATCATACCGATACCGTGGAAAGGTTGCACGAATCCAAATAAAACAAAACAAGATACATGCAACTTTTAATCCTAACCAAATGGGTCCAGGAATATCCGTAAATGGCGCTATATTCAGTGGGGGTAACCATCCACCCAAAAACAAAATCGACATTAACGTACTCATTAATATCATATTGGCATATTCTGCCAAATAAAACATAGCAAAACTCATGGATGAATATTCTGAAAAAAATCCGGCAACTAACTCTGCCTCGGCTTCAGGCAAATCAAAAGGCGTGCGATTTGTTTCAGCAAGCGCTGAAATAAAGAAAACCACAAACATCGGGAATAATGGCAAAACAAACCATAAACCCTGCTGTGCGCGAACAATATCAGATAGATTGAGAGAACCAACGCAAAGTAAAACGGTAATTAACACCAAACCAATAGAGACCTCGTAGGAAACCATCTGTGCTGCGGAACGCAGCGCGCCTAAAAAAGGATATTTCGAGTTGCTTGCCCATCCAGCCATGATGATGCCATAAACACCCAGAGATGAAATTGCAAAAAGGTACAAAATGCCAACATTAATATCGGCCATAACCCATCCGTCGTTCACGGGTATAACAGCCCAAGCCGCTAAACTTAACCCAAAGGTTAGAATGGGTGCCGTAATAAAAATAACCTTATTAGCCACAGTGGGAATAATAGTTTCCTTTGTCAAAAGCTTAAGACCATCAGCAAAAGGTTGTAAAAGGCCAAATGGACCGACAACATTTGGGCCTCTTCTTAATTGAATGGCCGCAAGCACTTTGCGCTCGGCGTAGGTTAAATAAGCAACAGCAATCAGTAGTGCAACGATTATTGCAACAACCTGAAGAATAAGTAAGACCAATGGCCAAAGGTACTCGCTAAGAAATTCAGCCATGTGCTTTGTTCTCCTGTTGGTTTGGTTGAACAAAAGCTGCAGTACATGCTGCCATTGTTTCAGACGCACGGCTAATTGGATCGGTCATGTAATAATTAACAACCGCATCCTTTAAGGGCGCAGGCGTTATATTACCTACACGCCCCGAACCCATAACCCAACCCTGCACAGCAACAATATTTTTTTGCTGAAAAACAGCGTGTTTCTTAGAAATCATTTGCTGTAATTGATGCCGATTGGAAAAAGACAAAGTCTTGCCAACTAATTCAGATAGTGCGCGAATAATCCGCCAATCCTCTTTTGCTTCACCAGGAGGTAGAGTCGCCATTCTGGTTTGTTGAATACGCCCTTCGGTGTTTACATAAGTTGCATCTTTTTCGGTATAAGCTGCCCCCGGTAAAACAACGTCAGCCCGGTGTGCACCAATATCGCCATGATGCCCCTGATAAATAATAAAACAATTATTAACATCTTGTAAATCCAGTTCATCAGCGCCCAACAGATATAACAAAGAAAGCTGACCAGACTTTGCCGCTGCAAGTATTTGTCGGGTTGATTTTCCCTGTTCCGATGGAATAAATCCAATATCCAATCCGCCAACACGGGAAGCTGCGCGATGCAAAACATTAAACCCGTTCCAATCAGCTTTGATAAATCCAAATTTCTCGGCAATTAACATAGATGTTTGATGAATTTCCATACCATCAGAACGGCTTGTAACATTCTCGCCTAGAATTAATACTGGTTTTTTTGCCTGTTGTAACAGGGTAGACAAGGGATGAGTGCCTTGGGTAATCTCATTGAGTATTGTTGGTGACTCACCTAAATATTCAGCCGGATAGGTTAGATCAATCTTCGGACCAATCACAAAAACTTTTAGACCATTTTGGACATAAGCCTTGCGTAATCTGGCATTAATTAATGGGGCTTCCCAACGAGGATTAGTACCTATTAACAAGCAGACATCAGCTTTCTCAAGATTATTAATCGTTGTGTTCAATAAATAGGTAGCACGTCCCCCTGCTCCTAACAAACTACCATTTTGTCGACAATCAAAATTATTACTACCAAGGCTAACCCACAATTCCTTCAAAGCAAACATCGCTTCTACATCGGCCATATCCCCTGCTATAGCAGCCATGTTGGTTGGTTGCGCTTTTTTTATAGCTTGTGCAGTGTGTGCCAATGCCTCAGCCCATGTTGTTGGTACCAACCTACCATCTTTGCGAATATAAGGGCGATCTAGGCGCTGCCTTGCAAGGCCATCACAGGCAAAACGCGATTTATCTGCCAACCATTCTTCATTAATATCTTCATGTATTCGTGGTAAAATGCGCAAAACCTTTGCACCTCTGGTATCAACACGAATATGGCTTCCAACCGCATCCATAACGTCGATTGAATGTGTTTTCTTTAGCTCCCATGGACGCGCTGCAAAAGCATAGGGTTTTGATGTTAAGGCACCTACAGGACATATATCGATTAAGTTACCCGATAATTCGGATGCAACCGCCTTTTCAACATAGGTGGTAATTTCCATTTTTTCACCACGCCCAACAGCACCAATATCAGGGACACCTGCTATTTCTGTAGAAAAACGAATACACCTAGTACAATGAATACAGCGATTCATTGAAGTTTTAATTAATGGACCAAAATTTTTATCTTGAACAGCACGCTTGTTTTCCTCATAACGGCTGCGATCAAAACCATAGGCCATAGCCTGATCTTGCAAATCACACTCGCCACCCTGATCACAAATTGGGCAATCAAGCGGGTGATTAATAAGCAAGAATTCCATAACCCCCCGGCGTGCTTTTTTAATTGTATCTGTTTGTGTTTTAACAACCATGCCTTCGGATACTGGCATAACACAAGAAGCCACTGGTTTTGGCGATTTTTCTACCTCAACAAGGCACATACGACAATTGCCAGCAACTGACAATCGTTCGTGATAGCAAAAACGTGGTACTTCGATACCTGCCTGCTCACAAGCCTGAATAATTGTTAAGCCTGGCATCACTTCAATCTCTTTTCCATCAATAATCAGTTTGGGCACGTCTAATCTCACTTATTCAATATCAATTAACTGCAACTGCTGGATGTTTTATCCGGTGATTAGCAATCCGCTGTTCAATCTCAGGGCGGAAATGTCGGATTAATCCCTGGATGGGCCAAGCCGCAGCATCACCCAGAGCACAGATTGTGTGTCCTTCAACCTGGCGTGATACGTCAAGCAACATATCAATTTCACGTATGTCAGCATTACCAATTGTTAACCGCTCCATAACCCGCCACATCCACCCCGTACCTTCACGGCATGGAGTGCATTGGCCACAACTTTCATGCATATAAAAATGTGATAGTCTTGCAATTGCAGCAATTAAATCCGTCGATTTATCCATCACGATAACTGCCGCCGTACCAAGCCCGGATTTTACTTCACGCAGACTATCAAAATCCATCAACACAGTGTCGCAAATTGATTTTGGGATCATCGGCACCGATGATCCACCTGGAATTACCGCCAATAAATTATCCCACCCCCCACGAACACCACCAGCATAACGTTCAATAAGTTCACGCAAGGGTATACCCATTTGCTCTTCAACATTACAGGGCTTGTTAACATGCCCTGATATTGAAAATATTTTAGTTCCAGTATTTTTTGGTCGACCAAGACCACTCCACCAAGCCGCACCACGACGCAAAATAGTTGGCGTCACTGCGACCGTCTCAACGTTGTTAATTGTTGTGGGTGCACCATATAGCCCCATAGCTGCAGGAAAAGGTGGCTTTAAGCGTGGCATGCCCTTTTTCCCCTCAAGACTCTCTAACAAGGCTGTTTCTTCACCACAGATATACGCCCCAGCCCCACGATGTACGTATAAGTTAAAATCAAAACCGCTGCTGCATGCGTTCTTGCCTATTAAACCGGCTGCATATGCTTCATCAATTGCTTGTTGTAGGCGTTGTGCTTCGTGATAAAATTCGCCCCGAACATAGATATACCCTGTCTGAGCACCTATGGCAAATGCGGCTATTAAACATCCCTCGACCAATAAATGTGGATCAAACCGTAAAATTTCGCGGTCCTTACAGGTACCTGGCTCAGACTCGTCAGCATTAACAACCAAATATGCAGATTTTCCTTGAAGATCCTTGGGCATAAATGACCATTTCATTCCCGTTGAGAAACCAGCTCCGCCCCGCCCACGCAAATCGGATTTTTTTATTTCATCGATAATCCAATCACGCCCCTTAGATAACAATTCCTTGGTATTATCCCAAATCCCTCGTTTTCTAGCACCTTCAAGACGCCAGTCTAACAACCCATACAAATTTTTAAAAACTTTATCTTGCTGATGCAACATAATGCAGCCCTATGTCTTTTGCTGGTTTTGTTTGGAAGAACCAGCCTGTTGATCATCGCTTATAAACATTCCCTCAGGTGCAGAGCCCTGTCGGTTGGTCTGTGAACCTGTCATGGGCTGTTTACCTGCTTTTAATTCATCTAAAATTTTGGACAACGAATCTGGCGTTAAATCTTCATAAACATCATCATTAATTTGTACAATTGGCGCGTTGCAGCAAGCCCCCAAACATTCAACTTCACTTAAGGTAAATTGTTGGTCAGGCGTTGTTTGCCCCTTGTTAATCCCAAGTTTTGTTTTGCATAATTCTGTTAATCTATCAGCACCACGTAACCAGCATGGTGTTGTTCGACAAACTTGAATATGATTACGTCCAACAGGTTTCAGGTTAAACATACTATAAAAAGAAGCAACCTCATAAACACGTATAGGAGGCATCTGAAGAATCTGTGCAACTTGCTCGATTGCAGCCGAAGATAGCCATCCGCCCGCTTGACGTTGAGCTAAATCAAGTACGGGCAATACAGCACTAGCCTGACGACCTGCTGGATATTTTTTAATAATCTCACCAATCGTTTTCAGATTTGCCGGTGTAAACTCGAATTGTTCCATGATGTTCTTCTTCATTCCTAACGATCGATTTCACCAAAAACAATATCCATCGAACCCAATATAGCTACAGCATCGGCTAACATGTGTCCCTTACTTACAAAATCCATCGCTTGCAAATGTGCAAAGCCAGGTGCACGGATCTTACAGCGGTATGGTTTGTTTGAACCATCAGAAACTAAATAAACACCAAATTCGCCCTTAGGCGCTTCAACAGCAGCGTACGTTTCACCAGACGGAACATGAAATCCCTCGGTATATAACTTGAAGTGATGAATTAATGCTTCCATGGATTGCTTCATCTCTGCCCTTTTGGGCGGAACAATCTTACGATCATCACTTGTAACTGGCCCTGATGGCATCTGTTCAATACACTGATTAATAATGCGCAAAGATTGTTTTAGTTCGGCCATCCGCACTAAATACCGATCATAACAATCTCCGTTCTTGCCAATCGGAATATCGAACTGTATACGATCATAAACCATATAAGGCTGTGCCTTACGCAAATCCCAATCAACACCAGAAGCCCGCAACATCGGGCCTGTGAACCCCCATCTAATCGCATCAGCCGCACTGATAATTCCAATATCAACAAGGCGCTGTTTGAAGATACGGTTTTCGTCTAAAATACTTTCAAGGTCTTGAATAAATTTTGGAAATTTCTGTGCCCATTTAGAGATATCCTCAAGTATTCCGTTAGGAAGGTCTTGATGAACACCTCCTGGACGATAATAAGCGGCATGCAGACGAGCCCCACTAACCCGTTCATAAAACTCCATCAAAATTTCACGCTGTTCAAATGCCCATAGAATAGGTGTTATAGCACCAACATCCATGGCATAAGCAGGAATATTCAACAAATGGTTTAAGATGCGTGTTATCTCATCAAATAACACCCGAATAAACTGGGCACGCAATGGTACTTGCACATTCAACAATTTTTCAACCGCCAATACAAAAGCGTGTTCCTGACACATTGGTGATACATAATCTAAGCGGTCAAAGTAAGGAATGGCTTGAAGATATGTTTTATGTTCAATTAACTTTTCAGTACCACGATGTAACAAACCAATATGCGGATCAAGCCGCTGGACAATTTCACCATCCATTTCCATAATCAACCGTAAAACACCATGGGCAGCAGGGTGTTGTGGACCAAAGTTCATCAACATCGGATTACCCGTGATTTCTTTTACAACGGTTTGGGATTGTTGTTTGTTTTCTATAATCACGGCTTAGTTCCTTTTGCTTTTTCATCGCCTGGCAATTGCAAGATTCCCTCCCAAGGACTTAGAAAATCAAACCTGCGAAATTCCTGCGAAAGTTTTACTGGCTCGTAAAGAACTTTTTTCTGCAACTCGTCGTAACGAACTTCAACATGGCCAGTTAATGGGAAATCCTTACGCAAGGGATGACCCTCAAACCCATAATCTGTTAATATTCTACGTAAATCGGGGTTACCAAGGAAAGGTATGCCGTATAAATCCCATGCCTCGCGCTCGTACCAACCGGCATTTGGAAATATCGCAACTAACGATGGCGCTGCCTCTTGATTTGTAAGCAATAACTTCAAACGCACCCGCAAACTATGGCGTAGGCTTAATAAATGATACACAAGCTCGAACCGTTTGGGACGTGATAAATAATCAACACCACAAATATCAATCAATTGATTAAAAAGACCACCCTGCTCTTCGCCCAAAAAACGAACAACATCAACGAGGTGTTCCTTATGCACAGTAACGGTTAATTCGCCCAATGGCCACTTTATTTCAATAGATGGTATTTGTTTCTGTAACTGTTGAGAAATTTCGCGTAACCGGTTTTGTTGTTCTACGATCCAAGGTTTTTCTAACATTCTTGCTAATCCCTATGACCGCATGATTGTGCCGGTACGGCGAATTTTGCGCTGTAGCTGCAATATTCCATAAACCAAGGCCTCAGCTGTCGGAGGACACCCTGGAACATAAATATCAACAGGAACAATGCGATCACATCCCCGCACAACCGAATAAGAATAATGATAATACCCCCCGCCATTAGCACATGAACCCATTGAAATAACCCATCGTGGCTCGGCCATTTGGTCATACACCTTGCGCAAGGCAGGAGCCATCTTATTAGTAAGCGTCCCAGCTACAATCATAACATCCGACTGACGCGGTGAACCGCGGGGAAAAATGCCAAAACGATCCAAATCATAGCGCGCCGTATATGCATGCATCATTTCGACGGCACAGCAAGCAAGGCCGAATGTCATCGGCCAAAGTGACCCTGTACGCGCCCAATTCACCAGCTTATCTAGCTGGGCAACCACAAACCCCTTGTCAGCAACATCTGCCGAAACAGCTTTAAGCAATTCATCCGGGGTTGTTTTCTCAGGTAATTTTGCACTTAGGGGAAGTGATTTTTCTATTCCCATTCTAACGCCCCCTTCTTCCATTCATAAATAAAACCTATGGTAAGAATAGCTAAAAACAACATCATCGACCAAAAACCGAATGTGCCTATGTCTGCAAGCGAAATAGCCCACGGAAACAGAAAAGCAACTTCAAGGTCAAATATAATAAATAGAATTGATACCAAATAAAAACGTACATCAAATGGGCGACGTGCATCGTCGAATGGTTCAAAGCCGCATTCATACGAACTTAATTTTTCTGTATCAGGTTTCTGCCAAGCAGCGATCAATGATGCAATAACCGCAGCACAAGATATGGCAAAAGCCACTCCAAGAAAAACAACGACAGGTAGATATTCTTTTAACAACACATCCATCAACATCACCACAACTTGGCAACAAATAACACCAACACCCTTATAGGGTATTTTATTGTTTTTTCAACACCCAAATCAATGACTTTAGGATTATTATCACAGCAACCAATAAAGTTATTTCTTTCGAACGATTTTAAGCCAGGCACCTAACAGGATAAATATAATACCCCCGATAATAAAAGGCCGCAACGCAAGATCCGTTATAACCGGATTGTGAGGTGATAATAAAAGCATCATACCCCCAACAAATGACATTGCGATCCCAATAACAAGATACATTAATGTACCCCTTTTTTAACCTGTTATTCCCATTCCATAGTTGCCGGCGGCTTGGTAGAAATATCATAAACAACACGCGATACATGGGGAACTTCATTGACAATCCGCGTAGAAATATTTTGTAAAACATCGTAAGGCAAACGCGCCCAACTTGATGTCATAATATCCACCGATTCATAAGCTCGAATCGCAACAACTTCGGCAAAAATGCCTTCGTCCCCCTTAACCGCCGTACTATAAGCACCCGTCATCACAGGGAAACATTGGAAAACTTTGTTATAAAGACCCGCCTTACGCATTTCTTCGGTCAATATGGCATCCGCCTGCTTGACCTGCTTTAACCTGCTGGACGTTACTTCTCCCCGTATCCGCACAGCATAACCAGGACCAGGGAAAGGATGTTCCATGAGTGTTGCTTCAGGAATTTTAAGAAGCCTGCCAATATCGCGTACTTCATCTTTATAAAATTCGCGCAAAGGTTCCAGCAAGCGCAAGGCCAGTTTTTCCGGTAACCCGCCAACATTATGATGCGACTTAATTTTTGACGACAGTTTTGTTCCTTGCGACTCGATCACATCAGAATAAATTGTACCTTGAGCTAAAAATTTAACTTTAGGAAACTTGCGGGCTTCTTGTTCAAACAAATCAATAAACAACTTTCCAATAGTTTTACGTTTCACTTCAGGATCGGTACTTCCTTTTAATGCCTGTAAAAAAACATTTTCAGCTTGAATAACTGTTACTCTTGGAAACAAGTCCAAAACCCGCTCTTGTGTTTGGGTGCGCATTAAACCATTTTCAACATATACCAGCCGAAGCTGTCTTCCTATCGCTTGTTCAATAAGTGTTGCCGTAACTGTTGAATCAACACCACCTGATATAGCACAAATGACTTCATCTTTCCCAACATTTGTCCGAATTTTATTCATTATGTCGTTTATGTTCAGGGGGGTTAGGGTTGAAACACAACCGGCAATGTTGGTTACAAAAAAATTCAGCATTTCAAACCCCTGTTCCGTATCATGTAGTTCAGGATGAAACTGAACGCCATATAAACGCTTAACAGGATTATAGGCAGCTGCACATGCAACATTTTTGGTCGAAGCTATAATTTCAAATCCGGTCGGGATTTGTTCAACACAATCGCCATGCGACATAATAACGCTTCCAGACAAAGAATTAAGGCCAAAAACATTTTTTCGAAAATATACTTGTTCAGGACCATATTCCTTACGCTCTGAAACAACCTGTCCGCCAAGCAATTTGGCCATCAATTGCCACCCATAGCAAATACCAAGGATGGGAATGTTGCGTGCCAAAATGTTCGTATCAATTGTTGGCGAATCGGTTTGATTGACTGAAGCAGGCCCGCCGGAAAGAATAATTCCCCTAGGGTTTAATTGATCAATTTTGCTTGTCAGTTGATTTGGCTGGCATATATCAACCGCTATACCCATTTTTTTTAAACGACGACCAATCATATGGGCGGTTTGTGAACCAAAATCGACAATTACAATCATATTTATTGTCCCGATGATGTATGTGTAATGCTGTGCGGGTGGGATTCAAGCACACCAGCCGTGCTGATTGTAACAAACCTGGCTTTTTGTTGTAATTGTTGTAGTTGGACAGCCCCAACATAACCAAATCCAGCCCGTACACCTCCCAAAATTTGGTGCATCCACCCAGCTAACGGTCCGCGATATGGCACCAATCCCTCAACGCCTTCCGGTACAAGTTTTTGCTGCTCACCTGGTGTGTAATGTTGGCCATAGCGGGTGGCACTGCCCTGCACCATTGATTTAATCGAACCCATACCGCGATATGATTTATAACGTTTTTGCTGATATTCGATAACCTCGCCCACCGATTCCTCGGTTCCAGCCAGCATGGAACCCAACATTACCGCAGAAGCACCAGCTGCCAATGCCTTGACAATATCACCACTGGTACGCAAGCCGCCATCGGCAATAATTGGGCGGTTAAATTCTTTAGCAGCTTTTGCAGCATCAAAAATTGCCGATAATTGTGGCACTCCAACCCCCGATACAATACGGGTGGTACAGATTGAACCTGCCCCCATTCCAACCTTGACGATATCTGCACCGGCCTCAAACAAAGACTTGGCACCCTCATAGGTTGCTATATTACCGGCAATTAACAAAATAGACGGATCATACTTTTTGATATAGCGGGTTGCTTGAATAATGTTTTTGGTATGTCCGTGGGCTGAATCAACACAGATAACATGGGGTTTCAAACCAGCTAACCTTTGAATCCGGCTTTCAAAATCGGCACCAAAACCAACGGCAACACCAACTTTTACACCAGCATCAAGTGCGCTTTTTAGGTGGGTTACCTGCTGATCAATTGTTAGGTTGCGGTGAATAATTCCAAGCCCCCCAATTTTACCAATGGCAATTGCCATGTTACTTTCGGTTAAGGTATCCATAGGGGCCGATAATATAGGAATCTTCAAGGTTAATTTAATACCCAACTGCACGCTTAAATCAACATCGGCCGGAATAATTTCGGAATAACCAGGCAACAGCAAGACATCATCAAAAGTAAGGTAATGGGGAAAAGGCACAGGTAAAGATTGGGTCATGGTTTACAACCTTGACAAACCCCGACTGGGGCTATCAAGCTCCCGTCTAAAAGTGGTTGGCTGACCTGATTGTCTTGTGGCTATACCATCAAAAAACCAAGCATGGAATGGTTATCTAAATCGGCATAACAGCCCCAAAACAGCCCAGGAAACGCCAATGGTTGCCCGTTTATAGGGGGAATCTTTTAAAACGTCCAGTAAAATATGATTAGGTAAAGTTTTGAGAGATACGAGAAATAAACAACGTTGTGCTTAAATAGGGTATCCCGCCTTGCGGCGGGAGGAACCCACGAATTTCTTCTTATTATAACAACCATTTCCACACGGATATACTATAAGTCGAAATAGCTTGTTATTGTATGTTTTTTGTTTTTAAAGTCAATAGCACAAGACAATTAAGGGAGGAACAAATGAAAAAAGTGCTTGGCCTTGACATTGGTATTGCTTCAATCGGTTGGGCTTTTACGGAAATCGATGACCAGAAGTTACAACAGATTGACCCTGAAACCGGCGAAGTGACACTTCAAGGAAAAATTATTGGCTTAGGGGTACGAACATTTACACAAGCAGAGAATCAAAAAGATGGTAAATCACTGGCATTACCCAGACGCGAGAAGCGTTCGCAACGCCGTCGCCTAAGACGGCGGCGCCAACGGCTTAATCAGATTAAGGATTTATTTCAAAAGCATAATATTTTATCCGCGCAAGATATAGAGAACATTTTGCAATCTTCTTGCCCTGTAACCTCTTCGCCCTGGCACTTGCGCGCTGCTGCTTTGGAACGACAACTGACACCCCAAGAATTATTTCGCAGTCTTTATCATTTGGCAAAATTACGTGTATATAAACCCCAAAAAAGCGACTCGGATGACAAAAATGTTCAAGAAGAGCAAGGAAAAGTTAAAGAAGCCATCCAACAAAACAGACTATCACTTAAAGAAGCCGGCTTGCTTAGCTTTCCACAATTGATGATTGCCAATCTAGCTGGTAATGACCCAATATTCCGCAACCGTGATGGTAGTTATCTAAAATCGGTTTCGCGTCAGGACATCAAGGCGGAAGCAGATTTAATTTTCACCCACCAAAAGAAATTTGGATTTCAACAACTAAGCGACGATTTTTATAGTCAATTTCATGAAATAGCTTTTTATCAACGTGCTGCTATGGATAAGCAGCAACTAGAAAAAATGATTGGCCGCTGCATTTTCGAGAAAGATGAACGAAGGGCGCCCAAACAATGCTATTCGTCTGAGCTTTTCGTTTTGTTAACAAAAATTTCCAATTTAACCTTACGTACTATTGATAATCCGGAAAAAATTGAATTAACAAGTGATCAAAAAAATAAAATATATGAACTGGCACATCAACAAAAAAGCATTACTTATAAAACTATCCGCAAAACCTTAGGTTTATCTGAAAATATTATTTATCGGGGTTTGGCCTATTCCAATCAAGCTGACAAAAACGGTAAGATAAAAGATGCAGAAAGTGCAAAATTTATTGAATTACAAGGTTATCATGCCATTAAAAAAGTTTACGAAGAGTTTGGTGAAACAGCCTTTCAGGCAATTTTCCACCAACAAGAAAAATTTGATAAGATTGGCGAAGTTTTAACCAACACCAAAAGCGAAGAAGAAACCTTTGGGGAGTTGGTAAAAATTGTCCAATCTAATGTTGCCGAGAAACTAAAATATTTAAACTTTAAAAAACACCTTCATTTATCCTTAAAAGCCCTGAAAAAAATAAACCCGCACCTGCGCCAATGGCATGGTTATGCAGAAGCATGTGAACTGGCTGGGTACAAGCATCACGACCCCGATTCAGAAACCCAGAAATTTGATTTTTTGCCATCGTTTGATGAACTTGAAAAACTTGGCATCTATTTTGACGAAATTCGAAACCCGGTTGTTCACCGGGCTATTTGTCAGGTTCGTAAGGTAATTAATGCTGTTATCCGCCAGCACGGCCGGCCAGATCAAATTAATATTGAATTCACACGCGATTCTAAAAACAGTTTAGCCGAACGCAACAAAATCAAAAAAGAACAAGAAAAATATCGACAGGAAAAAGAGAAAGCAGCCGAGAATTGCCAAGAAATTGGCTTAAACCCAGATAGCGGGGATAATCTTTTAAAATTTCGATTGTGGCGCCAACAAAATGAAAAATGCGTTTATTCGGGCAAAGATATTCGGATTGAACATTTACAAGACCCACTTGCCTTGGAAATTGATCATATTATCCCCTATAGTCGCAGTTTAGATGATAGCCTTCACAACAAGGTTTTATGTTTTATTCAAGAAAACCGCCAGAAACGCAACCAAATTCCGTCTGAATATTTTGGGCTTGATAGCCCCAAATGGCTTGATTTTAAGCAATGGGTTATGGCTATGAATTTGCCCAAGCCCAAACAAAATCGTCTATTAAAGATAAAACATGAAGACGAAAATAGCTTCATCGAGCGTAATTTACGCGATACTTCCTATATAACCCGTTATGCCGCCAGTTATATTCGATCATTTCTAAAATTAAACGATCATAAAAACGTAAAAAATGCGGTGCAAACACGCAATGGCTCGCTAACTGCGTTTTTACGCCATCGTTGGGGTTTTAGTAAAGAACGGCAAGCAGGCGATCTACACCATGCGTTGGATGCCCTAATGTGCGCTGTATCGACCCAAGGTATGGTCCAATATCTATCACGTTATACCAGCCGGCTTGAGGAAATGGGCAAGGAATGGTTAAAAAGGTTTGCCGTACAGTCACGAATTCCTGTGCCATGGGGCAACCTGGAAAGTTTTCGTGAAGAAGTTATGCAACATATGTCCAGGGTTTTTGTTTCGCGTGCACCACGCCGTAAGGCAAGCGGTTCGGTTCATGACGAAACCATTCGCTCGGTTAAAAAATTATCTTCCGATGGCGTTTCTGCATTGCGAACAAAACTGCTGAATATTAAGGCAAAAAATACCCAGGAACTAGACGAATTGATTTTTGATACCGACCGTGGGGCAAATTCAGTATACCAAGTATTAAAAGAACAGCTAGAGCAATATGGATGGGATAGTAAAAAGGCTTTTGCAAGTAATGTTCATATGCGCCGCCGCGACGGCACACAAGGGCCGGTTATTAAAACGGTGCGGATTAAAGAAACCCAAAAATCGGGTATGCCGGTACGCCAAGGTATTGCGAACAACGGTGATATGGTACGGGTTGATGTTTTTTCTAAAGACAAGAAATTTTATTTGGTACCCATTTACTTAAAAGACGCCGCCAAAGATATCTTGCCCAATCAAGCATCAACTGCAGGGAAAGATGAAAAAGACTGGCGAATAATGGATGGCACTTATCAATTCCAGTTCAGCTTATTTAAAGATGATTTAATTTTAGTTAAAAAGAAGAAAGAGGCAGAAATATTTGGATATTTTACAGGGCTTGATAGAGCATCAGCAGCCATCAATTTTGACAAATATAATAGAGAAAAATCTGAACGTAGCTGGGGTGTGCAAAATCTTGAAAAATTTAAAAAATACCAAGTCGATATTTTAGGAAATTACCGCGAGGTTACAGGCGAAAAACGTCAACCCTTTGGCAAGGCGCGTCTTGTATAATGGGTTGGCGGGTTGTTCATATTAGCAAGGATAGTTATCTTCGTTTCAAAAACCACCAGCTTGTTTACAAGGCTTCGGATAACATAAACGAAGAAATTACATTACCGCTTGAGGACATTGCCGTTATCATTGCCGATAACGCCGAAATAAATTTTAGCAGTGTTTTATTACGGGAATTGGCCAATTATGGCATTGCGCTTTTTACCTGCGATGCTAGCCATATTCCCAATGGGCTTTTTTTACCTTTTCATCAGCACAGCCGTTACAGTGAAATACTGGCTTTACAAATTAATTGGGGTGAGCCATTTAAAAAAAGAATATGGCAACGGGTGGTGGCACAAAAAATTGCCAACCAAGCAGCCGTTATTGAAAAGGTACATGGAACCCGTCATCATCGATTATTAAAATTATCACAATCCGTTTTATCAGGAGACCCCGATAATTGTGAAGCCCAAGCGGCACGGGAATATTGGGATAATTTGTTTGCTAATTTCCGGCGTGGGCACGAAGATATCAAAAACAAAGCCCTGAATTATGGGTATGCAATTTTAAGGGGTTGCGTAGCGCGTAATTTGGTTGCCAGTGGTTTCTTGCCGGCCTTAGGACTACATCATGCCAATAACCTAAATGCCTTTAACTTAGCCGATGATATGATTGAACCATTTCGCCCCTTTATTGATGAAATTGTTTTCCATCAATTTCAGAACCTAGAACATACCGACCTAAAGCCCGTTGACAAACAAAAATTACTGGCGGTTTTAAGCCATATTTGTGCATTTGATCAAGAACAGATAACCCTTCTTAAAGCAATTGAACGCACGGCCGAAACCCTACAAAAAGCAACGCGTGAAAAAGATCATAGCAAACTTATTTTGCCAAAACTGCTTCAAATAACCACCTGAAATAGGACCAATTGATATGCCCGAAAGGAAGGAAGAAAAATTTATGCGTATCCTTGTATTTTTTGACCTTCCCACCGAAAGTAAATTTGAACGCAAATGCGCCAACCAATTTCGTAAGTTTCTTATTAATGATGGCTATTTTATGGTGCAATTATCGGTTTATTGCCGTATTTGCAAAGGGCAAGATACGGTTGCAAAACATTTAAACCGACTTAAAACAAATTTGCCATCTAAAGGCAGCATTCGGGTGTTAGAAGTTACCGACCAACAATATAGCCGGATAAAAATATTGGTTGGATCACCGAAAAAAACAGAAAAAATTGGCAAAGAACAACTTGTTTTATTCTAATTTTATCTCTTTTAAAAGCAAAAACCCCCTTATTTTTCAGGGGGTTAGTGCCAATAGACTATAGCATATCCGTGTGGAAAAGGAAGCTATAACTATGCGACCATGAAAATATTACAGAGGCCAACTATAGCATATCCGTGTGGAAAAGGAAGCTATAACAACCGCGCCAATTAATTGCTTGCGCCATTA
>JAEUKQ010000024.1 GCA_016794225.1 Alphaproteobacteria bacterium | reverse complement strand
GATCGCCAATATCTTGTTACCTATCTTGGTGGAGAGGGGATTGATTTATTAAAAATAACTCTTGCTTTACTACCGTCTGAAGCACAGCTGTTAATGTCCGTGCATAATATGGGTGTTGATTCTGAAAATCACCCCGCTATTCCGAAGGTATTTTTGGATCCACGAATATATTCAATCTCTATACCCTAAATTGGCATTATAATATTACAAAATGGCTTGAGGTATTTTACGCCCAATGATAACAAAAACCCGATGGGGAATTTCAAGTAATTCCTGGGGTGCATGTTTTTTTAACAAATCTTGATGTTCAGAATCAAACAAAAGAACCTGATCAGGTGACAGGCTTGCAGCCACCCCACCGCTGGCGCGGATACGACCCCTCCATGATTCTTTGGTGAATGTAAAGCAAACATCAAAACTAAAGCTTTCAATCCCAACAAAGCCAGTTTGAAAAAGATGCTCAGCCCATTGACCATAAAAACCGGTTCCTTTAGCAAACGGCCATTTAGGGTTATATTTCAAGATGAGCGATTCTGTTTTTTCAACAATTGTGTTGGGCAATGGCAGCCAATCGACATGGCAAATAACCAATTGCCCGTTGCGTCTAAGCAAGCGATGGGCTTCTTGTGCTGCGGCAAGCCCATTAAACCAATGCCAACATTGACCTGCACTAACAATGTCAGTACTTTGATTGGGTAGATTAGTTTTCTCGGCAGCTGATTGGTGATAAGTAATGTGTAAATTTTCTTTTTTTGATAATATCCGTGCTTGATCAAGCATTGTTTGCGCGACATCAACACCAATGACATTGCAACCTTGCCGCGTAAATTGGGCAGCTAAACTACCAGTTCCGGTGCCAAAATCAATAATATCTTGTCCTGCAAGCCCAATTCCTAGGTTCTTTAATCGCACAAAAAGATCAAGGGGAAAACCATGTCGATATTGACGATATTCGCCTGCTGTTTTACCAAAATCAGCTGAGAAATTATTAATCATTTAAAATGCCCTAAGCTTAACGGATATATAGGTTTCAGACAAAGCATATGAAAATTCTAGACTATATGAGAACAACCCGCAACATCCCATTAAACATCCCCTTAAACAACCGCTGGAATTTTTTTTAAACCTTGCTATGGTTGTTCTAAGTTTCAAAAGACAACATATTACAGCGCATTAATATTAAGGGGCGAGGGAAAGTATGAACCTAACAGCAGCACAAGCCAATCCACACCGGAATTTGTCAAGCAACCAGTTAATCGAAAAGGCGCTTGAGCGTGGAGAGGGAAAATTAGCCAGCAATAAAGCTTTGGTAGTGGAGACAGGCAAACGCACCGGTCGTTCCCCCAAAGACCGGTTTATTGTGCGTAACCAATTAACAGAAACCTCTGTAGATTGGGGGAATGTCAATCAACCTGTTACGTTACAAACTTTTGAAAAACTTTGGCAAAAGGCCCAACATTACATGAAAGGGCGCGAAACCTTTTCAACCAAAATGGCTGTTGCTGCTGATCAAGCTTATCAAATAACCGTGGAGGTTACAACGGATATGGCCTGGCATTTATTATTTTGCCAAAATTTATTTATCCGTCAACCACTGGGTGCTGACCCTCAAAAAAACTGGACGATGTTGAATGCCAGTGGGTTGGTAACTGACCCTAAACAAGACAATGTTCATAGCGATGCTGCGCTGATGATTGATTTTACCAACCGCCGCATTTTGTTGTGCGGATTGCGTTACGCAGGTGAAATGAAAAAAGCCATGTTTTCGATTTTAAATTTCTTGTTGCCTGCGCAAGATGTGTTGCCAATGCATTGTGCCGCAAATGTTGGCGCAGCAGGTGATGTGGCTTTATTTTTTGGTCTATCGGGAACTGGTAAAACAACATTATCTGCTGATCCGGAACGTTTTCTGATTGGTGATGACGAGCATGGTTGGAGTGCCAAAGGTGTTTTCAATTTTGAGGGGGGGTGTTATGCCAAATGCATTAATTTATCCCAAGAAAAAGAACCCGTTATATGGCAGGCTATTCGTCACGGTACTGTACTCGAAAACGTTACGCTTGATGCAAGAAATGGTAATCCAAAATACGATGATGACACCCTAAGCCAAAATAGTCGGGCGGCCTACCCCCTGGAATATGTACAAAAGCGTATAGCTGCCAACCAGGCTGGTCATCCGCAGGCTGTTATTTTCTTAAGTTGCGATTTATACGGTGTATTGCCCCCTGTTGCGCGCTTAACCCAAGAACAGGCTGCTTACTATTTTCTTAGTGGGTATACTGCACGGGTTGGTAGCACAGAAGTTGGTAGCACCGCAGGTATTGAGCCCACTTTTAGTGTATGTTTTGGGGCACCTTTCTTTCCCCGTCCAGCACGTGTTTATACAGATTTGCTATTGCGTCGTTTAGAGCAAACGAAATGTCCCGTTTATTTAGTTAATACGGGTTGGACTGGTGGTGGTTACGGCCAGGGTGGCAAGCGTTTTGACATTCCTGTGACCCGGGCGATTATTCGTAGCATCGTTTCTGGCGAGCTGCAAAAAGCTGAATATACGGAACTGCCAGGGTTTAGATTCGCCATGCCCAAATCATTGAAGGGTGTTGACGCTCACTTGCTTGATCCGCGCAAAGGTTGGAAAAATCAGGTAGATTACCAGACAAATGCAAAAAAATTGATCGACAATTTCCGTAATAATTTCAAGAAATTTAGTGTAGCTGATAAAGTCGTGGCAGCCGGGCCTGCTTAAAAAGCGCTGTTGTCCTGTTGTAAGCCAACCAATTTTGTATTGGGGTTAAGGGGTTAACCCTCAGTTTTGGGATTAGCTGGTTCTTTATAATAAACAGTGTTCCAGTGGCGTTTCTGGCATTTATCACAGCGTACATAGATTTTCTTTTTGCCAGAAGCGCCGGAACGAATGCCGCCCATTTCCCAAACAGAGCGTTCATGTCCACAAGGACATTGAACCATCCAGTTGCGGGATTCTTTTTCCATTGCCTCGCCGGTCTTAGGCGATGATAAACCCAAAATAAAGCGTCTGAACCAGCCCATGATTTACGACTCCATATACAGGAAAATTTACTACGTGAGAGAAATCTAAAGCAAACGTAGCTTTTTTGCAATTACTACCATCGCCCATTAAGGGTAATGTCATAAAAACCAAGACTGGTTTTAAAAATTAATAAGAAAACCTTGTTTCTTTGGGATATTAGGATATAATACGCCTGAGTTTTCATAAAAACTCTTTGCTTTTGCAGGCTGCTTTTAGAAAATAAATTATTTTAAAAAGGCAGGGTATCCTTAGGATACATAAGAATATTCCGGTTGCCGGAGCCTTATAGCGTTTGTTCAAGAGTTACCAACAAATGATATGTTGGGTGTAGGACTCGGGCCCCTAAGGGGCTACGCTATTGTTCCTCTGATTATAGCTTGGTCTATATAAGCGGTGGGATTTTGGCCTTGTGTCATTGAGACGGCAGGACAGAGTTTTGTTTACGGATTCTTGAATGCTAATACGAGCTTGTGACTTTAACGTCTGGCAGTCATAAGATTATCAATGCACCGATATAGCCGGCTTATTAACTTTTATTGACAGGGTTAGCCCTGTTACAGGAATTTACATGCAGAATTTTTCGTCCTTTGGATTACCAGAGCAACTTTTACGTACCCTGGAGAATATGAAATTTGTGACACCGACCCCTATTCAGGCACAGGCCATTCCACCTGCCTTGCAAGGCCAGGATATTTTAGGTTCGGCACAAACCGGTACCGGTAAAACAGCCGCTTTTTCTATTCCGATGATTGTGCGCCTTTTATCTAATCCAGACAGTAGTGCCCTCATTCTAACTCCCACCCGCGAACTAGCAACTCAGGTAGTAGAAATGGTAGGTCGGTTGCTTGGTAAAGGCAGCGGAATTAGAATAGCCCTTTTAATCGGCGGTGACTCGATGACCAAGCAATTTGAACAATTGCGTGCAAAAGCGCGGATTGTGGTTGGAACGCCCGGGCGAATTAATGATCATTTACAGCGCGGTTCCTTGACATTGGATCGTACGGATTTCTTGGTCCTTGATGAAACAGACCGGATGTTGGATATGGGTTTTGGCCCGCAACTTGAAAGAATTGCTAAATATTTAACTGCTCCGCGCCAAACACTTTTGTTTTCTGCAACCCTACCAAGCGACATTTTAAAATTAGCAAGCAAATACGTAAAAGATCCTGTGCGCATTGCCATTGATCCTGTAACAAAACCGGCAGATAAAGTGAAGCATGAGCTTATTCAAACGAGCGAAAGTGAGAAATATGGGCATCTGGTAAGTCAGCTTGATGAACGTCAGGGGTCAATTTTGGTATTTGTTAAAACGAAAAGAAATGCCGACAGGTTATGTATTAAGCTGCATAAAGAAGAACATAGTGTTGATACTATTCATGGTGATTTACGACAAAACAAGCGTGAAAGGGTCATCCAGGCTTTTCGAAACCGTAAATACCGAATTTTGATTGCTACAGATATTGCCGCGCGTGGTTTAGACATACCGCACATAGAACATGTAATTAATTATGATTTACCGCAGTCACCCGAAGATTTTATTCACCGCATTGGCCGCACTGCTCGTGCTGGCGCTGCGGGGCTAGCTGTCAGTTTCATTACATCGCAAGATGGTGCTAAATGGAAAGCCATTCACAAGTTACTGAATCCAGATGAAAAAACATCGAAAGGGTCTAGGGGGGCATCATCGGCTACTACTGGTGCAGTCAGAAGGAAAGCTGGTGCTAATAGAGCAGAACAACAACGTTCGCCCCGATTCCGTTTTGCATCAGGCTTTGATGCTGATCAGCCGGTTAGAAAGGGTCAACGTTTTTCTGATAACTCAGCCTTTAGGCAAGAAGGTTTTAAGAATCGCCGTCGCAACCAGACTGAAACAAAACCATATAAATCATATCAAAAGCAAGATAATGAGTTATCCGAATTTTCACCGATGTTAAATGAAAATAAAGTGGTAGCTAAAAAAACCTATCGTGATCAAATGAAATCCAGATCGCAACCAGATGACAACAGCTTTGAATCTACAGATCCTCTGGAACGCAATGAAATGAAAGTGAAAAGATTTCGTGGTGATCAGATGGGGTCAAGAACGCATATTAAAGAAAATGACCGTAAATCCCAACGTATGCGTGGATTTAACAGGGAAGAGCGTGCCACATCAAAATTCAGTAAAAAATCTGTTCGTGACCATGAAGGAACTGAATTTGCGCTGCGCCGGCCTAAGTCATCAGCAAAAGGTTTTGATTTGGATAAAAATGACCATGAACGCCCTTATGCTAAACGACGCCCATCGTTCAGTGCGGGAGCAGCACCTAAGGACGGCAAATTTTCCAGAAAATCACCATCAAGCGGTTTTGCAGCCCGGAAAGCAAAAAAAGCCAGCGATTCTTATCCAATGGGGGGAAAACGCAGTGGAACAAACCGTAAATCTGTTCGTTTTGGCGGCCGGTAATCACTATACGTATAATGTACGTTTAAAATAAATCAGGGTAGCCGAGGCTTTTGGAAGTTCGGCTACCCTTAATTTTGGTTGATGTATCGGAAATTATTTACACGGATTTTACAGACAATTTTACCTCAATATTGCCACGGGTTGCTTTAGAATAAGGACAAACCTGGTGTGCTTTTTCCATTAACAAGCCGGCGTCTTTGGCAGATATTCCAGGCATACTTCCTTCCAAATGAACAGCAAGTTTATAACCTTCGTTTTCTTTACCAATTGTGACATGGGCGGTAATAGTAACGGAGGAGGGGCTTATTTTTTGCTGTTTGGCAACCATTAATAAGGCACCGCCAAAACAAGCGGCATAGCCAGCTGCAAATAATTGCTCGGGGTTGGTGCCAGCACTGCCGTCACCACCCAGTTCCTTGGGAACGGACAAGTTAAAATTCAATTTATTATCGCTTGAGTTGACTTTGCCGGCTCGGCCGGCTACTGCCATGGCGGTAGCGGTGTATAAAGGGGTCATATGTATTCCTTTTGTTAATATTTTGATGATTAAGAGATTAAGGGCAGGTATCAAAAAAGATTATAGATGATCCGAAGACTATTTCAATTGTAGGGGCAGATTTTTTTAATTTGCTGATTATCTTTGAAATAGTGCGCCAATGCTAACAAGCTTTAATAAATAGGATTAGCCTTATATATGGTGCACCCGGGGCGATTCGAACGCTCGACCTTTGCCTTCGGAGGGCAACGCTCTATCCAGCTGAGCTACGGGTGCCTGATCAGTTTCTTATCTTATTTAAAGAAAAAATAAAAGCAATTTACTTTATCAGGTAAGGCGGTGGTTCCATAACAAAATGTCAGGGTTCTGACCTGGTAAAGGACAGAAAAATATCCTCGAGTTTTGGTTCAATAGTGCTGAGATCAACAATTTCTAAACCCGCATCTTGAATTTTTTGCAATAACGCGCCCATAGAAATTTTGGATGGTTGATATCGTAACCTTAGTTCCTGAGGGTTTGATAATTTAGGGTGATAGGGCTGTAGCAATATAGGGGCCGTCATAATGGGTTGTGCAACCCGAATAATCAGTTCTTTGGAATCAAGGCCGCCCAAAAGCGCCGTTTTTGTATTATTGGCAACAATTTGCCCTCGATGAATAATGGCAATTCTATCACATAATTCTTGGGCTTCTTCTAGATAATGGGTAGTTAACATAATAGTAACACCTTGCTTATTAAGGGCTACCATATAATCCCAAAGTTGTTTGCGTAATTCGATATCAACACCTGCGGTTGGTTCATCCAGCACTAAAATTGGGGGCATATGGACCATAGCCTTAGCTACCATTAGACGGCGCCTCATGCCACCTGATAAAGACCTAGCATATGATTTTGCTTTGTCTTCTAAATTTAGGGCTTGTAAAATTTCTTGAGTTTTGCGTTGCTTTTTCGGCACACCATATAGGCCTGCTTGAAGATCTAGTAATTGTTCGGGGGTAAAAAATGGATCAAAGTTTAGCTCTTGGGGAACTATTCCAATAGAAGCAGCTGCAGCACGCGGATTTTTCTCTTGGTTAATGCCCCAAATTTCTACCTGTCCTGATGTTTTATTGACCATTTGCCCCATAATATTGATAATAGTCGACTTACCGGCCCCATTAGGTCCAAGTAAACCAAAAAAGCTGCCTCTTGGCACATGTAAGGTTATATTTTTCAAAGCCTGAACAGCTGGTCGCCGTGTCGATCCTGCATAATTTTTGGTTATATTTGTTAATTGAATGGCGTAATCGGGTAATGCAGCTGACATAAATCCTCGGTCAAATAGGTCCAACAAAAACAATCCATATACAATTGCGTCATCAATGTTGGATTAGCTTGGTCAATTATTTTATGGTGGATATTTATGTTATTTAACATAATAATAGCAAGATCATAATTACAAATTATTGAGTTTTCAAGATAGTTAGGATTAGATGCCATGATGGAAGCCGATCAGAAGGTTGTAAAAGCAACGCATAAAACCGTTGTCTGTGATGGTGGCAAGGGGACGGCTGGTCATCCGCGTATTTACCTGAATATAGGCGTGACTGGGTGGGTTGTTTGCCCGTATTGTAGTCGTCGTTTCGAACTAGCCAATGGTCATATAGCAGATGCCAGCCACTGATGGCGTATATTTTTTAAAGCACATGTTCTTAAAATTACTTAGGTGCAGAAATTGACCGATATTTCATCAGACTTGCAAGCGACCGTGTATGACCAAGAGATCACCCAGTCGCCACACGTTTATTTAGTTGATGCATCGGGTTATATTTTTCGCGCTTTTCATGCTTTGCCGCCATTATCACGACCTGATGGTACCCCTGTAAACGCTGTTTATGGGTTTACCACGATGATGATGCGCCTGCGTGAAAAAAGGGAAAAAGCAATTATCCTAATTATTTTTGACACTAGTCGAGCAACTTTTCGCACAGCACTATTTGATCAATACAAAGCCCATCGTCCCCCGCCGCCGCCCGAGCTTGTTCCACAATTTGCGCTTATCCGCCAAGCTACAGAAGCTTTGGGTTTTCGCGTAATAGAAGCTCCAGGCTTTGAAGCTGATGACTTAATTGCAACCTACTGTCACAGTGCACGCCAACGTCAATGGCCTGTTACTATTATATCCTCGGATAAGGACCTTATGCAATTAATTGCCCCTGGCGTTAACATGCTTGACCCAATTCGCCAACGATTAATTGATCGTGCGGAGGTTATTGAAAAGTTTGGTGTACCACCTGAACAAGTTCCAGAAGTACTCGCTTTAATGGGAGATAGCAGTGATAATATCCCCGGGGTCAAGGGTATTGGTCCTAAAACAGCAGCTGAATTAATCAAAGAATATCAAACAATTCAAAAGCTTTTGGCCAATTTACCCAGCATGCCTCAGGGCCGTAAACGTCAATTATTAGAGCAATCGGTCGACATGCTAAAATTAAGCAGGGAATTAGTTGTTTTGCGTGATGATGCGCCAATGCCCTATACTTTCCAGGAGTTAAGTTCCCAGCAGTTAGATGTAAACCAATTTAGTAATTTTTTGCAGGAAAATGGTTTTCGTTCCATTCTGGCTAAATTGAATCATGTGCAATCTTCAAAAGAATCTATGCTACATGTCACTCCCACCCAACAGCCAATTTTGGATCCAATTAGGGAAAACTTTTCAAGCCCATCACAAATATTACCTTTTGCCATTACCCCAAGTGCCTATGAGCTAATCCAACATGAAAGTGATTTAAAACGTTGGATTACACAGATTTACCAAACCGGCGTTGTTGCCGTTGATACCGAAACAACCGCACTTGAACCGATGCGGGCTGAGTTGGTTGGTATTTCCCTGGCTTTACCAAATGGTCAGGCATGCTATATCCCGGTGGGGCATCGTCTTAAAAATGATCAGCAATTATTTGCCAACCCTGACAATAATTCTTCGCTTCCATTACAACAAATTTCACGGATGCGTGTGGTTGAATTGTTAAAACCTGTACTTTGTGATCCAGCGATTCTGAAAATCGGGCATAATATCAAGTACGATCAAATTATTTTCAGTCATTATGACCTTGTTCTTCAGTCAATAGAAGACACCATGTTAATGTCTTATGTTTTAGATGGTAGCCAGCATGGTCACGGAATGGATGAATTGGCCAGTTTGCATCTGGGGCATCGGACAATTACTTTTGCAGAAGTTGTGGGAACAGGTAAAAGCCAAATAACCTTTGATTATGTTTTATTAAGACGTGCTTGTGATTACGCAGCCGAAGATGCGGCAGTTACAATGGCTTTGTATCTTGTCCTGAAACCCCAACTGCACCAACGTGGCTTATGGACAATTTATCAAACAATTGATCGACCATTAATTGCGACTGTAGCAATGATGGAAAAAGCTGGAGTTAAAATTGATGTTACCGAATTAACCAAACTATCCGAATATTTTGCCGAGCAGTTGAAAAAAATAGCCATGCATATATACCAGTTAGCAGGGACCGAGTTTAATATTGGCTCGCCAAAGCAATTAAGTGAAATTTTGTTTGAACGCCTTGGACTTCAGGCCGGTAAAAAAAACAAGACGGGATTGCTCAGCACAGCTTCTGATGTACTGGAAGATTTGGTAGACCAAGGGCATCCACTGCCAGCAGCAGTATTAGAATGGCGCGAATTAAGCAAGCTAAAAAACACATATTCCGATACTTTGCCGCTGCAAGTTAATGCCAGAACCGGTCGTATTCATACGTCTTTTGCCCTAAGTGCTACATCTACTGGACGCTTAAGCTCGACAGATCCAAACTTACAAAATATTCCTATTCGCACCGAAGATGGGCGTAAAATTCGTCATTCTTTTGTTGCTGATGCTAATAAATGCTTATTATCTGTTGATTATTCACAAATCGAGTTGCGATTAATGGCACATATTGCCGATGTTTCAACTTTGAAGCAAGCATTTCACGATGGTGTTGATATACATTCCTTAACAGCGTCCCAGGTTTTTAACGTTCCCCTGCACCAGGTAGATGCAGCTATTCGACGTCGTGCCAAGGCTATTAATTTTGGAATCATTTATGGAATGAGCCCATTTGGACTTGCGCGCCAAATTAGTGTTAGTGCGGCCGAAGCAAAAGCCTATATGGTGCAGTACTTTACAATGTATCCTGGTATTCGTGATTATATGGAACTTATTCGCCAAGTGGCTAGAAAACAAGGCTATGTGACAACGTTGTTTGGGCGACGTTGCTATGTTCCATGGATTCAAGATAAAAACGCCGCAAGGCGCGCTTTTGCAGAAAGAGCTGCAATTAATGCCCCTTTACAAGGATCAGCTGCTGATATTATTAAACGAGCCATGAACAAAGTGGCGACCGTTATCACACAAAACCCGCATCTTGACATTAAAATGATTTTGCAGGTTCATGACGAGCTCGTGTTTGAATTGCCCTTGGCGAATGTTGACCAAGCAAAACAGCTCATTTGCCCTGTGATGCAGCAAGCGCATCAACCAGCCATTCAGCTTTCCATACCATTAACGGTTGAAGCAGGGGTAGGGGCAAACTGGGCATTAGCGCATTAAAGTTTTTGCTACTTTTCCCACGTAAATTTATGCAACTAAAGATTTAAATCGTTCCATGACACCGATTAGGTTCGATCTAATACCTGGTTCAATTGCGGCATGACCGGCATCATTTACGATAATGTAACTGGCCTCAGGCCAGCGTTGCACGAGCGCATCGGCTGTTTCTATTGGACAGACCAAATCATATCTTCCTTGAACAATCGCGGCTGGAATCTTGCGAATGCGGTCAATATTATTGAGCAAGGCGTTGGGAGGTAAGAAAATGTCGTGCATAAAATAATGGGCCTCCATACGGGCAAGCCCTAGGGCCATGCGGTCGTCACCAAAACTATTCACCAGATCCGGATTAGGTAGCAAAGTTGAACAACTGCCCTCATAAACGCTCCAAGCCTTTGCTGCAGGCATGTGAATAGCAGGGTTTGGATCAAATAGACGTCGATAATAATTGCGAAGTAAATCACCCTGTTCGTGTTTGGGCAAAAACGTTGCAAAAGTCCGCCATTCTTTGGGTGCGAGCATCCGCATTCCATATAAAAACCATTCAATTTCGCTAGGACGGCACAAAAATATTCCGCGTAAAGCTAAGGCAACACAGCGATCTGGATGGGTTTCAGCATAAGCGATGGCAAGGGTACTGCCCCATGATCCACCAAAAACTATCCACCGTTCGATTTTAAGATGGTGGCGAATCATCTCAATATCTTCAATTAATAAAGGCGTGGTGTTATCACGAATTTCACCTAACGGTTTTGATCGGCCAGAACCACGTTGATCAAAAATGATGATGCGGTAAAAAGCTGGGTCAAAGAAACGCCGATGATTAGGGCCAGCACCGGCGCCAGGCCCCCCATGCAAGAAAAGCACTGGAAATCCCTTAGGGTTTCCACTTTCTTCAACATAAATCTGGTGCAGATCGCCAGCTTTCAGATATTGTGTATGATAGGGTTCAATTGCTGGGTAAAAGTCCCATGTCCGTTCAGCTGTTTTGTGATTTGACATATGTTAATGCACCCTCAAAAATAGACAAATTATTCTTTTATTTATAAAAGAAGCACAAAATATTACAACCAAAACATGATGATCATGATTATATTGATTAGGGGTAAAAAAGGTGCACATCAACAATTTTAAAGCATACAGGCAATATGGTGTATTGATTAATTTTATACCGATTATTATTGCAGTACTTATGGGGACAACGATGGCTAAAGAGCATCCGTTAGTTAATAAAAAACTGACCTTTTTGTTTACCGGTATGGTCGTTGAAGTTATTGATGGTGATACAATTCGTTTGCACGATGGGCAACAAGTTCGGCTTGTTGGCATACAGGCGCCCAAGCTTTCTTTGGGTCGGCCAAATTTCATTGACTGGCCAAAGGCAGAAGACGCAAAAATCCTATTAGAAAAAATCAGCTTAAATAAAAAAGTTAGTGTTTACCTTAATCAACAACTGGTGGATCCGCATCAGCGTTTATTGGCGCACGTTGTAACAGAAGATGGTTTTTGGTTGCAAGAAGAGATGTTGATGCAAGGAATGGCAAGGGTTTATAGTTTTCCAGATAACCGCCGTCTTATAAAAGAGATGCTGACGATCGAAGAAAAAGCCAGGCAGCGTAAAATAGGAATATGGTCTGATCCATATTACGCTATTCAAAATGTTAAAAAAGTTGGGCCGCTGGGTTCCTTTCAAGTGGTCGAGGGACAAGTTGTTGGTGTTAGTCGCAACCGTGATACGATATACATCAATTTTGATCAGAATTGGCGTCAGGATTTTACTCTTGAGATCACATTATCTGCAAAAGCATTATTCGACATGGAAAATATTGATGTTCTTGGTCTGGTGGGTCGTTGGGTTCGTGTGCGTGGGTGGATTGAGAATAAAAACGGCCCAATGATCGAATTAACACATCCCGAACAGCTTGAAATCATGGAAAGACTTCTTGTTCCATAGCGCTAGTAATAGCTTTTCATTAAGCTATCAACCCAATCAGGTTGTATAACCTCGCCTTTGGGGCCAAACTGTTTAAAATAGGGCTTTATATCGATTACAGGGGTTTGGTTAATTGCATCAAGCCCCCGAACTTTTATACTAAGCCCATCTACTTTGATAAGTTCGCAAACTGTTAATCCCAGTTGATTGGGGCGGTCTTTTGCACGCTGGGCAAAAATGCCAACTTTTGGCCAATTGGTATCTCCACGTGGATGCCGCGCAGTGTAATGAATGGCGTTTGCCTTAACAAGGTGCATATAAAATAGAACATATATATGTGAAAATGAACTAATCCCTTGCAAAGATTCGGACTGGAATTGTTCTGGATCGAGCTGAATTTCGCTATTTTCTTGCGCCCAATTATCGTCTGCAACGATTTTTCGGGTGGATACAACGATACCTATGGGTTTTATTATAATATCTTGTGGCATGCAAATTCCGGCAAATTAATTACCCCTGTTTGTTAGGGCGTTCTCAAATCGGTTACACAAAATATAATAAAAGAGCCGCTTCTCAGCGGCCCTTATTATTTATAATTAACAGTTTTTTCTAGGCCACAGCGGTGTTATTTAAAACTTTTTCCAGCTTGGCGTTCGCAGAAGATTCATCAATATTTTCAACGGCCGCTAATTCACGCACTAAACGATCAAGTGCCGATTGATACATTTGGCGTTCGCTGTAAGACTGCATTTCTTGTTCGGCAGTTGTACGGTACAATTCGCGTACAACTTCGGCTATGGCCACCGGGTTACCAGAATTGATTTTTGTTTCATATTCTTGGGCACGACGACTCCACATCGCGCGCTTGACGCGTGATTTGGTTTTTAGGGCACCTAAGGCAGTGTCCATCACTTTACGCGAACTAAGGCGTCGTAAACCAGCATTGCGGGCTTTAGCAACGGGAACACGCAGCATCATTTTTTCTTTATCAAAGTTAATAAGGATAACTTCAATCTTAATGCCCGAGAATTCCTGGGTTTCAACACCAACAACGCGGCCAACCCCATGGGTTGGATAGACGACTAAATCACCTTTCTGATAAGATATTTCCATGATTTTTTATCCCTGATAATAACCAAGTTGCATTATTGCGGTTAATTGGTTTCAAGGTTTCTATAAAAGAACAAAAAACCACCGGCCATGTTTGAGACAAGACCTTAACTGTTGTTTATTCTATTACAGATTCCAAAGATTCCAAAAAAGAAGTTTTAGTTTTTTGAGTAGAATGTTTTTAAGGTAAAAAATTTTATAGGATAAAGTGAATAAAAACCTTAAAAAAAACCATCAAAACCCATACTTCTTGTAACAATGGGATGGATAATAGCATAAAAAACAATAGGTTGGCAATATTTCTTGCACAAAAAGATTCAAAAAAATCAAAGTTCAAGAATCATAGGGGATAGATAATAGGTATAGAATTTTTTAATAAACCATTATCAGCATGACCACGCGGGTAATTGGCGACCAAATATCTATTTCATATTATTTGTTATTGTTTTACGTTATAAATCAGATCAAATAACAAAGTCTGATCCAAAATTTCTATATCTAGTAGGACACATTTTTTATTTATAATTATAAAAATTAAGGCGCTTATAAAAAATTATTGACAATTTGCCCAGTTTTTGTAGATTGGCGCCCTAGTGTTTTATCTAGGACAGGAGCTGATACGCAGTGTCCCTGTTATATTTTGGTCAAAAACCTTAGGATTTCATTGATTATGTATGCAGTAATTGAAACCGGTGGAAAGCAATACCGGGTAACAAAAAACGAGATCATTAAAGTTGAACGCCTGCCGGGTGATGTTGGTCATGCGGTCGAGTTTAATAAAATATTGGCTGTTCATGATGATAGTAGCCTGACGCTTGATACATCATCTTTGTCCCGCGCATCTGTTAAGGCAGAAATTGTTAATCAGATTAAATCCGATAAAATTATAGTATTTAAAAAGAAGCCGCGGCATAATTACCGGCGCAAACGTGGGCACCGTCAATATGTGACGGTTTTGAAAATTACAGATATTCATGTTTAGGCGTTAGTTAGGGAGATTAGACTATGGCAACAAAAAAAGCTGGTGGTAGTTCTAAGAACGGTCGTGACAGTGCAGGGCGTCGTTTGGGTGTAAAAGTTTTTGGTGGTCAGCAAGTGGTAGCCGGTAATATTATTATACGGCAGCGTGGCACATCGGTTCACCCTGGGGTGAATGTTGGCCTTGGTAAAGACCACACCATTTTTGCCTTAAGTGCTGGCCAAGTTCAGTTTCACTATGGTGCTAAAGGCCGTAAATATGTTTCCGTTCAGGTTGGCGATGAAAAATAGTCTGTAGTTTAGCAAGGACATTTAATAAAGATTTGCTTCCTAAATTTTAGATATTATAAAGGAGAAGGGCGTGGTAGCTTTTCTCCTTTTTTATTTTACGTAGATTGGTTGTATTAACAATGAAGTTTCTGGATCAAGTTAAAATTTATATACAGGCTGGTGATGGTGGAGCAGGAAGTGTTAGTTTTCGGCGCGAGAAATATGTTGAATTTGGTGGGCCTGATGGTGGTGATGGCGGTGATGGTGCCGATGTTATTGTTGAAGCGCTTGAAAACTTGAACACTTTAATTGACTTTCGTTACCAACAACATTTTAAGGCTGAAAAGGGTCATCATGGTATGGGTAAAGGGCGTAATGGAGCAAAAGGCAAGCTGATGCTTATTAAAGTTCCAGTAGGAACACAAATTTTAGACGAAAACAAAGAAATTGTGCTGGCAGATATGATAAAACCAGGTCAGCAATTTATAATAGCCAAAGGGGGAAAGGGGGGGCGGGGTAACAGCCATTTTAAATCATCAACGAACCAGGCACCGCGTTATGCCGAGCAGGGCCGTAAAGGCGAAGAAAAATGGGTGTGGTTGCGGTTAAAATTGATTGCAGATGTGGGATTGGTTGGATTACCTAATGCAGGCAAATCAACTTTTTTAGCGGCATCATCACAAGCACGTCCCAAAATAGCAGATTATCCTTTTACCACCCTGCACCCCCAACTGGGTGTTGTGGATATTGATGATCGGCAGTTTGTATTAGCGGATATCCCAGGCCTTATCGAAGGGGCTCATGAAGGGGCAGGATTAGGCGATCGTTTTTTGGGGCATATTGAACGCTGTGCTGTTTTGATACACTTAATTGATGGTACACAGGAAAACATCATTGATGCCTATAAAACAATCAGGGGCGAATTAAAAGCCTATAGCCCGCTTTTGGCAAAGAAACTAGAAATCATTGTCATTAATAAAATTGATGCTCTGAGCGAAACCGACATCCAAACGAAGCAACAAGAGCTGCGCCAAAAAACCCGAAAAAAGGTTTGGGTTGTTTCTGCTGTAGCGGGTCTTGGCATGAAAGTATTATTACGGCACATTATTGATGTTGTTATACAGCAAAAACAAATAGCCGTTGAAAATTCTGTTCAAAATAGCCTTTAAAACACAATGCTGTCATACAAAAATGTTTTGAGAGAAAAAAGGTTAATATGACCGTTCAAAATATCCAGACAAGTGATGTCGATCGCTTAAAACAGGCAAAAAGAATTGTAATTAAGATTGGCTCGGCCATTCTTACCGGCGATCAACCAGGGTTTGTGCGGCAAGACTGGTTGCAGGCTCTTCTCAAGGAGGTTGCGGTTTTTAAAAGAAATGGCCAGGATGTTATTATTGTTTCATCAGGGGCTATTGCCCTAGGGCGCCGCCACTTAGGATTGATTAATGGAAAATTAAAACTAGAAGAAAAACAGGCTGCTGCTGCTATCGGTCAGATCCGCTTATCAAGTCTTTATCAGGAACTTCTTGCCCATGATCAAATCGTTGCTGCGCAAATTTTATTAACACTTGGAGATACTGAGGATCGGCAACGCCATTTAAATGCCCGTAATACAATTAATAATTTGTTAAAATTTGGTGCTGTTCCAGTTATTAATGAAAATGACACGGTAGCAACCGCTGAAATTCGTTTCGGCGACAATGATCGGCTAGCTGCAAGAGTGGCTGCGATGATGAATGCCGATGTACTTATTCTTCTTTCAGATATTGATGGCTTGTATACAAGCGATCCGCGGAAAAATCCCAATGCTACCTTTATTCCAATTGTACATAAAATTACCGATGAGATTGAAAATATGGCTGGAAAACCACCGGTTGGTTATAGCTCTGGTGGAATGATTACCAAAATTACCGCAGCACGTATAGCTGTTGCGGCTGGTTGTTCCATGATTATTGCTAATGGCAAAGAAATGTGGCCACTCACCAAAATTTTGCAGGGTGGTCGATGCACATGGTTTGTGCCAACTCTTGAGCCAAAGAATGCAAAAAAAGCCTGGATTGCCGGTTCATTAAAACCAAGTGGACAATTAATTATTGATGAAGGTGCCGTGCGTGCCATTCATCACGGCAAAAGCTTATTACCAGCAGGTATTTTGCGGGTTCAGGGTGATTTTAAGAGAGGTGATCTGGTAACAATTTTTGATACCCAGAATCACGAAATTGCCCGTGGATTATCAGCCTATTCCAAAACAGAGGTAGAATTATTAAAAGGTCATCGCTCGGGGGATATAGAATCTTTGCTTGGCTATGACGGCCACGATGAAATTATCCATCGTGACGATTTGGCCATAATAGAGAGGTAAAGATGAAGTGGCTAGAATTCATGAGAGAGATGGGTGCGGCTAGCCGCATCGCTCTTGATCAGATGAATAATATAACAGCTGATCAGCGGACTAAGGCCTTGAGCAGGTACGCGCACTTGTTACGACAACAGATACCGGATATTATCACAAGTAATCAGCAAGATATAACAGCTGCTCGAACAAAAAACATATCACATAGTCAACTGGATCGTCTTACTTTAAATACACAGCGTATTGATAGAATAGCGATTGCAGTTGAAGAAATCGCTAGGCAACCCGATCCTATAGGTCGTGTTTTGGCTGGATGGGATCGGCCAAACGGTCTGCGTATCGAGCGCGTTTCAGTTCCGCTTGGAACAATAGGGATTATATATGAATCCCGCCCTAACGTAACAGCGGATGCTGCAGCTTTGTGTTTGCGCTCTGGTAATGCGGCTATTTTGCGCTGTGGTTCGGAAAGTTTTGTGTCCTCGCAAAAAATTTATCAAATATTGGTGCAAGCCTTGCATGAAACTGGATTACCAGAAAATATTATTCAATTTGTGCCCACTACAGATCGCGAAGCTGTAACCGCGATGTTACAGCTAAATGATTATTTAGACGTTATTATTCCACGTGGTGGTAAAAGTCTTGTTACCAAGATACAGTCCGAGAGTCGCGTGCCTGTTCTTGGTCATTTAGAAGGACTTTGCCATACTTATATTGATGCCGATGCCGACCCCGTAATGGCAAAGCAAGTAGTCCTAAATGCCAAGATGCGCCGTCCTGGCATTTGTGGTGCAACAGAAACGGTTTTGGTTGATATTGCTGCTCAGCACATGCTATTACCTATTGTACAAGATTTAATCAACGCAGGTTGTGAGATTCGTGGTGATGCAACCATTCAAAGAATGCACCCTGCTGTTATTCCGGCAACGGAGGAGGATTGGCGTACAGAGTATTTGGCACCAATTCTGTCTATTCGTATGGTCGGGGGTGTAGAAGGTGCCATAAGTCATATTCGGCACTATGGGACGCGCCATACCGAAGCAATTATTACCCAGAATTTGGTAACCGCCCAAAAATTTATGCAACAGGTAGATGCCGGTATTGTTATGCATAATACGTCAACCCAATTTGCAGATGGTGGTGAGTTTGGTATGGGGGCTGAAATTGGTATTTCAACCAGTAAATTACATGCCCGCGGACCGGTTGGTGCCGAACAGTTAACAAGTTTTAAATATTTGGTCTATGGCAAGGGTCAGCTTAGGCCATGAAATCGGCTTTAATCGCATCAGTTTACTCAAGAACAAAGGTACTAAAAATTGGTATTTTAGGCGGGTCTTTTAATCCCGCTCATGTTGGGCACCGCGAAGTCAGTTTGGCTGCAATAAAAGCATTGTGTTTGCACCAGGTATGGTGGTGTATAACGCCCCAAAACCCATTAAAGCAGACCAATGAAACCCAACCCCTGACACAGCGTTTACACCAGGCCTTAAAAATAGCTGCCCATCCAAAAATTAAAGTGACCATCTTAGAACAGCAATTTAATATACAATATACCTTTGATACCATTCATTTACTGCAACAGCGTTTTGCCAATACTCATTTTATTTTATTAATGGGTGCTGATAATCTTAGGCAAATGTCACGCTGGTATCGTTGGCAAGATATTTGTCGTACAATTCCAATAGCCGTTTTTGCAAGACCAGGATACTCATTGACAGCGCTTCATTCTAAAGCTGCCCAATTTTTGCGACCGCACCGCTTAACATCAGTCCAAGCCAAAATTTGGTGGAAATACCGAGCGCCCACTTGGTTTTTTTTGCACGGTGTTCAT
>JAEUKQ010000023.1 GCA_016794225.1 Alphaproteobacteria bacterium | reverse complement strand
TAAGAGTATTATAAGTCAAAATTCTACGAAAAATTTTACACATTTGGAACTGTTTATGCTTTTCCAATTTGTCAACAGTTGCACTTTGTTACATTGTAGAACAGATAAGCTATAGGGCTGGGCGTAAAACCCGCTGTCCTACAACAAGGGATTCGGTTATTATTAGCCTTTATTTTCAAGCGATTTCTTTTTAAATTGTGTTTGCAGAAGGTTTGCCACACGGTGTGATACAAATGAACTTACGTCACCACCAAGTAAACTTATTTCTTTAACGAATCTCGAGGAAATGAACTGGTATTTTTCAGAAGCCATCAAAAAAACAGTATCAATCCCTGGATCAAGACGAGCATTCATTCCGGTCATTTGGAATTCATATTCAAAATCAGATATGGCACGAAGTCCGCGAATAATAATTTTCGCCTGCACTTTATGGCAAAAATGCGTTAACAAAGAGTGAAAGGCAGTAACTTCAACCCGCTTTGCTTCTGATACAGGCAGACCAGCTTCAATTTCCTGTTTAACAATTTTTTCACGTTCGCTTAGGGTAAAAAGTGGTTCTTTACCGGCATTGGCAGCGACTGCAACAATAATTTTGTCAACCAATCCGGCTGCTCGGTGAATAATGTCCATATGACCAAACGTAATTGGGTCAAAAGTACCTGGATAAACACCAACACGCATCGTTTTTATTCCTTGTCTGTACTTGATTCTATATCTGCTGATTCAAACGCAACATTTTCATCGGATTGGTCTTGGTCATCATCAGATATGCGTGTAACGGAAACAACTTTTTCATCACCTGCAACATCAAATAATTTAACACCTTGGGTTCTTCGACCACTGACCCGAATATCATGAACAGGGCATCTAATAACCTGTCCACGGTTGGTTACCAGCATAATATGGTCACTCTTGTCAACCGGGAATGTAGCGACAACCTCTCCATTGCGTTCAGATGTTTCAATATTGGCAATACCAACACCACCACGTCCCGTTAGGCGGTAAGCATATGATGAGGTGCGTTTACCATAACCACGCTCTGTAACTGCTAATAACAACTGTTCGTGCTGTGCCATTTCCTGTAGTTTTGGGCTAAGCGAATCTTCAGCCACAAGGGTATTTTCTGTTGTGATATTTGTCGTTTCCATATCAGATTCTTCAAGGGCAACATCAATCTCATCAGGTGTGTTTTCTTCATCACGGTCTGACTTTAAGTATACAGCCCGTTCATCAGCGTCAAAAGCTGAATGCTCAAGCATTGTCATGGAAATAACACGATCATTATCTTGAAGTCTTATCCCGCGGACACCATCCGAATTCCGCCCAGCGAAAACCCGTAAACTTTTAACAGGGAAACGGATACATTTTCCGGCTGCTGTTGCGAGGAAAACATCTTGATTATCATGACAAATTTGAACGCTAATCAATTGGTCAGATGTTTCAAGTTTAATTGCAATCTTGCCGTTTGATTTTACGTGAATAAAATCTGACAACTTGTTTCTACGGACCTGGCCTAGTGCTGTTGCAAAAATAATAGAGAGTTGGTTAATCTCTTCATCCCCAACAAGCGGTAGCAAAGTAGCAACATTTTCGCCTGTTTTCAATGGCAACAGTTGAATAAGCGGTTTTCCACGTCCCTGGGCAGTTGATAAAGGTAGACGATATGTCTTTAGTTTAAAAACGATTCCTTGATTAGAAAAGAATAAAACAGGCGTGTGTGTGTTGATAACCATCAATTGCCTAACAATATCCTCGTCCCGCACATCCATCCCTGACTTACCTTTTCCACCACGTCGTTGGGCACGATAAGCGGTTAGCGGAACACGCTTAATATAACCGGCTTGTGTTAGTGTAACAACCATATCCTCGCGTTGAATCAGATCTTCAATGTCAACATCACTGTCATTTTGAGTAATCTCGGTTCGTCTTGGTGTTGATAACACTTGTTTGGCTTGTAATAATTCGTCCTTAATAATTTGAAACCGTAGCGACCTTGTTCCAAGAATATTTTGCAGATGGCTGATTTGATTAGATAATTCAGACATTTCTGCAATTATTTTGTCACGTTCTAGCCCCGTAAGACGATGTAAACGGAGATCAAGTATTGCCTTGGCTTGGGTATCGCTTAGGTAATATTCTTTTTTTCCATCGGCTGGATTCAATTTTTGTTCAAGTAGTCCTAGTAAGGGCAAGGCATCATCAATATGCCAAGGACGGCTGGTTAAGGCCTGACGCGCTATCACTGGATCTGGCGAGGAACGTATCACTTTGATCATTTCGTCAATATTTGCAACCGCAACGGCCAAACCCAATAAAATATGTCCTCTTTCTTGGGACTTGCGTAATTCAAAACGTGACCTACGGTTAATAACTTCTTCGCGGAAATCAACAAATGCCTCAATAACCTGTTTTAGATTCATTAACAATGGTTGACCACGATGCAAGGCTAACATGTTAATGCCAAAACTGGTTTGTAAAGGGGAGTGTTTATAAAGTTGGCTTAATACTACATCAGCAGAAATATCCCGCCGTACTTCAATAACAACACGCACGCCCTCACGATCTGATTCATCGCGGATATCAGTAATTCCCTCGATCACTTTTTCACGGGCTAACTCGGCTATTCGTTCAATCATTCTTGCTTTGTTAACTTGATAGGGTATCTCGGTAATAACAATTGCTTCGCGATCATTCTTAAGCGTTTCAACGGTGCTTTTGCCACGAATAACAATTGATCCACGACCTGTTAAATAAGCATCTCGAATGCCAGATAACCCCAAAATCTCACCGCCTGTTGGAAAATCTGGACCAGGGATCAATTCAATTAATTGTTCAATGGTAAGTTCTGGATTATTGATATAAGCACAGCATGCATCAATTACTTCACCCAAATTATGGGTTGGTATATTTGTGGCCATTCCAACCGCAATACCACCAGCCCCATTAACCAAAAGATTTGGTATTAATGATGGCATCACAACAGGTTCAACAGTTGATTCATCATAATTCGGCTGAAAATCTACCGTATCTTTGTCAATATCCTGTAGCAAATACATAGCCGACTTTTTAAGCCTAACTTCGGTATAACGCATTGCTGCAGGTGGATCACCATCCATGGAACCAAAGTTACCTTGCCCATCAACCAACTGTAAGCGCATCGAGAAATCCTGCGCCATACGAACCATCGAATCATAAATAGCCATATCACCATGTGGGTGATATTTACCCATAACGTCACCAACAACACGTGCCGACTTTCTAAAGGGGCGTTCAGGTTCATAACCAGCTTCATACATAGAGTATAAGATGCGTCGATGAACAGGTTTTAATCCATCGCGAACATCCGGAAGAGCACGTGCAACAATAACACTCATCGCATAATCAAGATATGAGCGTTTCATTTCTTCTTCAAGTGCAACAGGAGCTATGGCATTGGGGTTTGTATTAGCGGGCAAGACAACGTGTTCCACAATAGAACTCACTTAAAATTAATAAATTAAATAAACAAAGTGGCTAGTTACTAAAATAGGATATACTGATAAAAGCTTTGGCCTTAAAACGGTATATCATCATCAAGATCATTTTTACTTGATTTGGAAGTTACTTTTGTATTCGGAATACCTCTTTGTGTTGAAATGCTGGAATTGAAATCCTGACCAACAGCCATTCCACGGACATCATCGCTTTCACCATCAGACCTTGTATCAAGCAAGGTAAGGTCACCACGAAAGCGCTGAAGTACAATTTCTGTTGTATAGCGTTCTTGCCCATTCTGATCAGTCCATTTACGTGTCTGAAGCTGACCTTCTAAATACACCTTAGAGCCTTTACGCAAATATTTTTCTGCGATTTCCACAAGTCGTTCATCAAAAATTGCCACTTTGTGCCATTCTGTTTTTTCCTTGCGTTCGCCGGTTGCTTTATCTTTCCAGCGTTCGGATGTTGCGATAGGGAAAGAGGCAACACGATCACCAGATTGCATTGATCTAACTTCTGGATCTTTGCCAAGGTTACCAACCAATATAACTTTGTTCACACTGCCAACCACAATTTTGTCCTTTCATGTCAGACCTAAATAAAACATATCATGGTATTTCTTAAGTCAACAGACAATAAAAAAATAAAAGACAACTAACGAATTAATATCAAGATATAACTAAAATAGATTATCGATCCAAGTCAGGTGTCCATAATAGTATTTTTCTTAAAATAATCTCTCTCTCATCGGCACTTAGATGGGCACTACTTTTATTGTAAATCATCAACATATACATCTTTTTTATAGGGTTCTCGCTAATGCTGGTATGATTTGTATCTTGTAAAAAACTTCCGGACCAAAAAAACGCTTCTTGAAAGTTTTTTTCTGTACCAATACCTCTCCAATAAAAATCGGCAATCATGTACTTCCCACTATAATAACCGGTTCTTGCCGCAATAAGTGCATTTTCAAAAGCTTGCTCTATATTTTTTTCAACACCATGACCACGCAAATATAAGCGAGACAATCCTAGAAAACCTTCCGGCCATTTATATAAAGATAAGCGTTGATAAAAAGCAAAAGCCTTATCATAGTCCACATCTACACCTTGCCCCATTTCATAAATACGAGCTACCTTTAAATAGATTATGGGATTATTTGTTTGCTTCACCGCGCGCAGACAATAATTTGCTGTAAGAGTAAAATTTTCATATGATCTAAGATTTGATACTACAAAATCATCATAGAATTTACAAAGATTTGTATAAAAATTACTTATCAGAGTAACTTCATTCTTAGAAAATTCCTTTTTAGTAGCGATTTGGGTTAATAATTTTTTTGACCAAAAAATTGCTTTTTCAATATTAGCAAGGAGATTGTCGTCTTGATAATATAAGCTAAAAAGATAATATGTGGCACTGATCGAACCTTTATCCGACAGGGTTGATAGCAATTGGATTGCTTCGTCGTTTTTGCCCTGTTGAAGCAATTGCAGGGCTTTGTTCTCGTCAGCCATACCATATAAATAGGTATAATTCAAACACACACAAAGTAGAAAAAAATAAAGAAATTTTTTCATTTTCAGACAGATATTATTGACTATTGTTAACTAATTACTAGACAAAAACGTTCCCGTTTTGTATTTTATTGCCCATAACGTTATTATATACCATTTAATGCCAATAAACTAATTAAATTTAAAAAAAATTAATAGATTGTTAGCTAACCTAAAAAACATTACAAGCATGAGTATTCCATTAATGACCCAAGATCACGATAGCTTATTTTCTCATGGAAAAATATCAATCCGTGGCGCAAGGCAGCATAATCTTAAAAATGTTGATGTCGATATACCAAGGCAAAAATTAGTGATTATTACCGGGTTGTCTGGCTCAGGAAAGTCGTCTTTGGCTTTTGACACAATCTATGCAGAAGGACAACGTCGATATGTTGAGTCGTTATCGGCCTATGCAAGACAGTTTCTAGAGTTAATGCAAAAACCTGATGTTGATAGTATTGAGGGGCTATCGCCAGCTATCTCGATTGAGCAAAAAACAACATCACGCAATCCCCGTTCAACCGTTGGTACGGTTACGGAAATATATGATTATCTAAGATTGCTTTACGCGCGTATAGGTATTCCTTACTCGCCGGCTACGGGTAAACCCATAGAAAGTCAAACAGTAAGTCAAATGGTTGATAGCATAAAGAAAATGCCAACAGGTCATAAATTTATGCTATTATCACCGATTGTTCGGGGACGTAAAGGTGAGTACAAAAAAGACTTATCTGACCTACAAAAGCAAGGATTCCAACGTGTTAAAATTGATGGTGTTTTATACGAAATTGATCAAGTACCTATCTTAAATAAAAAGGTACAACATACGATAGAGGTAGTTATTGATCGTATAGCTATTCGCAATGGTATTGAAACAAGACTAGCTGACAGCCTAGAGTTAGCACTTAAACTTTCAGATGGCCTTGCATATCTAGAAAGCACGGACACAGGTGAACGCACAACATTCTCGGCTAAATTTGCCTGTCCTGTTTCAGGCTTTACAATTGATGAGATTGAACCACGCCTTTTTTCATTTAATAATCCATTTGGGGCTTGTCCAAATTGTGATGGGTTGGGTGTTAAAGTTGCTTTTGATCCTGAACTTATTGTTCCAGACCAAGATTTAAGCTTACAAGAAGGCGCGGTTATTCCCTGGGCGGGGTCAAGTTCGGTTTATTATCAGCAAACATTAGAGAGTATTTGCAAACATTATGGCGCGGATATGCAAAAGCCTTGGCGCGAATTACCAGCCGATGTACGACAAACAATTCTGTTTGGATCAAAACAAGTTCGCTTACAGTTGAATTACGATGATGGTGTTCGCCAATATCATACCCATAAGCCGTTCGAAGGTATTATCCCGAATATGGAGCGTCGTTGGCGTGAAACCGAAAGCACATGGACGCGCGAAGAATTTGCTAAATATCAAAGCAGTTCTCCTTGCCTTAGTTGTAACGGAATGCGCCTGAAACCCGAAGCACTAGCCATAAAAATTCGTGCGTTAAACATTTCTGAATTATGCCAGAAATCGATTGGTGAAGCTGTTATATGGTTTCAAGATCTTCCAAAATATTTATCACACAGACAAAACGAGATTGCCAATCGCATATTAAAAGAGATTAACGAAAGGCTTGGTTTTTTGAAAAATGTGGGTTTGGAATATTTGGCTCTATCGCGTTCCTCGGGGACTCTAAGTGGCGGAGAAAGCCAACGAATCAGGCTTGCTTCGCAAATCGGTTCTGGCTTGACGGGTGTTTTATATGTTTTGGATGAGCCATCAATCGGCCTTCATCAGCGTGACAACGCCCGTTTACTATCAACCTTGCACCGTTTGCGAGATTTGGGAAACACAGTTCTTGTTGTTGAGCACGATGAGGATGCAATCAGGCAATCTGATTATGTTATCGATATGGGCCCTGCTGCTGGCCGTTTTGGTGGGCAAGTGATTGCAACCGCCACACCAGGACAGCTGCTAAATGCTAAAAATAGTGTTACAGGGGCTTATTTATCCGGCCATCGTTTTATACCGGTACCAACGACTCGGCGAAAAATGAACTGGGACAAAAAAATATCAATCAAAGGAGCTTCGGCTAACAATTTAAAGAATGTCGATGTCGACATTCCCTTAGGCGTTATGACGTGCGTCACAGGTGTATCGGGTGGTGGAAAATCCACCTTGATCATCGAAACACTTTATAAGGCTTTGGCCAGAAATATTTATGCCAGTCGCGAGCAACCAGCAGCTCATCAAAGCATTACAGGTGTTAAGCTTCTTGATAAAGTAATAGATATTGATCAATCTCCAATAGGACGAACCCCGCGTTCAAACCCAGCTACCTATACCGGGGCATTCACACCTATTCGTGATTGGTTTGCTGGTTTGCCCGAAGCTAAAACCAGGGGGTATAAAGCTGGACGTTTTTCATTTAATGTAAAAGGTGGGCGCTGTGAAGCTTGTGAAGGTGATGGTGTTACCAAAATTGAAATGCATTTTTTGCCGGATGTTTATGTGCCTTGTGATCAGTGCAAGGGGAAACGCTATAACCGTGAAACCTTAGAAATTACTTATAAAAGTAAATCTATTGCCGATGTTTTAGAGATGCCGGTAGATGAAGGTGTTGATTTTTTTCAGTCGATACCATCGGTGCGTGACAAATTGGTAACCTTACAAAAAGTTGGACTTGGTTACATACATATTGGTCAGGCGGCAACAACCTTGTCTGGCGGCGAGGCACAGCGAATCAAACTGTCAAAAGAACTATCAAGAAAAGCTACTGGTCAAACTCTTTATATTCTTGATGAACCGACAACGGGTCTGCATTTTGAAGATGTTCGTAAATTGTTGGAAGTATTACAAACTTTAGTTGAGCAAGGTAATACAGTCTTAATTATTGAACATAATCTTGAAGTGATTAAAACTGCTGATTGGGTAATTGATTTAGGCCCTGAGGGCGGTGATCGAGGCGGTTATATTGTGGCTACTGGTACGCCCGAAGATATTGCTGAAGTTCCTGAAAGTTACACAGGGCAGTTTCTGAAACCCTTATTGTCAAAGAAATATAATATAAAAAACAACGTTAATCATAACAGTGCTACTGTAACGGGTACATCGGACAAAAAAATGCAGGATAAATCAAAAAAATCGCGGCAGATATAACATGAATAAAGTGCTTGTTACCGGTGGGTGTGGTTTTGTTGGATCACACTTGGTTCGGCTGTTGCAGCATAAGGGGTTTAATGTGCGTGTTCTTGATATTAGACAACCCATGCCAGCAATTGATAAAGTTGAGTATCAATTAGGTTCAATCCTAAACATACGGGATGTGCAACAAGCAATGATTGGTATTAATTTCGTATATCACGTTGCTGCTAATCCAAATCTTTGGGCTAAAAACAAAAATGATTTCATGCGGGTTAATTATGATGGTACGTGCAATATTTTGCAGGTAGCTCAGCAATATCCCGTGCAGAAAATAGTATATACTTCAACCGAGTCTATTTTAAGCAGCGCCAAAACATCAAGACAGCGCGGTATAACTGATGAAAAAGCACAACCAACCCTTGCTGATATGCCAGGGATTTATTGCCGCTCAAAACTGTTGGCAGAGCAGGCGGCTTTGGCTGCTGCGCAGCATGGATTACCCTTAACGGTTGTTAACCCAACATTGCCGATAGGTCCAGGTGACTTACTGTTAACTCCACCAAGTCGTATGATTTTAGACTTTCTGAATGGGCGTAATCCAGCATATCTTGAAACAACATTTAATGTTATCGACGTGCGTGATGTTGCTGAAGGGCATTATTTAGCAATGCAAAATGGACAAATAGGCGAACGTTATATTTTGGGTGGAGAAAATATTAAATTATCACAAATTTTATGTGTTCTTGAAGAATTAACAGGCCGCAATATGCCGAAACGCCGTATACCATATTGGGTAGCTTTAGGGGCTGCGATGGTTAGCGAAATTTTTGCAGATATTACAAAAATTCCGCCCAGAGCACCGTTAACAGGAGTAAGATTAGCCGCAACACCCATGGCCTTTGATACAAAGAAAGCAAAATTAGAGCTGGGTTTAACTGTCCGATCGGCCAGACAATCACTAGAGGATATGATTGAATGGTTTATCTTAAAGGGCTACCTTACTTAAAAAGATTTTAAAATAGTTATATCTGCAGAAAGAAAAATAATGCAGCAAAATCCAATAACATATCGGCCGATCATTACCGAGAAGAATATCCAAACAGCACAAAAATTTGAAATTATTTCAAATTATCAACCTGCAGGTGATCAACCACAAGCTATCGAAGAATTAACGCGAAGTTTAAAGGGTAACCAGCGAGACCAGGTGTTATTAGGTGTTACCGGTTCTGGTAAAACTTTTACAGTTGCCCATATTATTAACACTTTACAACGTCCGGCTTTAATTATGGCGCCAAATAAAACACTGGCTGCACAGTTGTATGCTGAAATGAAATCATTTTTTCCAAAAAATGCCGTTGAATATTTTGTATCTTACTATGATTACTATCAGCCCGAGGCTTATGTTCCAAGAACTGATACTTACATCGAGAAAGAAGCAACGATTAACGAACAAATCGATCGTATGCGCCATGCTGCTACACGTTCTTTGTTTGAACGGCGTGATGTGATTATTGTTGCCAGTGTTTCTTGTATTTATGGTATTGGCTCACCTGAAACTTATTCTGCCATGACAATTACCCTTGAGAAAGGACAGCGCATCGATCTGGGTCAATTTTTACGTCAGTTGGTAGAAATTCAATATAAACGAAATGATATAGCATTTGAACGGGGGAATTTTCGGGTGCGTGGTGATGGTATTGAAATTTTTCCCTCGCATTTTGAGGATAGAGCATGGCGTTTATCATTATTTGATGATGAAATTGAAACGATTGTCGAATTTGACCCATTAACCGGCGAGAAGTACAGCAAGCTAGATTACATTAAAATTTATGCAAATAGCCATTATGTAACGCCAAAACCAACAATGGAACGGGCAATCAAACAGATACAACATGATCTTAGACAGCAATTAGAAATATTGAATAACCAGAAAAAACTATTGGAGGCACAGCGTCTGCAACAGCGCACTCAATTCGACTTAGAAATGCTATTGGCAACCGGTATGTGTGCGGGCATCGAAAATTATTCACGCTATTTAACGGGACGACAACCAGGCGAACCACCACCAACATTGTTTGAATATTTACCTGAAGATGCTTTATTATTTGTTGATGAAAGCCACGTAACTGTTCCACAGGTTAATGGGATGTATAAGGGGGATTTTGCAAGAAAATCTACACTAGCTGAATATGGTTTTCGCCTACCATCATGTATGGATAACCGTCCGTTAAAATTTGCTGAGTGGGACATAATGCGCCCTAACAGCGTTTTTGTATCAGCCACACCTGGTCCTTGGGAACTACAAAAAACACAAGGTGTTTTTGTCGAGCAAGTTATTCGACCAACAGGATTAATTGACCCAGTTTGTATTATACGGCCAACAGATACACAAGTTGACGATGTAATGCGTGAGTGTCGACAGATAGCATCAAAAAATCAACGCGTTCTAATTACCACGCTAACCAAAAAAATGGCCGAAGATCTAACATCATACTTACAAGAATCAGGTCTTAAAGTTCGCTACATTCATTCCGACGTCGAAACCCTTGAACGTATTGAGATTATCCGCGATTTACGATTAGGCGTTTTTGATATTTTAATAGGTATTAATTTATTACGTGAAGGCCTTGATATACCCGAATGTGCATTGGTTGCAATTCTTGATGCCGATAAAGAAGGTTTTTTGCGTTCGCAAACGGCATTAATTCAGATGATTGGTCGTGCAGCTCGCAACGTTGATGGTAAAGTGATCTTGTATGCGGATCGTATAACGCAATCTATGGAAAAAGCCTTACAAGAAACCGATCGCCGCCGTGAAAAACAGCAACACTATAACGTCGCACATAAAATTACCCCTGAGTCGGTACGTAAATCAATTCATGATATTTTACAAAGCGTGTATGAGAAGGATCACGTAACTATTGATATTAAATCACCGACAAAAGACAATAAATATGCCGGACATAATATTCAGAAGGTTATTACTGATCTTGAAAATAAAATGAAAAATGCGGCTGCCAATCTTGAATTTGAAGAAGCAGCGCGTTTGCGTGATGAAATTAAGCAATTTCAAAGCAATAATCTAGAAATTTTTGGTATAAAAACATCCATCCAGCCCGATTTGCGATCAGAAAATCTTAATCCAAACATAGAAATGGCAAAGAAAACGAACGCAAAAAATAGTAAAAATGGCAAAAAAACCTGATGGTAAGATCAGATTAATTTACTTATAAGCAAACATAAAATAGACCGCTCCCATAAGACAAATAAAAGCAGCGAGGTAGTTCCAACCAATATGTTCTTTAAGGTAGAAAACAGCAAATAAGGCAAAAACAATCATCGTAATAACTTCTTGCATTATTTTTAGTTGTCCTGCTGTAAATTGGCCATAGCCCAAACGGTTTGCAGGCACCATTAAACAATATTCAAAAAACGCGATACCCCAGCTAATTAAAATTGCCTGCCAAATGCTTAATGATTGGTGTTTTAAATGACCATACCAAGCAAACGTCATAAAAACGTTGGAACAAACAAGCAATAAAATAGTATACATAAATAATCCTTGGATAATATTGAATTGATGTAGTACATGAATAAAAACACTAAACTTATTCTTTAGGTATAAATGATCGACTTAATAACAGAAAAAATAAAGGAAAAAGTCAATGCTACTTGAATTTAAAAAGTTCTTGATGCGTGGAAATGTTGTTGATTTGGCTGTTGGTATAATTATTGGTGCTGCTTTTGGTAAAATTGTTGATTCGCTTGTAAAAGACCTTCTGATGCCACCACTTGGATATTTATTAAGCGGGGTCGATTTTTCAAAAATGTCTTGGGTTTTAAGTGACGATGGTAAAACAACAGTTAATTATGGTCTTTTTTTAAATAATATTATTCAATTTATTGTTATCGGATTGGCTGTTTTCTTATTAATTAAAGCTTTAAACAAAATGTCGTTGCATAAAGAAAAAGCACCGCCACCAACGCCCAGGCAAGAGGTTTTACTACAAGAAATTCGTGATTTATTAGTTAATCACAAGAACGATAGTTCGAAAAACAGCTAAATCAGCGGTGTTTTTATAAAAATTACTGGCTGATAAAACCGCCAACCTGCCTTTTCCATAGAGCGGCATATTTGCCGTTTTTATTAAGTAATTGTTGATGGCTTCCATATTCAATTATGCGACCGGATTCAAGATATATAATGCGGTCCATACCAACTATTGTTGATAATCTATGCGCAATAGCTATAACGGTACGCCCCTGCATTAATTTCTGAAAGGCACGTTGTATTAAGTGTTCGGATTCTGAATCAAGAGCAGAAGTCGCTTCATCTAAAATGACAATGGGGGCGTTTTTAAGAAGAGCACGTGCAATAGCAATCCGCTGTCGTTCACCACCTGACAGCTTAATTCCACGTTCACCAACAATTGTCTGGTAGCCAAGCGGACGGCTAACGATAAATTCGTGGCAATAAGCTTGTTTTGCAGCTGTTTCAACGTCATTATCTGTGGCTGTAAGTTTGCCATATCTAATGTTTTCAATGATTGGGCGGTGGAAAACGGAAGGATTTTGTGAAACTTCAGCTATTGCCTCGTTTAGCGAATCCCACGTCACATGCTGAATATTCTGCCCATCAATGATAATACTACCACTTGTGGGTTCAAAATGACGCCGTAATAATTTGATAAGAGTGCTTTTACCAGCACCTGATGGACCAACCAGACCAACTTTTTCGCCAGAATTAATAACCAAATTAAAATTATTAAACTGTTGTAGACCATCTGGATGTTGGTACACTAAGTTTCTGAATTCGATTTTTCCTTCAGATACATTAAGCCTTTTGGCATGAACCATATCAGTAATCTCATGTGGTTTTGTAACCAAATCCAGAGCTTCGGTTAACGATCCGATCGACTCAAAAAAATCAAGTAGTTCATTAGATAATGTCCAAACATTCATGGATATAAAAGAAGTTAGGCCAAACACCATACTAAATGAACCAATATTCATCTTAGCAGCTAATACCTGGCTAATGGCCATGTAAGACAATATTGAAATCATCGTAATGATGGCAATAGCTTGAAAGATGCGCATCATAATCAAGAACCAGCGTAATTTTATTGTTCTTCGCCGTTCTTCAATTAATGCAGTGCCAAGTAATGCTCGTTCATACTGTGATCTTGCGTATGAACGAATACTGTCTGCATTGCCAATCGAATCAACCATTTTACCTGAAACAATGCTTCCTTGGGCTGAAAAAGCTGCTGAAAGGCCAACACAGCGTTTAGCCAACAGAACAGAAATAATAATATAAACGATAACCCATATTGCTAGAACCAGTGCAAACTCTGGATTCTCTTGTATTAATAAAAACATGGAGACTGTAAATAATACCAGCAGGCTAACAATATTTACACAAATCATTTCCAAAATATTCATGCATGCTTTAGCGGCTTCTTTAACTTTCTGTCCAAGTTTGCCAGCAAAATTATCCTGAAAATAGCGTGGTGAATGCCCAAGCAAGTAACCAAACATATGATTCTGAACCGATTCACGTAAATAAGGGGCTGTACGTAAATCGATTATATTTTGTACTCTAAAAAAGAAAGAACCAAGCAACCACGTACCGATAAGCATGAAAAACCAATATAGAGCATCGTATTCACGACTGATATTGGTCGCATCACTAGATAATGCATTAATTAGTTTTTTAACAAAATAGGGTTCAAGCGTGTCAAATGCCCGACCTGCAATCATCACCAAGATAATTGCTAGATAGTTAATGGCAAATTGGTTTCGAACAAAAAACCATATGAACCGCCAGGGGGTTTGCGGTAGTATTTTTATGGTTGGAAGCAATAATTCTTGCTTCTTTACTGTGAACGAGGTCATGATATATAATCTTGAAGTAGCGTTATTTTATTGTGTTTTTTATAAAAGTTGAACTAGTTTTACTGTTTATTAGTAACGTAAGTTCTTACAATGATCACTAAGTTGTAGGTGTGCGCTAGCTTAGCATTTGCGTATAGAAAAATTTCGATTTGGCCATCAATCCTTGTTGAAATAAATTACATCTTGGCGTATAGCGTATTAAAAAGAACAAAAAGATAACAGGTGTTAATATACATAACAAGATTGTTTATTTTTGTTTTCACAAATATATGTTTAGTGTTGCATTAATATCATAAAACGACAGATGTGAGTATAGCGATATGCCAGATCCACTGATTGCTCATTCATATTATGCTGCAACTGTAAATCAGCAGTTAGGTTTTCCTGTTCTGAATCAGGATTTAAATATAGAGGTCTGTATTATTGGTGGTGGATATAGTGGCCTGAACACTGCAATAGAGTTACAGAAAAAAGGGATTGAGTCAGTTATCGTTGAAGCCGAGAATGTAGCATTTGGCGCTTCAGGGCGTAATGGTGGTCAGGTTCACGCTGGTTTAAGGCTTGGTGCAACGGATTTAATTAAGATGTTTGGCTTGGAGCAAGCTGGTAAATTCTGGGCGCTATCGATGGAAGCCAAGGATATCCTTAACGAACGATTGCAAGAATACAATATAAAATGTGATTATCGTTCTGGATTATTAAATGTTGCTGCAAAGAAATCTCATGTAAGCTGGCTTGCTGAAGAAGTTGAATCGGCACAAAAAGCCTTTGGATATCAGCACGCCCAATTTTTAACTCGGGAACAGGTTAGAGATTTTGTAGACAGCAAGGTTTATTGGGGTGGGGTAATTGATCATGCTGCAGGCCACCTACATCCTTTAAACTATGCCCTTGGATTGGCGCAAATATGCCAGCATATGGGAATTAAAATCTTTGAAAAAAGCCGTGTTATCGCTGTTGATAAGAATTCTAAAGGATATCTTGTTCGGACAAATGGCGGAAATATACAAGCAAAGATAATTGTTATGTGCTGCAATGCTTATTTAAATGGATTACAACCGAAATTGGCAGCACGTATTATGCCAATTGCAAATTTTATGCTTGCCACGCAGCCCTTAGAGGCAAAAATTGCACAACAATTAATAAAAGATAATTTAGCTGTTTGTGATACAAAATTCGTGGTGAATTATTACCGCTTATCTTCCGACTACCGACTTATATATGGAGGTGGGGAGGCCTATACAAACACACCGCCTGCGGACATAAAAAAATTTGTTCGTCCTTTTATGTTAAAAACATTTCCACAATTAGCTGATGTTCGGATTGATTATGCTTGGGGCGGAAAATTAGCTGTTACAACATCACGTTTGCCCGATTTAGGCAAATTGGCACCGGGTTTTTACTATACGCACGGCTATTCTGGCCAAGGCGTTAGTATGACTGCACTTGCTGGTCGCTTAGTCGCGGAAGATATAACCGGAAATCATGGCCGTTTTAATCTCATGTCAACAATGCCTAATCGACCATTTCCGGGGGGAACATTATTGCGCTGGCCTATTCAAGTTGCTGCTATGTCTTGGGCTGCATTGGTGGATCGTTTGTAACCTTTTGATGATAATAAACAAACAGAAGCCATACCCAACTAGATAAAACTAAGACCGCCCCTGTTTGGTGTAAAAGCGCAAGTCCTAAAGGGGCAACTGCCAACAGGGTTATAATACCAACACTTACTTGAAAAATAAAAGCAAAACCGCAAAAAAGAATCGCATGTTGAATATTTTTATTTGCGATAGAATAACTCTTATAAACATAAGTTAGGGTTAAGCAAAAAGTTATGATTGCCATAAGACGATGCAACCATTGTACACCTGCTGGTTCTTCAAATAGAACATATAAGAAACCATTCATACCATAAAATTCTACGGGTATTATTTCCCCATTCATGAGAGGAAATGTGTTATAAATGAATCCTGCATCAAGGCCTGCAACCAGCGCCCCTGAAATAATCGTTGAACAGCTTAGAATAAAACAAATCCAAGCAAGTCTTTTCCCACGATAGCTTATTTGGATATTAGCTAATTCTATAAATCCTGATTTTATATATGATAATTTAAACACCAGCCATAGCAACCAACAATATATTGCAAGTGCTAAGCCTAAATGCGCGGCCAACCGAAAATGGCTTACATCGGTTCTTTGGCTAAGGCCACTTTGTACCATGAACCAGCCCATAAGTCCTTGTAAGCCAATAAGCAATCCAATTCCAATCAAGTGTTTTTTTATGAAACGTGGCATCTGATAACGCCATAAAAACAAGGCACAAGGAACAATAAAAATAATACCTATTAATCGTGCCCAAAGGCGGTGAATATATTCCCACCAAAATATCCCTTTGAATTCTTCTAGGGTCATTGATGGATAAACCTGCTGGAATTCCGGGATTTTTTGGTAAGCAGCAAAAGTTTCTAGCCATTCTTCGGTGGATAGGGGGGGTAAAACACCTGTAATCGGTTGCCATTCTACAATCGATAATCCTGAGTCGGTCAGCCGCGTGGTGCCACCAATAATAACGGCGCCATACACCATAAAACAGCAGATAATAAGCCATAGACGAAGCAAAAGATGTTTGGGTATAGAAGTATCCATAAGGGTTATTTCATAAAATTTTATTTTGGTTGTAAAAAACTAAAACATTCTATGTACATATACAAACAATAAAGTATTTATCAACAAGCGTTACAATAAATCTCATTTGTTATATTTTAAAATAAAGCAGCTTGGAAAAGCTACCTAGCCAGCATTTGTTTAGCAAATTACTGCAAATCCCATATGGATAAAAAATTATTCTAAATAAATTTGATAGCTATTGACATATCAAAAACCAATTCCTACATGATTAGCACTCAAACGTTGTAAGTGCTAAATTCAGCAAGCAACGTCTTTACAATTTAATAGATCAGTTATTATTTTCAGGAGAAAGTGAATGAAATTTAGACCGCTTCATGACAGGGTTTTGGTTCGTCGTGTTGAACAAGATGAAAAAACACCAGGTGGAATTATTATCCCAGATACAGCAAAAGAAAAACCAATGCAGGCTGAAGTCCTTGCTGTTGGTGAAGGTTCGCGTACCGAAGACGGTAAATTGCATCCGTTAGCTGTTAAGGTTGGCGATGTTGTTCTATTTGGCAAATGGTCGGGTACCGAAGTTAAAATGAATGGCGAAGATTTACTGATTATGAAGGAATCCGACATTATGGGTATTGTTGAAGGTGCCCCAAAAGTAGCCAGCAAAAAGAAGTAATTATCATTGAAATTAATAAGGAGTTTTAGTAATTATGCCAGCTAAAGATGTAAGATTTGGTTCTGAAGCCCGCGAAAAGATGTTGCGTGGCGTTGATATTTTGGCTAATGCGGTCAAAGTAACTCTTGGCCCAAAAGGCCGTAACGTTGTGATCGACAAGTCGTTTGGTGCTCCCCGTATAACAAAAGACGGTGTGACTGTTGCCAAAGAAATTGAATTGGTCGATAAGTTTGAAAATATGGGCGCTCAAATGGTACGCGAAGTTGCCTCCAAAACCAATGATAAAGCTGGTGATGGAACAACAACAGCAACTGTTTTGGCTCAGGCTATTGTTCGTGAAGGTTGCAAGGCAGTTGCTGCTGGTATGAACCCAATGGATTTAAAGCGCGGTATTGATTTGGCGGTTGAATCTGTAGTTGATGATGTTAAAAAACGCTCTAAAAAAGTATCAACTTCAGAAGAAATTGCACAAATTGGGACAATTTCTGCAAATGGTGAAAAGGCAATTGGTCAAATGATTGCTCAAGCAATGCAAAAAGTTGGCAATGAAGGCGTTATTACCGTTGAAGAAGCCAAAGGTATGGAAACGGAATTAGAAGTTGTTGAAGGTATGCAGTTTGATCGTGGCTACTTGTCACCATATTTCGTTACTAATCCAGAAAAAATGCAAGTTGAGTTAGATTCGCCTTTCGTATTGTTGCATGAAAAGAAACTGACCGGTCTACAACCAATGTTACCAGTTCTTGAAGCAATAGTTCAGTCAGGCAAACCGCTATTGATTATTGCTGAAGATGTTGAAGGTGAAGCTCTTGCAACCCTGGTTGTTAATAAACTTCGTGGCGGGTTGAAGGTCGCTGCTGTAAAGGCACCAGGTTTTGGGGATCGCCGTAAAGCGATGCTTGAAGATATCGCTATCTTAACAGGTGGTCAGGTAATATCTGAAGATTTGGGTATTAAGCTTGAAGGCGTTACCTTAGATATGTTGGGTAAAGCAAAAAAAATCATTGTCGACAAGGAAAATACTACAATTGTTGATGGTGCAGGCAAGAAAAAAGAAATCGAAGGTCGTTGCAACCAAATCAGAGCACAGATGGAAGAAACAACTTCTGACTATGATAAGGAAAAATTGGCTGAACGCTTGGCAAAACTAGCTGGTGGTGTTGCTGTTATTCGTGTTGGCGGCGCAACAGAAGTTGAAGTTAAAGAGAAGAAAGATCGGGTTGATGATGCTATGCATGCTACCCGCGCTGCTGTCGAAGAAGGGATTGTTGCCGGTGGTGGTGTTGCTTTACTATATTCGGTAAAAGTCCTCGAGAAGGTTAAGGTTGAGAATGATGATCAGCGTGTTGGTGTTGATATTATTCGCAGGGCAATTTCCGCACCTGCACGGTTAATTGCTGAAAATGCTGGAACAGACGGTGCTGTTGTTGTTGGTAAGCTTCTTGAAAGCAAGAACACCAACTGGGGTTATGATGCCCAAACGGGTACATACACCGATATGTTTAAAGCCGGTATCATTGACCCAACCAAGGTGGTAAGAACTGCTTTACAGGATGCAGCTTCAGTTGCTGGATTGTTAATCACAACCGAAGCAATGATTGCTGAACGTCCAGAAAAGAAGGCTCCAGCCATGCCTGCTCCTGGCGGTATGGGTGGTATGGGCGGTGATATGGATTTCTAAATTAGCCGCTTGTATAAGAAGTATGATTGTAAAACCGCCTGGTTATAACCAGGCGGTTTTTTATATTGAAGCAGTTCTGTACTTT
>JAEUKQ010000022.1 GCA_016794225.1 Alphaproteobacteria bacterium | reverse complement strand
ATGCGGTTGGTGGCATTGGCATTATCTTTTTCCAATTGCCGTTGCCGTGATTTACGCCCAGAAAAATAAGCCCAAATAACAATGCCTATTGCCGCAAAGAACCCGGCAATGTATTTCCAAGCCCTTGAGGATATAGAACTAATTATTCCCCAAATAATCGCCATTAGTATCTCTTTCGTTCTTTTATTTTTGAATAAATAATATATCCAATGCCCGCCAATAATAACACTGCACCTAGATATGGGAAATACCCAGCTACGCGTTCAAACAACGATACGGCAGGACTTAACGTATTTGCCATCTCGGCAACAACCTGCATTGCCCCGCCTGTAGCTGCAACTGTAGCGGCTTGCATTGTCCTAGACTTCACCAGTGGCTTTACTCTTGGAACCCCAGCCATGCGCAGCCCTTCGTCAATATCGTCTTGCGTGATGTATTTTTTATTTGCCCCCCCATTCTCAATAAAGATAATGCCGCGAATAATCGGCTCTAAATCTTTGTAAGAATGAAAATCCAAAATTTTATTTTCATGAGTTTTTGCAACTTCGGAAACAACCATACAATAATTTACCGTGTCGTTTTCCGTGGTTGGCGCATAACGTTGCGCCACCTCTTTAATAGTTCGGATATTATATTTATCTTGATACGTAATTAAAACGCGTGCTAGAGCCCTTATACCATAAGCCATCGTTTTAAATTTAAAGAACTTTGGATCATCCTGAACATAAGCAAGCCCCTGCCAAGGGTCGTTTGACCGCTTAATATTTCCAGGGTTGTTGTTTCTTATGCCAAGTGATGGTTGTTTTATATTAGTCATATAATAAACTCCTGTTATTTTAGCCAGTTAGGCAACTTCTCATATAAGACAACCGCAAAACCTATAATTGCACTCATCGCCATACCAACCTTGACAAAAGCCCAGATTGCGCCCTTGCCTTGCTGTAAAAGTTCTTTTATCTCGGCTGTATCTTTTTTAATTCCAACAACTTCCCTTTGAAGATATTGGGCGTCTATCTCAAGCTTTGTAAGTCTTTCACGCTCGTCTTTTGTCATTGACACATTATTGCCCGTAACTAATGCTAGGTTTCTCATTTTTAATCCCTCCAGGGCATATAAATTTTTTTTGATGAAGTGTGAAAAAGTTCACACTTTTTTAATAAAAAAAATTGTATAATGCCTCTATCTAAAGTTAATAAAAAGTGGCTTAAGTTTGGCGACTGGCCACTTTTTTATTTCCCGTATTCTTCAATAACCACTATCGCAGTTCCGCCCTGCGCCCCAGCAGCGCTATCACCGGTCACGTTATACCGGCATGCCGCACCACTTGCGCCCCCCCCTGTATTGGCTTGTCCGGGATTGCCAGCTTGTGCCGCACCGGCCGAGTTATCAGCCAGCGGCCCGTTGCCACCGCCACCGCCATATTCACTGGCCCCTCTCCCACCACTCCCGCCAGTGCCGAATCCACCATAATTTGTGCCGCCATGATGGCCTGGCGTTCCGTATAACAATATATCGCCAACCGTTCCAACTCCCGGCGCACCCGTAGCACTGCCGTTGACGGTTGTTTGGCCATTTGTATAAGCGCCGCCCTTGCCGCCCGATGCAACACAAAGACTACCAAATGATGCTGAAGTTGCATCGCCACCAGCGGTTGGTGTGGCAGCCCCGGCCGTCCCCGGCGTTCCAAGTGAAACAATTACCTGGGCTGGGATTTCACTACCGCGTAGAATTTTAATGGCCGCCCCACCGCCTCCGCCCCCTTGCGATGATGCCCCAGAAGAGGCTATATTTTTTGCCCCACCACTCCCGCCTCCTGGTGCAACAACTGTAACCTTGATCATTGCAACATCGCTGCGGCGAGTCCAAGTTCCATCAGCCCTAAAAACACTAATGCGCAACAAGCGGCCACCACTAACATTGACCGGCATTGGCCCTAGACCGTTGGGTAAATTTGGCGATTGGGAAACAGACGATAATTGGTTAATACCACTATCTTTTTTAGTCAACTCTTGCATCAGGCGTTGCGCCTTTTGCATCGGCTGGCCGTATGTCCCTTTAGGAGCGGCCATGATTAGTAATCTCCACCAATCGCATGCAAATTAAATGTTTCGGCGTTATTAGTCGAAGCCTTAAGAATATAATTGGCTGGAAGAATAAGACCGTTTTCATAAGTAATTTCCGTGCTGTAAACCTCAACGGTGGTTGATGGGGTGATAGCACCTACTAAATGCTCAGATAACAATCTATTATTGGTGCCGTCATAAATAAATAAACGGACAACCCCGGCGGTCGTGGTGCCGGTGGCAACAATTCTTACCGTATCGATACGGCTGCCGGAAGCACCGGCAGCAAAGACGTTGCCCAAGGTTCCTGATCCGTCGCGGTTGGTGTTAGCTGTTGATACTTGCCCCTCTCCACAACGCGGGGTACTTGCATAATTAACTGTTGTCGCCATAACTTAAATTCCTTTCGTTAAAATAATATGTAATCGATCAGCCCGGAACTTCCGCCACCAGCTAATTGCTTGAGAATGAAGTATGTGCCGTCGTAAGTGACCTCAACCAACTGGCCTGTTCTTATGTCGCCTGCTGATAAAGGTGATTGATTGAAACCCTTGCGAATGTCTTTGGCAGCAAGACCGTCAACCGTGATGGTTGCGGCAGCCGTATTATCCTTGTCAGCCAGAAACCTAATAGTCATATTGGATGCATAGGCCGTTGTGGTTGGGATTAAGCCAACTTCATATAAATTTCCAGCACCGGTTGATGTGCCTCCCCACGTATTATCTCCATCCTGAACTTGACCTACGCTTGTGTAATGATTTCGCGCAGTTCCATCCGAAACTCCGGTATGATTAAATCCCCCCATAGGTAAATTAGCAGTGGCTGGAGACTGTCCATCACGCGTGACACATGTCGACAGGCCAATGGCCATTCCGTCCATTTCCGTGTCCACACGGTCGGCCCGGATCTTGACACCATTAATTTTGTCTATTTCCCAATCATACACACGATTGAATGTACCATTACCGTTAAATGGCATATTAAAAACCTCTATTTGACATTTGAATTATTTAATGATAAAGCCTTTGTAACAGGCCTAAAAAATCGGGGGAAGTTACATGGATATTGAAGGAAAAGTTATAGGTTTCCTTATTCTGCTTTTTATCGGCGGCATGATTTATTTATCGGCAGATAAATGGTGGACGGAATATGGGGTTAGTAGAAAAATAGAAACAATATTATCCAAATAAATATTTATACTATTCTTTTCCTAATTGGTTGTTGGATATTAAAGAATAAATAATGGTTGCTAAAGCCTTTGGACTATTTTTGTCAACGTTTTTAAGGCTTTGAAGCATTTTTAATCCGTTAGGACTAGTTATAAGTCTGGCTAATTCTTCACTATTTTTACCTAACGCTCTTTTATTCCACCAATTTCTTATAACCGATCCATAATTGACGGTTGAGTAGTTTAGCGCGGAGCTTATAATTCCACTATCAACCAATTGGTTATTTATTTGTCTATTGAACTCAGTTTGTGCACCGGCTGGAAGGCGTTTTCCCTGGGCATTAAAAATATCAATCATCTTGTTAAAGCCTTCAAGATTTGAGTTGCCTCCCGGAAGATTTCTTATGAGTTCACGAATATTTTGTGCTTGCCTACTATTACCAGTTATTGCGTTGGCAAAGTTGGCGCCACCATATTTATTGGTTTCCCCCTTCACGGCACCAACCGCTTTGTTAATATCATCAAACATAGTGGATAAAGCTTGACGGGTAAACTGCGCCGCGACTTCAGGGTTCTCTGCGTTCAATCTTTTTGTTGTATCACGAACCAAGTAAGGCGTTAGAGTCTCGGCTTTGGGATCCATTAATATTTTTTTTTGATCAGCAATATTTTCAGTTTGCGCTATTTTATTAATCGGTCGTGTTAATAATGGATCAACATTCTCAGCCAGCATCTGGCTATGAATAACCCTGGCACTTCTATAGTTTGGCGAAAAAGTATCTGCTAAATCAATGAGTTCCGACCGCGCCTTGCGTATACTATTTAATTCATGTTTTCCAATAGAGCTAGTTGGTTTAGTGCTATTATAAATAATATCGTCAATATACTGTTTCATAACATCCAGCGTCTTAACGCTGTTGTTTGGAAAGCCCTTCATCTCTTGTCTGAACGCAGGATTAGACATGATTTTGTTATATGTATCTTTTAATATCTCATTAGAAGATAAAAGATTGTTAAAATCATGCTCAGGAATAATCTCTTTATGTGCTTGGTTATAAAAAGGTCCAGAAGCTTCCCCTGCCTTGTCCATTTCTGATTTTATTGAACGTTCCGCAGAATCCCGCATTGTTGGTGCTATTGTTGTTGGATCATCAAGTTGAGGACCTAATTTATTAAAGAACTCATCTGCCATCGCCTTATTTGCTTGGTTTCGACCACCAAGATACTGCTGCATAATAGGTGCGCCGCCAGGGTTCTGCTCAATGACCCTTTGTAAATTTTGCAGTGCCGGGTTTCCACCACTCGCTTCAGATAAAGCTTCAACCACGGTTAACGGGTTTTTGGCGGATTGAGCCTCGTTAAATAGTGTTTCTGCCTTCGAAAAAGCTTGATCATCTATTCCTTTGACTGACTGAGATAGATATTGATTTGCTTTTGGCGCAAAAATAGCTCCTGCGGCTTTTTGAACGCCCATTGGCGCGAACCCACCTAATAACCCGGCCGCTATTTGATATTCAGCTGGCAATCCTAGTTCTGCAGCACCCTGTCCGAATGCACCGCTTGATGCGCCAATAATTGCACCAGGGACTCCGCCAAGGCCAAGCATGCTTGTAGCTCCACTGACAGCGCCCCCTAACAACTTTCCTTCGGTGCTTTTAAAAGGTGCGTTTGGCACAAAACCCAACAAATCTTCGCGAAAATACTTTCTATCCGGCAGATTATTGGATAGTTTAAACCCGTTTTCCAATGCTTCTTTTGCTTTAGGATCAATTTCAGCTAAGTCAACAATAGGCGATGTATTTTCCAACAACAATGCTATTTGTTGTGGCAAACTCAAAGTTCCTGACAATCCATCGGCAGCCGATGACGCCATTCTTTCTAATAGGCTTGGCTCATAAAAAGGATATTCAACATTTGATTTTATTCCACTTTCCCCGCCATAAACAACGTCAGATTTTATTTCACCTCCATCTAATTTATCCCACCAATTCCCGGTAACAACATTAGATTTTAGCGGTTCCGAACCTTGTCCGTTAAATTGAATTTGTTTTAATAAATTCTTATCCGGATTGCCTTGAGGATTTATAGGAGTTAATGGCATATTTGTACCAAGACCATCCAAAGGCACAACGCTTCTAATCGATCCATCAGGCGATCGATCTTGACCCAAAATAGAAGGGGTGTTTATCGGAATTTCACTTTGAATTGGTTGCTGCGGTTGTTGTTGGGCGATCAACTTTCTAACACGCTGCTGGATAAGATCATCAGGCATATCGCCCGGAAATTCCAGAACCGTACCATCAGGAAGTTCATATTCTTTTATATTGGCCATTATTTCACCGGCACGAAACTATCGGTTGTGGCGTCGTATCGCATCCTTGTTTTTTGATTTTGGTTATTTGCAGGCGTTGTAGTTTGTTGATTGGGCTGCGCTTGATTACCCATTGGCTGATAAGCTTTTCCAGCCTGTTGTTTCATTCCCTCGATAACCAACAACCTATTCATCGCCTTTTGCTTAATAACTTCAGGGCTGTCGCCCGGTTGCGGGAAATACTGTAATTTAGCATTTTCAAATTCTTGAGTGGTAATTGTGGCGCCGGATTCACGCCGCAAGGTGGCGTTGACAAAAGACCTCATCGCCTGATCTTGCATTTGGAACTTAGGATTACGTAGGTTAAATCCAAGGCCATCACCTATTTGGGAAGCGAGCTGCCCCCCTAGTGACATACTGGTTACGCCTTGTTTTTCCAAATCTGACAAAATCATGTTGGCTTGCTCTAACCGATTAGTATAATCAGCCGCCTGTTTAGTTTCCTGTGTAAATGTTGGGATTAATCCTTCAACCTTCTCAACCGATACATTGCCCTGTTGATTGGGATTTATTTGTTGCGGAACGTCCTTACCTTCTGGTGCTTTGATTTCTGGATTTATTATGCCAGCTTGTACCGGTTTTCGATAAGCACCCATATCTGGCCGTATGGTCACTAATTGACCGTCTTGAATGGTTTGTTTTGGCGTTGACACATAATTATAAGCTGCAGCATATTCCGGGCTGTTTGGATCGCCATTTATAAGGATATTCATCGCCTGCGCGTCCATGGCAGTCCCTTTAAATGGTCCTGTGTCTTCGTTTTTTGACGAGAACATATCCATTTTGCCGTTATTATTTTGCTGGCCAATAATATTTCCCTGCTTGTCACGAATTGGCGTCCAGCTTTCGCGCTCGTTGCGGCGCAAGCCAGCCAATTGTTGCTGCGCTTCCAAATAACCAGGTATAAATTCAACCCCGTTTGACCCTTGCTGTAATCCTTGACCAAATAAACCATCGGCACGGCGTTGGTTGCGATCCAATTGTTGTTGCCGCTCATTTAATTGTAGTTCGGCCGCGATTGGCGCAGTAAATTGATTGCCGGCCAATACATTATAATCAATCTTGTCACCCTGCAAGGCATTGGCGATTGTCTGGGCAGCACTCTTTTCGTCTTCCTGCTGCCGCCGCATTAAGCGGTCACGGTTCCACCCAGCAATACCGGCAGTTGCCAGTTTAGCCAAGCCTACCCACGGGTCATAAATCGGCTCATACGCCGCTGCCCGGCCAGCCAGTTCATCCGCAATCTTGCGTTTATTGGCATAAAAATCATTGACATTGCTACGCACCATGCCGCCAATGCCGCCTTGATAACTCGCCATGTTAGAATAACCCCCCGGTTAATAAGCTGCTGCCTAAGCCGAATAATCCGCCCATCATTTGCCCGCGTGAATTCATCTTGTTTTGATAATTTTGCATTTTGCTTTGATATTGCTGGTTGATTAACCCACCCAAATCAACACCCTGCACATTCGTGCCAGGAGCTTGTGAGAATTGCGGTATTTCCGGTGTGCCACCACTGCCTAATAAAGCAGCCAGTTCTTGTAAAGGCTGATTGCGTTGCATCAAGCGTTCTTGAATGCCGCGCCCCCTAGCATCTGCTGTTATGCCATAAAGCCGGGATTGTTCACTGCCGCCGGCTTGAATGGCACGGCTTTGTAAATCTCCATAAGCATCCGCCCTGCTTTTTCGGTAATTCTCAAGTTCGCGATTATAAAGAGGATTACCTCGTCCGATGCCGCGATCAGCGAGATTTTGCTCAAGCGCTGTTAAATCATTTGCCCATTGTTTATCCATATACTTGGCGCCGCGATTATACAAATCTTGTTCAACCCGCTGGCGATCACCAGAAAAATCCGTTGTCAGCTGAGGCAGTCCATCGAGGTTAAAAGGTTGATTAAGCGCATCCGCCACTCGACCACTATATGAGTTAGCCATATTATATAATTTGCCCTGCAAATCCATTTGACTGTTAAGCGCGCTTTGAAGCCTTGGATCAAGGTTAATCGTATTTGTCCAGTGATCACCAACATTTGACCAAGTGCTAGACCCATAGGGACCAACTTGATTTGTTCTGTTCAACTGCGCTTCAGTTCTCGCAGTTTCCAAATTCGATTTTGTTTGCGCCGCCGCTGTCGCGTATGGATCAGGAGCTTTTGGCGCTTTCGGTTTCTTTCCCATGGCTAAACCACCTTTTTAAAACGTCTTCTTTCAAAATTCCCATTAATATGGCATCCCGCACGCCGTCATAACCGCGCACCCGATAACCATCTTCTTCAAAGCCGATCCAGTTGGCTAATCTTCTGGTGCGCTCATCTCCCTTAACCAAGGTGATGTTCATCCGCTGCACACCGCAGGTAATAAACGGATAGCGCAATAATTCTCTAACAATATTACGGGTGCACCACTTAGGGTTTTCTGCATAAATATTAAATTCAACGTCGAAAACCCTGTAATTACTATAAACTGCCCCAGCTAATAATTTTGTATCGGTCGCCACCCCAATGGCTGCACAATCATCAAACCCATAACCTAAATGCCGACCAACCCATTGCGCGATCAACTTGCTTTCATTGAGGATCAATCGCATCAGATAAAACCGCCTTCTAAGTATAAAATATCAAAAGTCTGGATGGATATGGCAACCGCATTCGTGGCTACCTGACATTTGACCGCCATGCAATAACAAAGCCCATCTATCGATGTCCATTCGTCGTTGACTACAAAACCACCTGCCCAATCGGATAAATCCCAAAATCCTTCATCCCAAAACGTACCACCTGATACACCTACCGTTGGCGTGCCGTTAACACTGTCGTCCGGTGAGAAGTCTCGGCTAATTCCAAAAGCAGGACTGACCACAGCATCGGCCAAAATGACGGGGCGCAGCATATTTAGTTTCTTTTTGGTTGATGGATTTGAACCAAGATAAGAAAATGCGGTTTTTAAATAACCTTCAATATTGGCACCCGCGTCAGATTGCCCAAAATCTGCATGATAAACATTTCCGTTATTGCCGCCAAAATATATATCATCACTTAATAAAGACCAGCAATTTGCATTCTGGTTTTTAAATCTACACCAAGCCCTATTTGCAGTGTTCATAACGTATTGATATTGTGTTGTGTTTGTCGAAACTGGCACATTAATTAATATGCGCGTTCCCTTCGGATAATATATGCCTTGCCATCCAAACAAATTGCCATAAATCTTAACAACTTCTGTAAAAGCGTTGGTTATTTTTCTTGATACGGCCGTACCGGCGTTTTCAATGCCAACCTGGATCAAAGTTGAGAAATCTTCAACGCCGGTGTTGGTAATTAATAATAATTGTGACCCCGTATTAAAAGCAGAGCGCCTTCCCATCGGGGTACCAAGTTTAAAACGACCGATCAATGACCAATCCGCCGATGCCGGATATGTTCCACTATAAATTAAACATTCGCCGGTATCCATGACAAATACAGCAAATTCATTGGCACCAGTTTCCGTTCCTTGCGTCCATGTTGCCATCAACATTAATGACCCGCCGATACGGCCAGCTGCCGATAAGTCAAATTCCGTTAAAGCGCCGGTAATTGCTTCCGTACCACCATACCATATTTTAGCGGTGTCACGTTGCACAAAATACAATCGGTTTCGATAGCTATTAACATTGACCAGAGAATTAATTGACATAGGGCCAGTCCAGGTGGTGGAATTAACCGTTGTGCCGTCAAAATCCTGCGGGGCATCCGCCCCATTAACCAAAAACAACCGACCTTTAAAGTTAACCCCTTGCCATCTGTTATTTGTAAAGCCCATTTTCAGCTGCGTCGCTGCTGCCTTTAGGGTGGCATCCCATATTTTCCCGCCAGCGGCTGCAATCAACTTTCTTGAAGTCGCACCAGACCATTCGTAAAGGCTTTCTACAGCCCCACCCATGCCCGTAGCCCAAACCTCATAGCCATTACGTAAATCTGTTGATCCTTGGTTAGGATAAAAATTATCCATAACGATAGCATCGCTCTCCGGCATTCGGCTTAGTGGGTCAAAACGGTTCCAACCCGTGCTGCCGACTGGCATAGGATATGATTTATTTACCCCTCCGCGCGATGATTGTCTTTGCGTTAGTGCCATTTTTAGCCAAAATTCCCATCAGAATGGTTAGGATAGGGGACACCTGCATACAGACCCTGTGAATTGGTAAATAAAGTGGAAGCGCCCTTCTCTTGCGCTGCTGCGTTCTTGCGCTCGGTTTTGTAGGCTTCCACATCGTCGGCATAAGCCATTTGTTTGGCTGCCAGAAACCGCCATTTAATACCCATTGTCATTAAATCTTCTGACAATATACCTGTGTCTGTATCTGCTGCCCAGGCACTTTGCCCAGTTCCACCGGATGATTGGCACCAATTTTTACTTATGTACTCATAAGCTAAAACTCGCCCAGCGTCGCCAACCCCCGGCACAGGGTCAATTGTTAACGTATTTCCACCGACGCCCCAAATTCTCCACCGAACGCGTATAGTGACGTTTGTAATTCCTGATTTTATAAATTCCCACTCCTGCGGTGACATTGGTCCCCACCCTTGCCATCTATTTGATGTATCCCATAAGGTGCGGTTGATGATGCGACCAAAGTCAGCAGGCAAATTGTAAACAGACTGTCCGGCAACCAAGGTAATTGTTGATCTTTTTTGTAAGACAGCCCAATCGTTATAACTATAAAGTTCATTGCCCTCACGATTAGCAAGGGCAATGATCTGACGCACGCTTGTGTCTTCTGATGTAAAAGCGGTTGCCGGTTTTGGCGAGCCAATTTCCAACATGACGTTTTGGACGATGGTCAATAAAGACACTACTCTTGAGCCTTGATCAGGATGAATTTGTACGCCCCGGCTGCTGGGGTTAATGCCCCGGCCGTTGCATTTACCCAGCCAATAGCTACCGTATCAGCCGCGGTAACCCTGGCATAAGCGGCACCAACACCGGCCGTAATGTCTGACGGTGAAACAAATACCGCATCTTTCGTTGTTGCGCCGGATACTGTGTAGGTTTCTTCTGCAACGCCAGATCCGGAAACAGATGCTGGTGTTATATCAACTACAACCGGGCGCGGCATCCACTGCGCCACCAATGGCGGCGTGAATACCAGGCCGCTAGCAAAGCCTGCTTTTGTTGTTGCCATAATAATTAACTCCTTAAGCCGCGCGATGCGGTTTTGATGATTTTTCTTTTGCAGCCTCTAAAACAGCTAATCGTTCAGACATTGATTTAATAACGTCATCCTTTGCTTTGCTGTCTTCTTTTGCCTGCTGAATTTCGGCCATTAATCGATCTGTTTGACCGGAGCCTTTTGCGGCTTCCAAAAACATTTGTGCCCGGCGTTTCAAATCATGGCCGCCGCGAACTTTTCCAATGTCAAAATCCGGCATTCCGGCAACGCTCTCGACCGTGTAATAACCTACGGCTTCCAATTGTTTGATATCAGAAATGTCAAGCCGCGATCCAGCCCATTTATCAAGCGGTGTTCCGTCCATTTCCTGACGTTTTCCGTTTTTAAATGCAGCCCAGGCATCGGGATATTTTAATTCGTCTTCATTAGGATACATTGGCCTGTCAACAATTGTTAACGCGCCGGGTGTTATTATTTGACAATAAACAACAGTTTTAAAATCAGGCTTGCCATTTTGAATCGATAAATAAGATTGAGGAACTGCCCGCTCATAAAATTTAACAATCAGTTTTGTTTTTACCTGACCCGAAAGATCGGCCATATTTTAAAACTCCCTAAACTATTTGCCCTTGATGTAACGGACGATTAATGTTGATTAAAGCTAAACCTGTTGATGGGGTGCCTGTGGTGGTGGTAACCTTGGCATTCAAGATTTGTTCACCATCAACCTGCGCGTCATCAACCGATCCAGGGGTTGCCGCTAATGAGTAAACATTAGCACCTGGGGTCATAGCGTTCGGAGCCTTTACTGGGACTACACCAAAAATACAGTACCAACCATACTGGTTAGCTACATTGGCAGACATCGCTACGGCAACAGGACCAATACCGCCGGTAGCTGGTGATAAAGTTGTTGTGCCTAAATATGGGTCGTAATCAACCATCGATCCTACAGCCGTGTTCGCAACGCCTTTTAAATAAATAAACTCGCCCATACCATAAGATGTCCCACTAGCAGGGGTATGCTCGGCCTTTATAATTGTGCCAAGCTTGTGATTTTGAACCGTATCTGTCGTTTGAATGTCTTGCATCGCCAAACGTGGTTCAACTTGGGTATAATTCGCCATAATAAAAATCTCCTTCGATTAAGCGATTAGAACACCTTGGTAGCGTGATCCTGACATTGTCAGGTTCCCAGCCCACAAGATGAATTGAACGGTTGCGTCCTGGTTGATGGAATTGATTTGATCTTCCGGCACGAATTCCCGCGCGCTGTGAGGGCGATAGTGAATGTAGTTGGTGTTTAGCAACCACATATGGTTTGTACCGGCTCCGCCACCAATATTACCGTCCCTAACAACTGGGATTCCTTGGAATTCTATATTTTCAAAGCCCGCGTTTGCCATACTTGCGTTCGTAACACGTTGTATTGGAACCATGGATTCAAGTAAGAAGTTATAATAATTATTGTCACCAATCGCCAAATCTGGTTTTCCTTCCGGAGTTCCTAGGGAAATAAGAGAAATTAATCTGGTCAAATATTGTTGAATGTTCGTTGCCGATACAGCCGCGCCGCCGTCAGTGAGGCCGCTGTATTTTTTGCTTTGCCAAAAAGACCAGGTTGCCCGGTTGATACCGCCGTAAGTCCCGGTAGTCGGGTCGTCCGGAACCGCAACTGCTAAGCCATCAATTTGTTTACCGCCATTGGCCGTACCATCACTGTATAACCCCAAAGCGATTAAGTTTTGAATAGACATCTCAGCGTTTTGAACGCGGGCGGCTGCTAAATCAATAATCCGCTCTTTACTGGCGTTCTGCAACCGTTCCAATCCGGACATTACAACGGCGGTCGAGGCCTGTTTAATGTTGAATTGCGCGGATGTTAACACGTCTTGCGCGACCGTGCTTAAAACGTCATAACCACTATACCATTGGGTGTTTGTATTCTCAGCGTACATCAACTCTTGTAAGATGACGTCCCCGCCTGAGAACTTCTTAATACGCCCTTTTTTCTTTAATTGGTACAAAAGGGCATTATTTTTACTCATGTTATCAGCCACAACCCCACTTCGATTTTGGATGGTCGTTGTGACTATTTCCGAAATATTTGGACTAGCCATTTTTAACTCCTAATTATTGGACGCGACCAGTTACGGACTCGTCATAAAGTTTTGACATGATTTCTTCGATGGAGCGCCCATCTAGGGATGACTGAACTTTTCCTGATGGGCTTCCAGTCACACTAGCCCCTGCCCTTTTTGCAGCCTGAGATTTAGCGTTCGTTTGCTGAACCTGCTTTGCCCGCTCTTCTTGCTGCAATTGTGCTTTAACCTCAGGATTCCTAAAACAAGCAATTTCGTATGCTTCTTTCAGAATTTCTTGGTTGGAAACGCGTGGATTTGATTTTTTTAACGCGGAAACCAACGGAATAATTTGTTGTTCGATTTTTGACCAATATTTTTGTTTACTAGCAAAATCGTTTACTTCGGCAACTAGCTTTTCTTGCTCAATTTGCCGGCGACGCAATGCTTCCTCTTGCTGCGCCCGCTCAAGCTTCTCAATCTTAGATGCCAATGGTTGAATAGCCGGGTCAAGGTAATTCTCGTCTAATTTCTTTTGCGGTTCTTGTTTGGCCGGTGTCTGCTGCGGCTGCAATAAAGACGCCAGGTTAATGCCATATAAGGCAGCAATTTCAGTCAACCCCCGCATCGGATCACGCTGCAACAATTGGTCGGCAGCTACTAGGTTTTTGACATATTCCGCTTTTGAAACGCCGTTTTGCTGCAGCATAGAGGTCATTGGGGCTAGTGCTGATTCAATCTGGGCATATTCGGCTTTTACCGGGTCAGCTGGATTTTCTGTTGCGGCCTTCCCATCTTCGGCAGGCGCCGCTTCTAGCGTTTCTTTTCCAGCCTCAGGCTTTTCTTCAGGCTCTTCAATCGGCTTATCAGTTTCTGATTTTGGGGCTGTCTCTTTCTCAACCACAGATTCATAAGCTTTAGTTATGCTTTCTTCAATAGAAAGCGGTTCGCTGGGAGCTTCGGGCTCCAACGTTTCCTTCTCAATCATTTATTATTCCTATCTGTTGCGCAGTTTTTCGTATACCTCTGACATGGTGACGCGGACGTCTGGCAATGGCTCAGGCTTCCGTTCTGGGAATTTATCATTCCCGAGTTCGATTAAATCATAAGCCTTCAAAAAATCCCTATGTTCACGACGGCTTTTAATCAACTTGCCGTCAACCATATTTTTATATGGCTCGATGTCCCTGATAACGACTAGTGATTTGTTAATATATCTGGGACAAAAATAATAACGACCTTTGTAAATATGGTCGTTTGACCATTTAATTTGTTTAAAATTATCTCTATAACTCACTGTTGATATCCCGATAAAGCTTCAGCGATAAGGTTTCTTTTTTGATTAAATAAAATATCTGATTTCAACTTCTCTTGCTGCAAAGCAAGGTCACCTTGTATTTTCTCTTTTTTTAACTGTAGATCGCCCTCAACCTGCTGCTTTTTAAGCTCAATCATGGGATCGGGCGGCGGTGGTGAAGGCGGCTGCGCCCGCTCTTCCTGCAGTTTCTTTAAACTTTCTTCAAAACTGGACTCTAATTGACGCCCTGCTTTAAAGCCACGCACAACAAACATCAGCATTTCACCCAACGGCTCGGCCAATTGCGGCATCGCCTGTACGGCTGGGATCATTTGCTGCAAGAAAGGCGCAACATTACTAATAAACTCAACCCGCGATTGCTTCTCAGCTTCGTAATCGGTGGCAATCGTGCTGTCGGTCTCAATATCTATTTTGAAGTTGCGAATTGGGTCGTCTTGTAACAACTCCATAACATCGTCGATAGTGACCACCTCGGGCGGCGTTGGTTGCTCAGGCGGTGGCGGTGGTTGCTGACCCATTTGCTGCGCCTGCATAGCCACTTGCTGATACTGCATCATTATTTGTTGAAATTGCTGCATTTCCTGCTGGAACTTCATTTCAACTTCTTGCCGGGTTGGCAGCGTCATTCCCGACATTTTCATGAGGGTGTCAGGATTAAAGCGTTCGGCAATGATTTCTGCTATCAAACGAATGTTATCCCGCGCAAAACGTTGAATTTCGGCTTGCTTATCCTGTAAACGCATCGTGCCGAATCGCCCTTTAATTTCTTGGGCGGTGGCCGTTTCATCCGGATTGCTCGCGCCGCGAATAATATCACTGATGCCTGTTATCTCGTAAATTGTTTGCTTTGTTTGCTCGCGCGATTGATATAGTGTGGTCAAGGCTTGTACCGAACTGTCAATCGGCAACATCGCTATGGTGTTTTGCATGCCGCGAGTTCCTCCACCCTTAACAAATTCATCCCAATCATTAGTGACCGGAAATAATTGGTTATCAACACCTTCGCGCAGCAATTCACTAAAGGCGGAAAATGCCCCATCATAAAGGCCAACAGCCTTAATCGCTTTAATTAAGTTGCCGATTCGGTTGGTTGTTTGATCCAATTCATAGGCCTGGTCTTGATATTGTATAAAATCAGGCACCGGCTCAATCTTGTTTGTGGCGAAAGTGCCAAAAGCGGGCTTCGGGCATGGGAAGAACCCATCAAACTTAATTGGCGGCTCCATTTCATCTAATAATTCCTGGCCGTAGGATTTAGCCACCCAAAACACTTTGTTCTCTGGTTTGCACCATATCTCATAAACTATTGCTTTATTATAAGCGCTGTCATTGTTTAACCTGGTATCGGCGGTTGACTGCTTTTGATCTAGCTGTACTTTCTTAAATACGTCGCCAAATCGTTCTAGTCCTTCTTTGCGGCTCATAAACACACGGCGCGCCACCCAATCAACCTCTTCCCAGGTGCGGCTATCCGAATATAAGAAATCTTCGTAGCGAACAAAATCAGCAATAGCCTCTTCATAAGCAATTTGCCGCTCAACCATCGGAGGTTGGCCTGGCATAATTGCAATCTCAACATCCTGCACGGTCGGCTTGTAACGCACCCAGCTGCAGCCTTGGGCATATAAGGCGTATTCCAATGTGGAATTCTTCATCACCTCATTGAAGCCGTTCAAATCAATCATGGTGGTTGTGGCTTTTTCCCACATTTCTGAGGCAACGCGACTAACCCGGTCATTGTCCTTAAAACGGCGCTCAATAACCGGTTTCGGCATACGCGAATACAACATCGGCAAAATAGTTTGGGTGTTTGACCACAAAATATTGAAATGTTGGTTGGAACGATTGCGGTAATTACCGGTGAATTGCTCACGCTCATCTCGGTAACGCTTCGTGATTTCCTTGCAGCGATCAAAATATTTCCTTAGACGACTTTCCGCTTTGTGAATTTCGTCTAGCCAACGCTTCGCCGGGCCTGAATTTTCATTATCAGGCTGGTTTAAATCTTCCATATTTTCCTAATTGATCCTGTAATTATCAGGCCGGTTTTCTTTGGCCTTCAGAAGGTCGTTTAGCGTAATCCCTTCCGGTCGTTTCTCTTCAACTGGTTTTGGCCGTTGCGCTTGCCAAGCGGAGGCAAGATAGCGGAAAGCATCAGCAGCATGGCTTGTCCAGTCGTGCAATGGTTTATCTTTAAAATTATTCTTTTTATCGTCTTTTTCGCGACGATACATTTTGAGCGCGTCAATTCCTTTTTCACATTTAATAATATTGAACCAGCAGTGTGGCAAAGTTATCCGAACCGCATTAATACCGTCGGCTACTTCCATTCTTGGAATAAGATTAGGGATAATCCCTAATCTGGTTAATGTCTCAACCCTTGTGCGCCCGGTACCTAACTCCCTAATCTGCGCATCGTGTGGCAACCAATGGTTACCATATTTATAACCACGATCCTGAAGAACTTTAACATAATGCTCAAGCCCGTGGCCGCTTGCTTCATAATAATCAATAATACGCACTTCTTTGCCAAAAACCTGAAACATCCAAATGGCGGTGCTATCACCTATACCTAAATCCCAGGCTGTATGAACTGGTAGTTGCGGTTCATAAATATCTGCCGCAACAAACCTATCCTGCTTTTCAAGGTCGCGCAGGATTTGACCATAATATGATCCCACAACCGATGCTTCAAAATTGCATTCAAGCTCCTGGTCATATTGTTCCGGGGTCATATCATGACGTAAGCTTTTTAAGCTTTCATCACTCAATACGCCCGTTTCACTAGCCTTAAATAAGAAGGCCGACCAGTTTTTATCTTTAATTCTGGCGCCATCATGACCAACGCGACCGTTAAGCGCTGTGTCGTATAATTTATAAAATGAGTTCTTGCCTTGCGGCGTGCTAACAAATAACGCCCATCCTTGCCTATCTTCTAGCTGTGGACGTATCGCTTCGCCCCAAACATTTTCCCTCATCTCCGCGTATTCGTCTAAAACAACCCCGTCAAGATATGTACCCTTAAGGTTGGCTGGTTTATCTGCCCCCAAAACCTCAATCAAAGCATTATTGCTTAATAATTCAATTTTAACAGGGTGGCTTTCGTGGATTTTAACCCGCGGCTGACCGTCAATATCAAGCAATCGCGATGTATATTCTTTCAAATACATCCACGCCACGCGGTGCGCTTGTTGGTAAAATGGGAATATGTAAGCAAATCTTGGATTCTTGAGACGGCAATGGACAGCGTGGTGAATTAAATGGTTGACGGCCATAACTGTTTTGCCGAATCGGCGATGGCAGCAGACGACGGAAAACCTGGTTACGCTATTATGAAGTATTTGTTGAAATGGTCTTGGCTGATAACCTGTCGACCGATGATATTTTACTATTTGTACTGACATTTAAACTATTATAGACATTTTTATATGTTCACGGTTCTATGTCAAGAGTTAATTTTTTATTTCCCGTAAATTTTTAATCTTCAACTTAATTTTTTCAATATACTGACGTTTTTCAACCAACTCTGTTGGGATAGACTCTTTTCTTTCCATAGCTTTCTCAAGAAATTCTGCCAAAGAAACATCTTGTTCGCGCAGCCATATACTAATATGGCTTGGTTCTTTATTATCCCGGACTATTGGGTTTATAATATTTATTAAATTTTTTAATTCCCTTAAATAATTCTCTAATTCCAGAATAGCTTGCGTTTCATATTCTATATTTTTTTTATAATTATTAACAGAATCATCAACGCGTTCCGACACCTCAATTTTTTCTTCTATGGCTGCGTTCAAGCGGAAAAAAATTATAATTTCCTCATCCGTCATTTGGTCAAGGGGCTTAGGGAATTTTATCATCCGTTCACCTCGTTATAAAGATCGAGCGCCTCGCGTATGAATGAGAAAGCCCATGTTTTATGCCGACGATTTTTTCGGGCAATCTCGCTACAACTCAAATTTTCATAGCAAACGTCAAGAACCGGCGCTACAGGAAGCCCCCTGTCCTTCATTATCAATGTCCATTTTTTATATGCTATAATTTTTTCAGCGACCGCGTCAGTGAATTCCGGCGGCATGACTCCCTTGCCAACCGTAATTAAATCATTTATTTTAAAACCTATACCTAAAGTTATAGCTGCAAAGGCATCACCTATCAGGTACCCCGCTCGCTGTAAATCCGGCTCGAGAAACGATAAAGAACAAGGTTTAAGCTTGGCGACAGTTTCAGGCGTGGGTTCAACGCGTTCTTTAGGCAATATTTATTATCTCCCTTTAATCCCTGTATCAACAACCATTTGGTGAATGATCTGAGCATTTATATTATGTTCATCGGGTTCCGATTGTCCTGGTCTTCCCCAGCCGCGATCTAGCAACGCTATTGCAGCAGGAACGGCTGTTTTATCATCATCTAGTGCACGCTCTAGGGCAGCTATAGCTTTTTCAGTTTTTGAGCGCGCCAACGCTTTGATTTCAGGGTATTCCTTTGGTCGCCCTTTGGGATTACCAGATTGGCCTTTTTTAAAACTTCCTGCAGTTGGTGGTTTTTTTGGCATTTCACTAATAAACGCTGTTATCGTGTAGTTAAAGTTTAAAATTAAATGCAAATGCATGATAATTAATTTTAAGAACAAAGTCAATACAATAAAAGAACTTTTGAAGAATTAAGATTTTTGGTTATTTTTTCAAAAAATTCGTCAACATTTTTTTGATTATTTTTTATAATTGCCGTGAAAGCCTCGGAAAAGGCTGTAATATTTTTTTAAAATAATGGTTGACAAATGTAAATCGTGTGTTATATTAATCTCATAAGTTGACCGAACCGGTGAACTTAAAACCTAACAGGAGATTAAAATGAGAAACGTTTTTAAATTAAATACTGGCGAGATAATTTTTCAAAACAAAAATAACAACACCCCAAAACGGGCTGTTCAAAATCTGACCGAAGAATTTAAAACTTTTTATCGGGATTATTCACAAAAAATTAGAAATGAAGTTGCCGAACTTCCGGATAGAACGCATGGATACTCTTGGGAAATTGACGGCGTAAAACACTTCAATTTTAATCGTCTTGTTGAGATATTATTTGTAAAAAAAATGCGGACGCTGCAAAATGAATAATTTATCACCTCAAGAGATTAGGCAGGCCAGGCTATTGCTTGGTTTTTCGCAAGAAGAGTTTTCAAAGGCGCTTGGTTTTAGCGGGAAGAAACAGGTGGTCAATCGGTGGGAATCTGGCGCTCGAAAACCAAGTCAGTTAACAATAGACAAAATTTACAAATTGTTCCGACAGCGGTTTGAGGAAAATAAAAATACACCCTTGTATAAAAAATTAATGGAATAAAAATAAAAAAGCTTAAGGCGCGCAATTGGCGGATTAAAACGAAGTTTCACTATCAGGTTTTGCATCAAGCAAGGTAAGGTCACCACGAAAGCGCTGAAGTACAATTTCTGTTGTATAGCGTTCTTGCCCATTCTGATCATTCCATTTACGTGTCTGAAGCTGACCTTCTAAATACACCTTAGAGCCTTTACGCAAATATTTTTCTGCGATTTCCACAAGTCGTTC
>JAEUKQ010000021.1 GCA_016794225.1 Alphaproteobacteria bacterium | reverse complement strand
TGAGAAAGTGGACACAATATGACTAATGATGCCGAAAGCAGGTAATATCATAATATAAACTTCGGGGTGACCAAAAAACCAGAACAAATGTTGGAATAGCAATGGATCACCACCGCCCGCTGGATCAAAAAAATGGGTACCAAAATTACGATCCGTCAGCAACATAGTAATTGCACCCCCTAAAACAGGAACAGCAAGTAGCAACAAAAAAGACGTCACCAACATAGCCCAGGCGAATAGGGGCATTTTATGCAGCGTCATCCCTGGCGCACGCATATTAAAAATTGTTGTAATAAAGTTAATTGCGCCCAGTATCGAGGATATACCCGCTAAGTGTAGCGAGAAAATAGCCATATCAACAGCCATTCCTGAATGACTAATACTTCCAGACAAAGGGGGATATACGGTCCACCCAGTACCGGCCCCGCCATCAACGAAAGCTGAAGCCCCCAATAACAGAAAAGATGGTATCAATAACCAAAAACTGATATTGTTCATACGAGGGAAAGCCATATCAGGGGCACCAATCATCAGGGGCACAAACCAATTGCCGAACCCACCAATTAGCGCAGGCATTACAACAAAAAACACCATGATCAAGCCATGCGCTGTGATAATAGTATTCCACAACTGCCCGTCAGGTGCACCATCAGCTGTTAACAAAAATTGAACCGACGGCTCTTGTAATTCCATACGCATAATTATGGAAAATATTGCCCCAATAACTCCAGCAATGATCGAAAAAATAATATATAATGTACCTATATCCTTATGATTCGTTGATAGCAAAAACCGACGCCATCCTGTCGGATGGTGGTCGTGATGACTTGCCGAATGCGGCACAGAACTGACGGAGTTTGTATGGAGCGACATGTTATTGAATCTCCTGATATGAAACTAAAATTTGGTGTTGTGTGCTTGCTGCAAATTTTTTCTTTGCTTCAACCAACCACTGATCAAATTTTTCTTTAGATACAGCCTCGATGGTGATCGGCATAAACCCATGACCAGTCCCGCAAATTTCCGAGCATTGGCCATAATAAACACCTTCTTGCGTAATGGTCATCCATGTTTCATTCAGCCGACCAGGCACAGCATCAATTTTAACGCCAAAAGCTGGAACAGCAAAAGCATGAATAACATCCATTGATGTTGTCTGAAGACGAATAGGTGTATTAACCGGTAAGACAACGCGCAGGTCAGTTTCAAGAAGTCGCTGTTGACCCGGTCCAATCTTGTCATCTGGTATCATAACAGCATCAAAGGCAATCTGACTGTCTGGATATTCGTAAGACCAGTACCATTGATGACCGATTGCTTTTAAAGTTATTTCCTGACCATTCGTTGAATTGGGTATAGAATCAAATTGATTTAAAATGCGCAGCGATGGAATGGCAATAACCACCAAAATCAAGACCGGAACTATAGTCCAAATAATTTCGATGAAGGTGTTATGTGACGTTTTAGACGGAACACGACCTGGTTTATCGCGGAATCGCAAAACTGTAAAAGCTAAAAGCGCTAAAACGAAAATAACAATCGAGACAATAATAACTAATAATAAGTCATGGAAATCATGCAATGCTTCCATGCGCGGCGATGCAGCAGAAGGAAGATTCAGTTGCCATGGCTGTACTTGTTGTTGCGCATTGGCAAAATTGCCCACCAATAAAACGCCCAAAAACGTAAAATAATTTAGAAGCCTTTTAAACATCGAAAAATGTTCCTTCAACCCGCATTATTATGCTTAAACATATAACCATTTATTATTTATATTTTATTAGAGCAACAGGAAAAAAATAAAGTTTAAAAAATTTTGGATGCCTGTCGGCTTTATCCTATGACGGTTAACCACCAAATGTCTAGGTGGTTAATGAAAATATGAAAATGCTTGGGCTGATTGTCTTGTTGTTTATAATTAATCTGCTATATTTAGGATAAGATAAATTGATATTGGCATTTAATAGTGCGGCTTTGTGTCGCAACAATCGATATGCTTGTTAAAATTTAGGTACCCTTTCTAATAGGAAATTATTATGTCGCCACATCCCTCCTCTTTTAGCGATCAGCTTTTTTTTAAGAATCTGGATAAGAACCAAGTTACAAAACATGTGCAAAACACTTTAAAAAGTGCTGAGGATGGCGAGTTATTTCTTGAATATCGCGAGAACGAAGTTTTTGCTTTGGACGATGGCATACTAAAAAACAGCAGTTTTGATATTAGTTATGGTTTTGGTCTAAGGCGTGTTATTGGAGAGGTTGCAGCATATGCCCATTCCAGTGATATTAGCGAACAAGCACTGAAACGTGCTTGCAAAACTGTGGAAACAATTTCTTCAAGCGGCAATGTTAATTTATCACCTAACCCACCACGAACAAACCAACTGCTGTATACCGAAGCAAATCCATTAACAGACCTAAAAACCCAAGACAAGGTAACGCTTCTTAAAAACATTGACCAATATGCACGACAAAAAGATAGCCGCGTTAAACAGGTTATGTGCTCATTATTAGGATCGTGGCAAGTTGTTTATATTATTCGGGCTGATGGTTCTTGGTATCAGGATGTCCGGCCACTTGTTCGCCTAAATGTTACAATCATTGCCGCGCATGGCACCCGTCAAGAAGTTGGGACATTTGGGTCTGGTGCACGAGTTGGTTATAAAATTTTTACAGCTAATAATTCTTGGAAAAATGCTGTTGATGAGGCTTTGCGACAAGCTATTGTAAATCTTGAATCACAACCAGCCCCTGCAGGTGAGATGACCGTTGTTTTGGGTTCTGGATGGCCTGGAGTTTTACTTCATGAAGCCATAGGACATGGGCTGGAGGGCGATTTTAATCGAAAGAAAACATCGGCGTTTAGTGATTTATTGGGTAAACCTGTTGCCGCACCAGGTGTTACAGTGGTTGATGATGGCACTTTAGTTGATCGTCGTGGGTCGTTAACTTTTGATGATGAAGGCACACCTAGTCAAAGGACAACCCTGATTGAAAATGGTATCTTAGTTGGATATCTGCAAGATCGCCAAAATGCACGTTTAATGAATACCAAATCCACAGGCAATGGTCGACGTCAAAGCTATGCGTATGCCCCAATGCCACGCATGACAAATACCATGATGGATAATGGCAAATATAGTCCCGATGAAATTATCAAGTCGGTAAAAAAAGGGTTATATGCTGTCCATTTTTCGGGTGGTCAGGTAGATATTACATCGGGAAAGTTTGTCTTTAGCACATCCGAAGCTTATATGATCGAGAACGGTGTAATTGGTTCGCCAGTCAAAGGAGCAACCTTAATTGGTAATGGTCCTGATATCTTAACAAAAGTACAAATGATCGGTAATGATATGAAATTGGATAACGGCGTCGGTACTTGTGGCAAGGATGGGCAAAGTGTTCCTGTTGGTGTTGGTCAACCCACACTTAAAATAAATGGTCTTACCGTTGGAGGTACTCATTTATAGCGTTTAGCCATAGCCCTTGGATGAGTTTTTCGGTACATATCAATCATTTGTTGCGTACTAACCGCAGTATAACGCTGAGTAGTTGATAACGAAGCATGACCCAGTAACTCTTGAATCGTTCGCAAATCACCGCCTGCCGATAACAGATGCGTAGCAAAACTGTGCCTTAGGGCATGGGGTGTTGCTGTTTCAGGCAACCCTATTGCACGACGCATGTGCTGTAAAGCTAGCTGAATCAATCTGGGACTTAACTTTTTACCTCGTGCACCAACAAACATTGGCCCATCTTGAGGCAAGGGCCACGGACAATAGGATAAATAATCATTGATCGCTTCAATAACCATGGGCAACAAAGGAACACGCCGTTGTTTGTTACCCTTACCAACAATAACTAAAACTTCTTGATCTTGTGATGGTGCTTGGGCACGGGTCAAGGACACTGCCTCGCCAATACGCAACCCACAACCATAAAGCAACAAAATGACTGCAAGATCTCTTTTCCCAATCCATTCTTGATGAGCGTGCGTTTCAATTATTTCTGTTGTTTGCTGTGCTTGGCTAATTGTCAGAGGTTTAGGTAAAATATGGGGTTTCTTTGGGGTTTTATAATATTGTATTGGTGGAAATTCTTGTCCAGTTGCTTTCGTTAGAAACCGGTAAAAACCCCGAACAACACTGGCAGCACGATTCGTTGAAGAAGCTTGAAGATTCTTGGTATGGCGATCAGACATCCATGATCGCCAATCACCGCGTGTTAATTGTTGTAATAAGCTAATAGATACGGGTTTTCCATGATAGGAAGATAGAAATTGAAAAAAGGATGCTAAATCGCGCTGGTATGCAAGGCAGGTATGGGTCGAAAATTTTTTCTGCAAAGACAAACGTTCATGCCAGGCACATACATATGAAGATAATTGTGAATCAACTGGTAGCATGAATACCCGTTGTCCATATCAAAAATGCGGTTGTAAAGTTATTTCAATAACCTTGGCCATAAATTCCAAAAAATCGGTTCCCTGATCAGCATCAAAGTAGCCTGGATGTCTGGTTGCAAAAACCAACAACCCTGCTGCCTGCTTTAAGTTAACCCTTAATAAGGCATCCGAACGCACTTGTGACAGTGACGTGCCAGAAGAATATAATAAATCATCACCCTGAATATCGTCTCGTAATACTATATTCTGCTCGGCACTGCCCAATATTTTGTCCACAGAACCTGGCTTAAGAAAACGAACAGGCATGTCTTGAAGATGACGGTAATTTTTTTGCGTCCCCTCAAGACAAAAAATTGCCCTATCAACTTCAAGTAAGACTGGTAAATCGCCACAAATTATTTGCAACAGATTCTTTAACGTATCGGCCTGGATAAGCTTTAGAATTGCTTGATGAATGCGCTGCTGCGTATGCACATTATCACGGGTATTAGCTATAAATTCTTCTTGTTCGGCTTTTAACTTCGCAACATCACGGCGCAACTTGCCCACGATAAACTGATGCAAATCAACGATACGGTTACCCTGATTTTTAGCTGGCAGTTTAATCAATTCTAGGACATCTGGGTGATGCATAAAAAAATCGGGATTCTGCTTAAGAAAAGTTGCAATATCACTAGAGTTTGGTGCTTGAGACAACTCTTTTGCCACCATAACCGTTCTTCCATCATCACCGCGTTGTGCCATGTTTTTTATCCATATATGATTATAAAATAGATTGGCCAGTTTTTGACCAGTCAGTTAGAAAAGCTTGCAACCCCTTATCTGTCAAAGGATGATGGTACATTTGCTTTAAAACAGTAGGTGGCAGGGTACCAACATCAGCACCAAGTAAAGCCGCCTCGACGACATGCTTTGGATTACGCACTGAAGCCACCAGAATCTGTGTGGTTAACTGCGTATAATTCTGATACACGTTTACAATTTCTTCGATTAAAGCCATTCCATCGTAACCCTGATCATCTAATCGTCCTACAAAAGGCGAAACATAAGTTGCGCCGGACTTTGCAGCCAGTAAAGCCTGCGCCGCGCTAAAACACAATGTTACGTTAACACCAATACCCATCCCCGAAAACGTGCGACAAGCCTTCAACCCATCAACCGTTAAGGGAACCTTAACAATCACATTGCCTGCAATCGAGGCCAGTTTCTGACCTTCTCGAATCATTGTTTGATAATCTGTTGCGGTAACCTCGGCACTAACAGGGCCAGGAACTATGCGACATATATCGGCAATCACTTCTAAAAATCGCCGCCCGCTTTTAGCAATCAGGGTTGGGTTAGTTGTAACGCCGTCAACCAATCCTGTTGTCATAAGATCTTCAATTTCACGAATATCAGCTGTATCAATAAAGAATTTCATTTGTTTTTCCAATTATTTCAGCTTAATAAAAAAACAGTTAACATTGTTCGCTGGTCAAGCGCAATAGCTGTTCGCATAATAATGCTAGAATATTTGCAGGCAGGGCGTATTATAAATTTATGCCATATAAATCGTTAAATCCTTCACATAGTTTAAACAATGCGCGTCTGGTTGATGTGCTATTACCCCTTCCCTTTAGCCAGCTTTATACATACAGGTTACCCGAAACCGTATCTGCCGATATTGGTAATTTGGTACATGTCCCCTGGGGTAAACATACCCAAAAGATCATTGTTGGTTTGATTTGGCAAAATAATGTTTCGCCGCCTAAAGCAGATGTTAAAGATATTGTTGGTAGCCTAACCTTAGATAAGTTACCCGAAGAAATGAGCCGTTTTATCGCTTGGGTTGCTGATTACAATATGGTAGCAATGGGACAAGTACTGAAAATGGTTATTGCACCATGGCTACAAGCGAAAAAAGCACCCGTGGTTAATACCATCCAAATTGCTAGCAATCTTATACAAGAAAATCTTTCCAATGATCAGCGACATATTGCTAATATTTTGGCTGATAACAGTATCAAAACAAAAACAGATCTTAGCAGAAGGACACAATTAAGCCTAAGAAAAATAAATCACCTGTTTCAAATAGGGATGCTGGTTATGTCCCCAGAACAGAACTTTAAATTGCCGCAAAAGCAATTTAACAATAATCACTTTACAACAGAACAAAAGAATGCCGCCAATCATTTAAGTCAGCTAATTGGACAACAAAAATTCCAACCACTTTTGCTGAAGGGTGTAACCGGCTCTGGCAAAACAGAAGTTTATTTCCAAGGAATTGCCGAAACGCTAAAAATGGGAAAACAGTCATTAATTTTGTTGCCCGAAATAGCTCTTGGTCCACAATGGCTTGAACGCTTTCAGCTAAGCTTTGGCTACCGGCCGCCATCGTGGAATTCGGATACGCCAATCGCACAAAAACGTCTTTTATGGCAACAAATCCTGAACAATCAGTGTCCTGTTATTGTTGGTGCTAGGTCTGCACTTTTTCTACCCTTCAAGAAGCTTGGACTAATTGTCATTGATGAAGAACATGATAATTCATTTAAACAAGAAGAAGGAACAATTTATCACGCACGTGATATGGCCATTGTCCGCGCCCAGATTGCTCAATGCCCAATAGTCTTATCATCAGCAACTCCATCTATGGAAACAATTTTTAATGTTCAGAAAGGTCGCTATCAACAATCATTATTGAAAAACCGACATAGCGATATTCCTTTGCCTAAAATTCAGTTAGTTGATATGACGCTAACACCACCACCACGGCAACATTGGATTTCACCACCTTTATTTGCAGCAATCCAGGAAACCTTATTACGTGAACAGCAAATTTTATTGTTTTTAAATAGGCGGGGTTATGCGCCGCTTGTACTTTGTCGAAACTGTGGGTTTCGGCTGCGTTGCCCAAATTGTAGTAGTTGGCTTGTTCAGCATCGACAACAGCAACAAAATTTATGTCATTATTGTGGCTATCATACCCCCATCCAGCAAGAATGTCCAAGCTGTCAGCAAAAAGATCAATTGACTACCTGCGGACCAGGAGTTGAAAAAATAGCCGAGGAGGTAAAAACCCTTTTTCCGAACGCCCGAACAATGATCAGTACCAGTGATACATTGGCTTCACCGTTACAGGTAGCAGATTTTGTAGAAAAGGTCGAGCACAGGCACGTAGACATTATCATTGGCACTCAGGTAATTGCCAAAGGACATCATTTCCCGCTATTAACACTGGTTGGGGTTATAGACGGTGACGCTGGATTACAGGGAGGGGATTTAAGGGCCAGTGAAAAAACATGGCAATTATTACAACAGGTTGCCGGTCGTGCTGGCCGGGCAGAATATCCGGGTCGGGTTTTTATACAAACATACGAACCACAAACACCTCTAATGCAAGCTTTAGCAGCTTATGACGAACAAAAATTTTTTGATATTGAATGGAAAAGTCGTGAAGCAGCAGACATGCCACCTTTTAGCAAACTAACCGCTATTATTTTATCCAGCCCTGATCATGAAATGTTACTGAACACTTGTCATAAGATGCAGCGCTGTGCACCTATTGCAGATGGTCTAATTATTTTAGGCCCAGCCCCTGCACCTTTAGCAATGATCCGCGGTCAACATAGGCAACGTTTCTTGATACGCACAGCACGCTCCATAAAGCCACAATTTCTTGTAAAAAGTTGGATTAACTCTATTAAAATCCCATCAAATGTTAGGGTTACAGTTGATATCGACCCATATAGCTTTTTGTAGACTAAAAACCGTATTTGGTGAATATTTGGTCGATATGCGCCTGGGTTTCATATTGATCCAGCATTATTAATGCAGGATTCTTTTGTTTTTCCAGCATATTAATTAAAGGTTCAAGATATATACCTTCTGTAACCCCATTCTGATTCTGAATGTTACGGCGCTGAAGTGCTTGGTGGGCAATCATAACTATTTGCTTGGCTATTTGATGGATTGGCTTATTGGAAATATTAGCGTGCAGACCAAATTTTGGAACATCCAGACGCAATTTTTTAATGTCTGTCACAGACCATGTGCTTATTAATTCTTCGGCAGCATCTAATGCCTGATCATCATAAAGCAGTCCAACCCATAAGGCTGGTAAAGCAGGTAAAAGGGTCGGATGAACACAATCAGCACCACGCATTTCCAGGTACCTTTTTAAACGCACTTCGGGAAAAGCGACCGTTAAATGATTAACCCAATCACCTATCATTGCTTTAGACCCTGGAACAGCTTTTAGTCTACCGTGCATAAGATTTAGAAATGACTCACCAGCTACATTAATATATTGACCATCGCGATATACAAAATACATTGGTATACTTAGCAAATAATCGACATAGCGCTCGAATGACATTTCTGGCTTAAAAACAAAATCTAAAATTCCACTACGATCTGGATCAGTATCGGTCCAAACCCAGCTACGATAGCTTTGGAAGGAAATATTTTTACCTTCAAAAAATGGTGAATTAGCGAAAATTGCTGTTACAACTGGTTGCAGCGCCATGGACAAGCGAAATTTACGTACCATGTCGTGTTCTGATGAAAAATCAAGATTTGCCTGAACAGTACATGTCCGCAGCATCATATCTATTCCAAGTTTGCCTTTTTTGGGCATATACTCACGCATAATTTGGTATCGAGCTTTGGGCATCCAATCAATATCTTGGCGCTTCCATTTTGGCTGGAAACCAAGGCATAGTATCCCAAAATCCATTTCACGCTGCAATATTTCAAGTTCAGAAAAATGCTGTGCAAATTCAGCGTGGGTTTGGTGAAGATTATAAAGGGGCGCGCCGGAAAGCTCAAATTGTCCCCCTGGTTCAAGAGTGATTGCAGCACCTTCGCGTTGAAGGGCAATCGGACGATCATTTTCGTAAATTATCTTCCAACCAAACCGATTAAGATTAGTTAAAATATGCCTGATACCATTTGTACCATCATATGTTAGTGGTTTGTGGTTGTTGCGATAAAATAAAAACTTCTCGTGTTCCGTACCAATCCGCCATTCGCTTTTTGGCTTGCACCCAGCAACCAGATAATCAACCAATTGTTGCTTATTCAATATAGGCTCAAGCTGTTGATTAGGCGTTGAGGACATTATAAAACTCCTATCGAAGGTGGTTTATCTAAAGATGCTGTTGGACGTAAAACCATGTCCCCAAAACAAAGTTGCCAGTTGGCAATCGCAGTTATAGCTGCTGTTTCAGCACGTAATAATCTGGGACCTAGATTAACCGGATAAACAAATGGAAATTTTTTAAACCAATCAAGCTCGTCTTGATGAAATCCTCCCTCAGGTCCGATAATAATCGCAGACCCAATTTTTATTGGATCTAATGACAAACCGGAAGATAGCGATAAAAATGTCCGAGTATCACCTTTTTCGGCACAACAAAAAACAGGAATATCAACCGACCATTCTTCAAAGATATTACTTAAATTTTTGGGTTCATGAATTACTGGTATGTCTAGTCGCTGAGACTGTTCTGCAGCTTCAATAACAATACGCTGCCAACGTTCAATCTTGGCACGCTCGGCAATTGTATGGCGGGTAATAATTGGGTGAAAAACAGAAACACCAAGTTCAGTTGCCTTAGTGATTAACCAATCCGTTGGGTCTTTTTTCAACAATGCAAAAAACAGGTGTAATTTTGGGGTCAACATCTGCGACCGGTTTTGTTTGATCAAATATAAGCTAGTTTGATGGCGGCCTTTTATTTGGACACTGGCCAACCACTCGCCATCTCTACCATTAAAAGTCGCGACTATTTCGCCCGCACTCACTCTCATCACATGTAATAAATAGTGACTTTGCTGCTCAGATAATAAGATAACCTGACCAGCAGATTGCAGTGATTGATCGGTATAAAGGCGCAGAGTGAATAGGCGGCTCATCAAATATCCTAATTATTACTAACTTTTACGGTCATTCATAATAAATGGGATGACAAATTATTAAATTCAATCATGATCCCTAATAAATTACTAACCTTCAAGATACTTGATGCGACAGTCATGCTGAACAAACTATATTTTTTCATTGAGCTTGGTCGCTGGCATAAACCAATTGGAATAATTTTACTTATGTTACCATGTTGGTGGGGTGTTGCTTTGGCAACCCCAACAAGCCAATTGCCATCGCCTTTCTTATTGCTGGTTTTTGCCTGGGGTGCGTTTTGGTTACGTAGTGCAGGGTGCACCTATAACGATATTATTGATCGTCACATTGACCGACAGGTTAGCAGAACAAAACAACGACCTATTGCCGCTGGCCATATCACTGTTAGCCAGGGTTATTATTTTTTAGCCGTTCAAATGATCCTAGGATCTTTAGCATTATATTGGCTATCAATAACCGCTATTATTATCTCCCTATCGGCGCTAGTTCTTGTTTTTATGTACCCCTTTATGAAACGTTTTACCTGGTGGCCCCAGGCTTTTCTAGGGTTTACATTTAATATCGGTGTTTTAGTTAGCTACAGCACTATAACTAACGAAATTTCGGTAGCAAGTCTGTTATTATATGCATGCGGAATTTGTTGGACCATTATTTATGATACCTTATATGCACACCAAGACCGCGAGGATGATGCGCTTATTGGCGTTAAATCAACAGCACGATTATTTGGTCACTTAACAAAACCTGTTTTATATTTGTTCGCTGGTATGCAGGTTGTATTGCTAATTTACGTCATGATAACAAGTGCAATCAATATGTCCATAACCAGCATTACAGGAATAATTTTAACCGCTGCCCTCTTATTTATTAACATCCACAAATGTGATATTAATAAGCCTTTTTCCTGTCTGAATGCCTTCCGTTTTCATCGCTGGATTGGTCTGATGATCTTCGTCACTCTTATGATTAGCAAATATTCATTGAACACCTAAATAACTATATTTTATCCTGGCTTTGCGTGACGATCCAATAACGGCATAAAGCACGATCAACTGATAGCCAAGCCAATCTTGCCCATTCACGGTATGCCTGTTGGTAATCGGCAAAGGGACCATACTGTTCCATTTGCCCAACAAACTGTTGGAAAGCTGGATCATTAAATTCTCCACCAATAACCCAATATTTTTTGGGTGCATTTTGCTCGTGAATATAAAAGCGCGTTTGTGCCTGATCAACTGTTTGCCAAGCTAATTTTTTCCATTCAGCTAAGGCTTCGGCATACGTTGCAAAAGGCCCTATCTTTTTTTCTATACCGCCTGATACTGGTCTGGAAAAATCCATATCCTCATATTCACCGCCAATAACCCAAAATTCACCTGTCATTTTAATCCCTAATCATATTATCATAACTGCGTTATTCAGATTCAGAAAAAGTCAAGCGTCGACTAACTTCTTGTTGCCATTTTTGAACATTTTTATCGCGCTTATCAAATAAAAAAGTCCCAAGAACAACCCACCTTCTTTGATCAAGGACTAATGAACCTTCATCTACAGCTAAGGGTGTGGTATAATGCCAAAATGGCAGACGATAGATTGTAATAACCCCTGCATGGTGCATTGCTTGCATTTCAGTTAAATGTCGATTTTGTTCATAAATAAGATACTGATGCTGCACGCCTGGGCCAGCAAAACTGATATGACAATCTATATACCCGCTACTTGCCTCTGGATCTTCGGGATGATGATCATTATGCGGCCCTATATAATCACCCCGCTCATAGCATAAAACTTGCTTACCCATTTTCTTCCTAAGACGGTACCCGCTTAATTTCGATACAAATTGATAAAAACTTTCAGAATCAAGCATCTGTAACAATCCAATTTCTTTTACCATTTGATATGCACGGTTATAACTAGTCATATCAATGGTTTTCATCCGTACAACTTTAGGCAAACGCTCGCGGTAATTTTGAACCATATGCCATGTGGAAAATAGGGGGATTTTCTGCTCCAAATCTGACAAATACTTATAAAGTCTTGCATTCAACAAAGAATAGGCTTCCTGGCAAAAACGCGGCTGGATGACTCCTGCCATACACATAAAAGAACGATTTGGATTGTGGCTTAAATCATCTTGATGCCCTTGATACAGCCACCGACGTCCATCATCAGTTAAAACATCTGAAAATTCGGCTGGAAACCTTTGCATAGGGACAATATTTAATTTTTCTTACGGGTGATTAAAGTTCCAAGGCCGCGTGGCGTAAAAATTTCCAACAACAATGCGTGCGGCACACGCCCATCTAAAACAACTGCGGCTTCTACACCTTGTTCAACTGCTTGGATACATGTCTCAAGCTTTGGAATCATGCCACCCTGGATTGTACCATCTTTCATCAATTCGCGTACTTCATCTACCGACAAATTCTCGATTAAACTTCCGTTCTTGCTTAGAACGCCTGGGACATCCGTTAACATTAGTAGTCGCACGGCACCAACAGCACTGGCAACCGCGCCAGCAGCTGTGTCAGCATTGATATTTAAAATTTCACCATTTTGCCCTGTCCCAACAGGTGCAACGACTGGAATAACTCCTGCTTGCTCAAGTGTTGTCAAAACATGTGGATCAACATTTGTTGGGTCACCAACCAATCCTAGATCACCTTTTGGAGAAACAAGTTTTTTAGCCCGAATTAAATGTGCATCACGCCCACTCAAGCCAACAGCACTTCCCCCAGCACTATTTATGGCTGCAACAATATGTTTATTAATTGTACCTGATAGAACCATTTCTACGACTTCAACCGACGCTTGATCGGTTACCCGCAGCCCATCAATAAAATTACTTTTAATATTTAGTCTTTCTAACATATTACCGATTTGTGGCCCCCCACCATGAACCACAACTGGATTAATGCCAACTTGCTTCAATAAAACGATGTCACTAGCGAAAATGTCAGCTAATTCCGGCTCGGTCATTGCATGACCACCATATTTAATCACAAAACTTTTGCCTGAATAGCGCCGCATATAAGGCAGCGCTTCAGAAATTGTTCGGGCAGTCCTAAGCCAATATTTGGTCTCACTAAAACTACTTTGCATATTTATTATTCCGTTTTATTTGGTATCCTTGCCGCTAGAACAGCGATTGTTTCTTGCAGTAATTCAATCCCATGACGATCAATTGCACTGGTCTCAATAATTTCTGGATGCGCTGCGGGATGTTGTGCAATTTCACGAGACACGGTTTCAGAAATTTGTTTGCGTTCATCACCATTTAATTTATCAAATTTGGTTAAAACTATTTGGTATGATAAAGCGGCTTTATCTAAAATATCCATGAAATCATAGTCTGTTTTTTTTAGGCCATGTCGGGCATCTACCAATAGGAACAATCTTAGTAAGCAATGACGTCCGCGTAAATAGCTTAGCATCAAATGCTGCCAAACCATAGCATCGCGCTTTGATGCCTGTGCATAACCATAACCAGGCATATCAACCAAATAGAAGCGATCCGCAACAGAAAAGAAATTTAATTGTTGGGTTCGACCGGGGGTAGATGAAACCTTGGCCAAAGATTTATTACCCGTAAGGGCATTAATCAAGCTCGATTTACCAACATTTGAACGCCCGGCAAACGCAACCTCAGGCACATCGCCTGCTGGTAAATCGCCAACATCAGTACAGCCCCTAAAAAAACGGCTTTGTGCAAAAAGCCTAATGCTTTTATCACGCCATTTTAATCCACTATTACTGTCTGCTGCCGATGCCGTCATCGTTATTCGTATTTTTCTAAGAAGCAGGTTTAGATGCTTTTCGCACAGGTTTTTTGGCCACGCTACGCATAATAAGACGTTGCTGAATAATGGACAGCAAATTGTTCCATGTCCAGTATATGACCAGCCCAGCTGAAAAATGCGCTAACATAAAGGTAAAAATTATCGGCAGAAACTTGAATATCTTTGCCTGTATTGGGTCGGGTGGTGTTGGGTTTAAGCGCTGCTGTATGTACATGGTAATACCCATTAAGATAGGCCATATACCAATATTCATAAAGGCTAAAAAGCTATCAGATGGAACAACCCAGGGTAATAAACCAAAAAGATTTAAAATTGACGTTGGATCGGGTGCTGATAAATCCTGTATCCATGCAAAAAATGGTGCATGGCGCATTTCAATTGTTACAAACAATACCTTGTATAAGGCAAAGAAGACAGGAATTTGAATAAGAATTGGCAAGCAGCCCGCCGCTGGATTAAGTTTTTCGCGTCGGTAGAGCGCTATCATTTCCTGGTTCATTTTTTGGCGGTCTTGCCCAAACCGTTCGCGAATTTTAGACATTTCAGGCGCAACTTCTTTAAGACGTGCCATCGAACGATACGACTTATTGGCCAACGGATATAATAATAGTTTAATAAAAACCGTTAATAGCAAAATCGCTATTCCAAAATTACCAATCCAATCATAAATCATTTTAAGAACAAGAAAAATTGGACGAGTCAGAAAATAAAACCACCCAAAATCAACAGCCCGATCAAATAATGGGATGCCAAGGTTTTCTGCGTATTTGTCCAATAAAGCAACTTCCTTAGCACCTGCTACTAAATGTAGCTGGGAGTTTGCTTTACCCGAACTAGCTTCAATATTAACTGCTGGCAACAGGTAGTCTACCTGATACATTTCTGGCTGACCAGGTTTAGATGCGAAGAAAGAATAGCTAGATTTAACCTGCTCTTGTTGATTGGGAATTAAAGCAACAAGCCAGTATTTATCTGTAATACCAGCCCATCCCCCTCTTGTGTTGAATACTTGCTGTCTGGTTTCTTGAATATCGCTATAATCGATTTCCTTTAACTCATCATTTGCTACACCAATAAGCCCTTCATGCAGAATAAAGAAACCACCTATCGTTGGTGTGCCGGAACGAACAATTCTGCTGTAAGGAAACAAGGTTAAGGGCTGCACTGACCTGTTGACAACTTGTTGATCGACTTTTAGCAAGTAGTTTTCATCTATTGAAAAAATCAACTGAAATTCTACCCCTTGACCATTTTCCCAGGTCAAATGTAGTGGTTTTCCAATTTCAAGACGCTGATCAGTTGTTTGCCAAACCGTATCACTTTTGGGCATCATCACCGTCTTATCTGTTGAAACCCAACCAAACTCAACAAAATAGCTGTCTTTTAACCCAACAGGCTGTAATAGGTGAATAGATGAACTGTTTGGGTCTACTGTTTCCCGATAATTAACCAATGTTAGATCGTCAAACCGAGCACCCGTTAAAGATATTGAACCGGTTAATTTTGGTGATGCAACCGGAATCCGCACACCGGTTTTTGCCATCGCTTCCTCGCGATTTTTGTATAAAAAAGCTGGTGCGATTGTTTCTGCCGGTTGTTGGTTGGGGCCTGGCTGTGTTTGTTTTGTTGGTTGCGGAGCTGGTGGGGCAAGATACTGGAATCCAATAATAACCAATAAGGACAAAACAACTGCCCAAATTACATTTCTTTGTTCCATAGCTACACAACCTTAATCTTAATTGATTATAAAAAATATCAAAAACACCTGCGTGATTATTTAGGCAAATTTTTCAAACTATCTGGAACCGGGTCATAACCGCTTCCTCCCCAAGGATGGCACGAGCATACACGCCTGGCGGTTAGCCATACCCCACAAAAAGCACCGTGCTTTTTCAAAGCCTCGGCAGCATATTCGGAGCATGTTGGCAAATAACGGCAGCTTTTTGGTAATAACGGACTAATTAGGTATTGATAACCCTTGATAAGGACAACAAATAAAAATTTAATAGGATTCAACATGTTTACGACCCAAAATCCATTAATCAACTATTATCTGTAACGCTTTTTGAAGATCAGCAACTAATTGTTGGAAAGCAATTTTCTCCGCATGTGCGCGTGCTACTAACACGTAATCTATACCCGCTTTTGCTTGGGCTGGCAAAACATTTTCTGCCGCGCTACGCAGCCGCCTTTTTACACGATTCCTAGCAACTGCAGATCCAATCTTTTTGGTAACCGTAAACCCAACACGCCAGGAAGGAAGATGCGTGCCAAGCTTTTTATCACAAGTACCAGCTACCGACGCTGAAGAAGCCGGTCTTTGACAAACATACTGCAAAACGAAAGCATCGGAAAAATAACGATGCCCTTTTTGCGTAACAAACACGAAATCTTTTCGCTGTTTTAATCGCGGCAATTTCATGAAAAACTATGCCGACAGGCGCTTACGACCCTTGGCGCGGCGCGCGGCCAAAACCTTGCGACCACCCACTGTTTCCATTCTGGAACGAAAACCATGGCGACGCTTGCGAACCAACTCGCTTGGCTGAAATGTACGTTTCACTTCAATCTCCTATTCAATAACTGTTACCGCCACCCTATTACAGGGATTTTTGAACATCAAGCATATAAAGCTAGCAAGACATTAAGTCAATAAAAATAGAACCATAGCTTGTTTTCTTGCCATGAGAAGGAAAAACAACACTTGTCCCTTCAAAAAATTCTGAAAAACGATTGGGACTTTTTCTAAAAAAATTTTCTAAAGCCTAACATCAGCTTATCAAAGGGTAAGAACAGCGATTGAAGACAGACCCAAGCTTGTTGCTTAATACCCATGTGCTATTCCCCGGACACTCTCATGACAGCACCTTTTAATATAGGTGAATACATTCTACATTATGAAATTTATTTGAAATAAATAACGTTCTTTTTCAATGATAGGTCTATACTAGGCGTTTGAAGAGCATGGCTGTTGGATAAAAACTGATCAATTATTTTGTACCAAATAATCGATCACCAGCATCGCCAAGTCCTGGTAGAATATATGCTTTTTCATTCAAACGCTGATCAAGTGCCGCCGCGTAAATCTGCACTTTTGGGTGACTTTTTTGTACAATATCAACCCCTTCTGGGGCTGCGACAAGCACCAGAAAACGAATCTGATCATCCCGAACACCATGCTTGTTTAAAAGATCGATTGCGGCTACTGCCGAATTTCCTGTTGCCAACATCGGATCAACTAATAAAAATAAACGCCCCTCAGTTTCAGGTAATTTTACATAATATTCAACAGGCATATGTGTCTTGGGATCGCGGTAAAGGCCAATATGACCAACCCGAGCGGATGGTATAAGCTCTAATACAGCATCAGCCATCACCAAACCAGCACGCAAAATGGGAACAATCGCTATTTTCTTGCCCGCAATTGTTGGCGCCAACATTTTTGCCAAAGGGGTATTAATTTCAACGTGTGTCATCGGTAAGGAACGAGTAATTTCATAGCCCATTAATAAAGTAATTTCACGCAGCAATTGGCGAAAGAGAATTGTTGGCGTATGTTGATCACGCATAATTGTTAATTTATGCTGAATGAGCGGATGATCCAGAACAGTAAAATTATTAGATTTGGTATTTTTCATGAACTAAGCCCTTTCATCAAATTGCATAAAACTTACCCTAGTGGCTGTCTTTTCAATTGTCGAGCAAGTAAAGCCAGTAACCCCAAAGCAACGACTGCCATTATGGCCATAATGAAGAACCCATCATCCTGAAAGAATTCATATATCGAACCCGCAGCCAACAAGGCAACACCCATCATTAACCCTGTACTAACTCCCCCATAAATGGCCTGCCCCGACATAGCCAGTCGATCGGGAATATACAGAACCAAAAACCGCATAGCAGCCAAATGGTTTAATCCAAAAGTGAACCCATGTAGCAGTTGCAAAGGCACTAATACTTCGATATTGGCCGTGAATCCATAGGTAATCCAACGTATTATAGCCGCTATACCGCCAATCAACAAAGCCTGTAGGGGTGAAAAATATCTAAAAATACGGGCACCCAATGCAAAAACAATAATTTCTGCGACTACCCCCTCTGCCCAAAGAAGCCCAATAACATCTTTTGACAAACCATGATCCCGCCAATGAAGTGTACCACAAACATATAAAATAGCGTGGCTACCTTGCAGTAAACTGGTAACAAGTAGAAAATTTAAGAAAAAGCGATTCTTGAATAATTCATAACTGCTATTCCGCCCCTGAAGCATATGTGATTCTGTTATGTTAGGAATAAGCTTTATACTAATAATTGGTAAAGCAAGAGCCATCAAAATAGTGTACAAAACCCAATCGGGATTTTGTCCTTTCAAGATCATCCCACTACCCATGGAAGCTATCATGAAAAAGATAGACCCCCACAGGCGGATCCGACCATAATCTAGCTTGTACATCTGTGATACACGAACGGTTAAATGATCTGTAAAGGGCAGAATTGGGGTGTAAAAAAATGCTGCGGCTGCGGCAATAATTAAAATAAAAGTTACTGAATCAACCAAACTAAATAACACATAGGATATCAATGAAAAAACCAGTAAGGTCATTAATAAATAACGGTATGATGAATAATGTGGCGCCAATCGTAACCAAAATAAACTGCCAACAACGCGCATCCACGCTGGTATCGCCAAAGCCAAGCCAATTTGGTTTTTATCTAGTCCCTTAGCTTCAAGCCATACAGGCCAGAAAGGCAACATGACACCACCGGCCACAAAAAATAATCCATAAAACAAAGCAAGCCGAAATGATATATTCATGTCAATAAAACACTATTAACCCTAATAAAGCCTACAACCGAGGTCAATTAATCGCAATTGTTTTAAGAAATCCAAGAACAAGTTGTTGAAGTGCGGCACTGCTTTTTGCAGCTTGCTGTAGTGTATGTTCGTGTGTTAGAAGCTCATGGCTCATACCTGCCCCAAGATTTGTTATCAAAGATAATCCAGCAACCCGTAACCCGCAATGACGTGCCAAAATAACCTCGGGAATAGTTGACATACCAACAGCATCTGCGCCCAACCGTATAAAGGCACGAATTTCCGCTGGGGTTTCAAAATTAGGCCCGCGACAACCTAGATATATTCCTTCATATAATTTCATTTTAATTGATGCCGCAGCCACACGCATTTTTTGCTGTAAGATATTGTCATAAGCTTGATCCATGCCAATAAACCTGGGGCCAATCTCATCATCATTCAGTCCAACAAGAGGATTGGGAATACTGTAATTTAGATGATCTGTAATCATCATAACACTTCCAGCGGGCATATCTGTTCTTAAAGAACCCGCAGCGTTGGTTACAAGTAATGTGTGACAACCCAGTAATTTTAGTGTACGCACCATCTGTCTTAGAAAAAGACTGACATCGCCCTCATAAAAGTGCACGCGCCCCTGCAAACAGGCCACATTTTGTCCCGCAAGCATACCCATAACTAAACGCCCCTGATGTCCCTGAACCTTTGGTATAGGGAAGCCAGGAATATTGTGGTAATCAATAGCCACAGAACCTTGAACATGATCAACCAAAGAACCCATACCAGAACCAAGGATAATTCCTATAGTTGGATCAAAAGCTTTGTTCTGTTGCCGAATGGCGGTAACCGCATCGCGCAGAGAATTTGGAAATATTGGCTGTTGTGACATTGATATAATCCAATTATTGGTTTATTAGTTGATCAAGAATTTTTATAAGATGTAGCCAAACGCTTTATAATTTCTTGCCGTTCTGTTGTCGTTAAAAATGGCCACGATCTAATCTCAGCCAGGGTGCGGCCACACCCTATACAAAAAGTCCGGGTTTGATCAAGTTGGCAAATTTTGATGCAGGGCGATGTTTGAGACAAGCGACAAATACCACAAAAAGCAAGTGAATGAAAAATAATTTATTTATTTTGTTTAACCCAGTTATAAATGAATGATTATCAACTGACAATAACGTTTCGCACGTTTACCCATAGGAAATATTTACCATGAAATTAGTGATACGGTATATTGTAATGGCTTTGGCCGTTATCTTAGTTAAAACAGCCTATGCGCAACACACCACCTCTTTAGCCAGCCGTTTAATCCAAAGCGCCATTGACCAGACTCAGCAATTAGTTATTTATGATTCACGTTATCGTGCCATAGCTTACCCCATGGGCGATGTTCCAGTAACATATGGGGTTTGCAGTGATGTTCTCGTTCGTGCATACCGTACTATTGGTATTGATTTACAGCAACTTGTCCACGAGGATATGAAAAATAATTTTAACCTGTATCCTACTATTTGGGGACTTAAGAAACCCGACACAAATATTGATCATCGACGTGTGCCCAATTTGGAAACGTTTTTTAAACGCCATGGCAAGGTATTGGTTATATCATCAAACGGTACCGATTATCAACCTGGTGATATCGTAAGCTGGCGTATCCCGGTACCCCATATTGGCTTGGTTACCCACCTTAAAAGCGCCGATGGAAAACGCCCCCTAATTGCACAT
>JAEUKQ010000020.1 GCA_016794225.1 Alphaproteobacteria bacterium | reverse complement strand
GGCGCGAATCCATATGCGCCACCCAATCACAGCCACCAAGCCCAAAATACCCCATATAACCAACTGCCATTCCCAGGTTAAAAAAGGTACTAACAGTAAAACCACCCCTATAACCAATGATGCTGCACCAAACCAAATAAAAAAAGCGCCAGGTACAATAATTTCCATAATTGCCAGCACAAAAGCAAAAATCCACCAGTGCCAAAATTGCAAATGCTGTAAAAATTCAATCATTTACATGCTCCTTATACCGCCTATTAGCTGTTGCTCCAAGGACCGGTGGTTGTTTTTTGTGATGTACCCATGACAGGCATATTTTTGCCAAGAGCTTCTTTGGCTAATTCGGCAACACCAGCCAACGCGCCAATAACGCCTGACGCCTCAAGTGGCATCATAATCAATTTCTGATTAGGTGCTGATGCAACATTTTGTAAAGCTTCAACATATTTAATTGCCACAAAGTAATTAATTGCTTGGACATTTCCACCACTAATAGCTTTTGAAACAACTTCGGTTGCCTTAGCCTCAGCCTCGGCGCCACGTTCGCGGGCTTCTGCGTCGCGAAAGGCTGCTTCACGACGGCCTTCAGCCTCAAGAATGGCACTTTGTTTTTCACCATCTGCCTTCAAAATGGCGGCCTGTTTTAAGCCCTCTGCCTCCAAAATTGCAGCACGCTTGTCCCGTTCGGCCTTCATTTGGCGTGCCATCGAGTCAACCAGATCACGTGGTGGGGCAATGTCTTTAATTTCAATACGGGTAACCTTAATACCCCATGGAGTAGTTGCCTCATCAACAACTTTAAGTAATTGGTGGTTAATTTTATCGCGCTGTGACAAAAGTTCGTCCAAATCCATGGATCCCATCACGGTACGGATATTGGTCATGGTTAGGTTTAAAACCGCATTTTCTAGGTCACTTACCTCATAGGCTGCTTTGGCAGCGTCTAGCACCTGATAAAAAACAACGCCATCAACCGATACCATTGCGTTGTCTTTGGTAATGACTTCCTGTGTTGGTACGTCTAGCACCTGTTCCATCATATTCATGCGGGCGCCAATACGATCAATTAATGGTACAATAAGGTTCAACCCGGGACGCAAGGTTTTAATGTACCGCCCAAACCGTTCAACAGTAAATTCATTTCCTTGCGGAACAGACTTTGTGCCTGTTACAACCAATAAAACGAAAAACAGCACAAAGAAAATAACCAAAATTGACGATAAGTCTAATTCACCCATTTTGTTCTCCCAAACAATTGCAAAGCCATAATTAACCCTGATCAACTAGGCGCTAACCTGTTCTGCTTGTAAAAGAGCATCACGGCATCAAAAACAGGCACACGCAGATAGTTACATATAACGTATATAATACTTTTTTGTCAGAACCAATAGGTAAAAACTAAAAACCCGTAGTTTTTGCATAACGGTTAGCTGGAAACTCGATAAATATTGCTAATTCTTCTTAGATGATATCGAGAAAATCCATTTAGTACTTCATTCAAACTGGCTTGACTGTAAAAATAAAATTTATTTTTGATAAATACTCTTCAAGCAATTTCTTCTGAGGAATTGAAATTGTCTTAGATTTAGATATATACTAGATATATCATATAATGTTGTTACCTTATTAAAACAAAAGAAACTTTGATGGCTTTGCAAATTATTACCGCACCTGACCCACGCCTTAAGCTAATTGCTAAACCGGTTGACCGTGTTAGTGAGGATATAGAGCACCTGATGCGGCAAATGGCTGACACGATGTATGCTGCCCCAGGCATTGGCCTTGCAGCCCCACAGGTTGGCCAACCCTTACAAGTTATTGTGGTCGATGTAGGCAACGATGACAATCCTGATCAACCAGGGCAGCTTTACATGATGGCCAATCCCATTATTGAATGGGTATCTGACGACACCTGTTCTTATAAAGAAGGATGTCTGTCCCTGCCCGATCAATATGCCGATGTGGAACGACCAGCCCATGTTAAGGTACGCTATGTTAGCGAACAAAACCAGGAAAAAACCTTAACTGCAGGCGGGCTGCTAGCAACCTGCATTCAGCACGAAATTGACCATTTGAATGGTTTATTGTTTGTTGACCATATCAGCCAACTGCGCCGCAATATGATCTATCGTCGTTTGTTAAAACAACGCCGGCTTGACACAACAGCCAATTAATGTGTTTTTTTCAGGAAGGTAATATCACGAATGAATTCCCGACTGCGGATTTGTTTTATGGGGACACCCGATTTTGCAGTTCCCGCCTTGAACAGCTTGGTGAATTTGGGACACCACATTGTTGCTGTTTATACGCAACCTCCACGCCCATCAGGCCGTGGGCAACAGTTGCAATTATCAGCAATTCATCAATTTGCCGAGCAACAGGATTTACCTGTTTATTATCCAGAAAATTTCAAAAACACCAATGATCAACAAACTTTCTTCGATCACAAAGCCGATTTAGTGGTGGTGGCGGCCTATGGACTTATATTGCCCAAAATCTTATTACAATCCATTCCCCTGGGTTTTATTAATATCCATGCATCGTTATTGCCACGCTGGCGCGGTGCATCACCCATTCAATCTGCCATCTTAGGGGGGGATAAGGAAACCGGCATCACGATGATGCGGATTGTTTCAAAGCTGGACGCCGGTGATATCATATCACAGCAGGCAATACCCATTTTACCTTCTGATACAGCCCAAACACTTCATGACCGTCTTAGTCAACTGGGTGCTAACATGGTACCGAAGGTTATTCGCAGTTTCATCAGTCGTTCTGTTGTCTTTCAACCTCAGGATGAAAGCAAGGTAACTTATGCACCTAAAATTACAAAACAAGATGGTTCTTTGAATTGGCAAAAACCAGCATACCAGTTAGAACGTGAAATTCGAGCATACCATCCATGGCCCGGTAGTTTTTTGCATTATGGTGGTGAAAATATCCGTGTGATGCAGGCTGAAATTGGTCCAAGCAGCTTGGAAGCCGCCGGTACAATTCTTGGGGATGGCAGTACTATTGTTTGTGGCGATGGAAAAAGTCTAAGGCTTTTGAAGCTTCAGCGCCCAGGCCGTAAAATACAGGAAATTAATGATTTTTTGCGTGGTTTTCCCTTATCTGCTGGCCATGTTTTAAGCCATGCCGCGCTATAAAATAACAGTTGAATATGATGGTACACCCTTTGTTGGTTGGCAACACCAGGAAAATGGTTGTTCGGTCCAGGACGTTATTGAAGAAGCTTTTTTAAAATTTTGCCAACAGCGTCACCCCATTTATGTGGCTGGTCGCACTGATGCAGGCGTTCATGCTAAAGGCCAGGTTTTTCACGTTGACCTAGCCAAATCATACCCCCCACGCACAATTGTTCAAGCCGTTAATTTCCATTTAAAACCACATCCCGTTACGCTGTTAGCAGCAGAAGAAGTTGACCAGGAATTTCATGCACGTTTTTCGGCCATAGCGCGTATATATCAATATTATATCCTTAATCGCGTATCGGGGCCGGCTTTATCCCGCAATCGGGTGTGGTGGGTGAACCAAGCACTTGATGTGGCAGCCATGCAGGAAGGGGCAAACTATCTGGTTGGCACCCATGATTTTACAAGTTTTCGTGCAAGCCAGTGTCAAAGCCTATCACCAATCAAAAGCCTAGATACTTTTCATATAAGCCGCCAAGAAGACATCATTATATGCACTGTTAAAGCTAGGTCTTTCTTGCACCACCAAGTTCGTAACATGGTGGGCACCTTAAAAATGATTGGCCAAGGCACATGGCATGCCAGCAAAATTATGGATATAATCCATGCTAAAAATCGTAGCGCGGCCGGAATGACCGCCCCACCTGAAGGGTTATATTTAAGCAAAGTTATGTATGAATAAACCTACCACTAGAGTTCACTTGACGTACAAACACCCTAATCACCAAAAATATAAAGCGGCCCCGGTCGCGTATCCAATAACTGGCGTAAATAGCTTAGGTCGACCAACTGGCGCAACCTTTCATCGGCTTCAGCTAAGCGGATAATGACGCGTAAATATGTTTTTTCTGACCCGTGAAACCCATCAATCATCTCACTATCGTTTGTAACACCTAACACTGCTGGATCGGTAAAATCTACAAAGGTAAAATTATACCTAGAAAATACTGGCTTAAGAACGCCAGCAATATCAGATAAGTACTTATAGTCAGGATAAAGATTGTTCATTATTTCAAAAGAATCTAAGGAATATGGTGGTAAAAAAGCAATGACATGAATCCCATTCTGTTTACAAAATTCAAGAAAATCTTTTAGCATACTTTTTCTGTCTGCAGTATTTTGACTTCTTTCAAAAAGGTTTGAATTTTTTTCAATACGTCGCCGTACATCATTATAACGTTCGTCCGAGTTGTCTAAAAAACGATCGCCGTATCGATATGAACCATCAGCTCTAAAACCTTGCTGATCCATAATCGCTGTCAATCCGACCTCATGTCTTTCACCAGACTTATTTAGTAAATTTAGAAAATTGATTTGCCCACGAAATGTGTATTTGTAAATTTTCCAGAAATTTGTCTGTAATATATTAAGAAACGAATGTTCGATTCGTACAAATGGTTCTGGTTGGATATTATTTTTGTAAGCATTAAAACGATCAGATCGCCAATTTGGATTAAACTGCCATTGGTCAATTCCAATAATAATTAATTTGGGAAGACTTTGTTTAGGAATATTTTGCAGAAAATCTTTATATTCCCAAAGATACGAAACAGCCCCGCCAGAATTATACATTTTAACATGTTGTTGAAAAAAACCGCTTCGAAATTGCATAACCCGTGATGTCCCCAAGATTAAAACATCGGGGTTATTTTGAATGGTCTTCTGAAGTTTATAATACGGAACCTCATTGGTAAAGGCAGGACCATATAATGTTGCTTGACCCGCATTTAATTCCAACACAAGCGCTCGGTCGACTGATATTTCTTCATCAGCTAAAATGATAACCAAAGCCGGGTAGGCAAGTAGCGCAATAAATGGAAATAGCAAAATAAAAATCTTAATAAAAAACTTCCGAGCCATATTTATAACCAGTGAAATTCTTAAAATTGAAAATAAATAAACTGTTGTTGTCCCCATACACCCCAGAAAAGAATTCCAGCAACCATAATGTAATATACGGGCCAACGCCAATATGAAGTTGATGGAATCATAAGATGATTAAAACGACGTTGAACAAACTCGGTAAGTAATAACAAACAAATATAAGACAAGCAGAAAATAATATCTGTACTGTTGAATGATACATAACTGCCAATTGCTTTTAGGGCTAACAATCCCGGACTTTGTGACCAACCGGTAAAAAAGTGTTCGATAATATAGACAGCATCTTGTAATGTTCGGGCACGAAAAAACACCCAAGCAATTGTCACAAGAAAAAAAACCGTCAAGATTTTTAGTATTTTGTGTAATAGAGGAATACGATCCAACAATATCAGTTGATGAAATTTTTGTCGCACTGGTTCAGTCAACCGGCCAGTAATAATGTAGAAAGCTTGTAATATTCCCCAAATAACGAATAACCAACTTGCTCCATGCCAAATACCACTAAGCCCAAATACGATTAAAATATGGAGATACCAACGAGGAATAGAAACCCGGCTACCACCAAGTGGAATATAAACATAATCTTTAAACCAGGTAGACAAGCTAATATGCCAACGACGCCAAAATTCATTAATTGAAACCGAAGCATACGGATGATCAAAATTCTTCATCAATCGGAAGCCCATCACCATAGCAGCCCCGATAGCAATAGTCGAGTATCCGTAGAAATCACAATAGATTTGAAAAGAAAAAAATATTGCCGCCCAAACAACAACCGCGCTTGGATAGTTCTGGGGTGATCGATAAACCTCGTTCACAAAAATTGCCAAATGGTCCGCAATAACTACCTTTAAAAACAAGCCGAAGGCCATTAATTTCAATCCTTCAACTACTCGAACGTAATCGAAGACGTGTTTTTCACGAAACTGATGCAACAAATTTTGTGGACGCTCAATAGGGCCAGCCACCAATTGTGGGTAAAACATCACATATAGGGCATAAATTCCAAGGTGTTTTTCAGCCTTTTGCTTACCCCAGTAAACCTCTATCATATAACTCATGGCCTGAAATGTGTGGAAAGAAAGCCCTATCGGTAAAATGATTGATAAGTAGGGAATAAGATAATTAAGCCCTAAACTCTGTAAAAGAACATTCAGATTCTCACTAATAAAATTAGCATATTTAAAGAAAGCTAAAATGCTTATATTACTTGTTAAGCTAATCCCCAGCAACCACCGTCTCACTTTCCCTTGTGATTTTTCAATTTGCTGTGCAAGAAAAAAATCTAGCCCAATGGTAAACAACAGAATTAACAAGTAAGCAGGGATAAAAAACATATAAAAGAAGCAGCTCGCTAACAACAATAATGCCCATCGATACCGATGGGGCATAGTGAAGTAGCTAATTGTAACTACCGGAAAGAATATAAAAAAAGCTAACGAATTGAAAAGCAAATGAAAGTTCCTAATTGGTATAACTGAAGCTTGCTATAAGTTTCCAAGAAAAGTACTGCAAATATTTTTTGGAATTTTCTATTTTTTTTATGATATCTTTGCTGGTGTACCAAAATAATCCAAAACCCATGCGGCCGGTTTTGGCATTTGATTGGCGTGTTCGCTCATCACATCAAGGGCTTTTTTAACTGCAGGGCGTTGTTCAATTTGGGTAAGCCAGCGTTGCACATGCGGAAAATCGCCAATCTGCACACCTTGTTTTGGCCATAACCTAATCCAGGGAAAAGCGGCAATATCAGCAATTGAATATGCACCTGCCAAAAACGGTTGTTGTTGCAGCTGTTTATCTAAAACATTGTACAAGCGTTTAGCTTCTTTGGTATAACGTTCGATACCATAGGAAACAGCTTGTGGCGCATATACCCGAAAATGATGCGCTTGTCCAAGCATGGGGCCAAGCCCAGACATCTGAAACATCAACCATTGCATAATTTGATATCGTTCGTGTGAATTATTTCCAAAAAAACGCTGATATTTTTCGGCCAGATAAAACAAAATAGCACCCGACTCGAATATTGTGATTGTTTTGCGTTCCGGCCCATCTTCGTCAATTAACGCTGGAATTTTATTGTTGGGGTTAATTTTGAGATATTCAGGCGTTAATTGTTCGCCTTTCATAATATTAATTGGATGTAATTGGTACGGAACTTCCAATTCAGCAAGCATAATATGTAACTTATGACCATTTGGGGTTGGCCAGCTATATAGATGAAGCATCGACGAAGCCTTATATTAATCTGGTGTTGGTAAATTGGCTATCAGGATCATTATTCCTAGAGAAAAAGTCAACAGATTCAATTGAGTCTCTTAAAAATTTACCTTCAATAACCCAAGATTTATTTAAAACAGACATAGATTTTAAGATAGACAGACGCGCAATTGATCCCGCAGGCTAATATAATCAGACAGCACACGTAGGATTAAACTGTTGTCTGGTAATTTCTTAACCTCATTGGCTAATTGGTTGTTAAATTCATTGCTATATACTTGAATGGGCGGGCAAATACTGGTAATGGCTGGGGTACAGCCGGTTACAACGGCTATGAGCGACCCTATAAGCATTAATCTTTTCATAACCCCTTCTCCCTAATGCGCTTGATCAAATCGTCCTTACTTTTGGGTGACTTGGTGCTTTCTTCAAATATGCGCTTGGTGGCATTGGCATTATCTTTTTCCCATTGCCGTTGCCGCGATTTACGCCCAGAAAGATAAGCCCAAAGCACCACGCCCATTACCCCAAAAAATCCTGCGATATATTTTAATAATTTGGCTGAGATCAGCCGAATAAATGAGAATAACGTCATTTAACGCCCTTTCTTATGATCACTCAGCCGCGCATAAATAATCAACCCAAGGCCAACCAACATAAGGATTGTTGCAAACCAAGGTGAAAGACGCGCAAATAACCCAACTGCGGTACTTAATTGCTCGATTGCATGCTGTAGGGCATCAATCGCCAGCATTATTCCAGAAACGCCGGCAATAGCCGTTCCCCCAATGGTACGAGATTGGTATATGGGTTTAACTGGCCTATCAATGCCTGCCATTAATATCCCTTTGTCCAAATCACTTTCATATACATGTTTGCTGGCTGTTGCCCCAACTTCAAACCAAACCATTGCCCGAAGCAATTTTTTAAGGGTTTGATAATTATGCATATCCAACCTATCATGCTGATGAAACCCTGTCTTTGCCGCAACACAAGCGACATAATTAGCTGTGGCGTTTTCCTTTTCTGGCGCATACCGGTTAATAATATCCCTAATTGTTCGTATTTCGTATTTTTGTTGATAGGTTAAGAGAATACAGGCCATAGCCCGTATGCCATAGGCCATGGTTTTAAATTGAAAAAATTCCGGATCATCCTGAACATCTGAAAGCCCAAGCCATGAATCATTGGTTTTACGGATATTGCCAGGATTATTATTGCGTATACCACGTGCTAAAGATTTATTCATCAAAACCCCCAATTTTCTAAGATAAAAGGTTATAGTTACTACTTTTTAAGAAACGCACCCTATTTAAGCCAGGCAGGCAAATGATCAAGAATCCAGGCAATCATGGCAAGAAACGCAATAACAACACTTCCTAATTTTACCAAGGCATAAGCGGCACCACGCCCCATATTGAAAGCTTCGCGCAATTGCTCAACCGTTAAGCGGATTTGGTGAATATCCTGGGCCATCTGATGGCTGGTAACTTCAAGCCGCGTTAAACGGTCGCGTTCGTTCTCGGTCATGATTATTGTCCTTTTTATGGGTAATGAAAAAATAAAAAGCCCGCACGAAGACGGGCTTTTAAAATAAAATATAAAAAATGATGCAGGCTAGAACAGGTGTTGCCAACGCTGATCATCAGTTAAGGTGTAAACCATTTTCCCGGGATACTGCGGTTCACGATTGGCACCGGCTTTAATTTTTTTGTTTAATTCATGCAATGAAATGGTTTTTTTGTTTATAAATTCATAAACAGCCAGGCGTAAAAGTCGGTCTAAAGAACCATGAATTTCGCGGTTAGGTTGGCTTTTTTCAAAATATAAAAATCGTCCTGGCACCGAATTCAGAATTTCGCCTAACTGCACTTCATCCATCCCCATCAATTTGCGCAAAAATCTAAGTTCTGATCCAAGCAAATCATTGGGTCGATACAACAAAGTTTCTAAAATGGCAAAATGAAGTTCATCCAGTTTGTGAATAGCAATGCCAATCCCATAAGGCGTTTCAATTTTGTCGTAGCCATTTTTTAACCAAACATTAGCAAACCCGCTAGAGATATAGGGATACATGACTACCTCCTTAATAAGGAAACGCCCGTGGATATCAAATAAACATAATCGCGACTGGCGTTGATAACGGCGGTAACCCGAAGAATTGGACCAAATGGCCCTCCGCCCGATTTTGCTCCAAAACACTCAAACCGCCAAGCACCTGGCTGATCAACTTCTGGCCTTATGTTTTCGATAATGCCCTGTCTTATAATCTGTACCGCATTTAAAAATTCGATTTCTGCTTTGGCGCAACATTCAGCAGCCAAAGGGGTTAAAATAATCCGCTCACTTTGAGTGGCTATTTTTTTAATTTGTTCGGTAATAGCCACCACATCAATGTTTAAATCAAGCGGTTGAAGCGTTTTCTTGGAAATCTGTCTTCTCATTCGTTTTGTACCTGTTTTTGTTATTGAATAATGGACTGCCAATTAACGTAGTATGTTTGTCATCATAACCAGGCTTTTTGTTAAATGTAAAGCCATCTAATAGATCGGCACTATGCCAATAAATCAACCCGCTGATATAGACGGTTCTGGATAAAATTGTCCTATATCTGGTTCATAATAGCATCGTTGGGTTACCCAATCGGGTACATAATTATGTACTTTTGACCAGTCGCTATCAACCAATAAGGGGTGCAAAGGCGGGGCTGGATGGGTTAAAAAAATCTCAACCACATACCATCTTTTTTCTGTGCTGAATTCTGGATAAACCCGCCATTCTAATCGTACAGCTTGTGGCATTCCTACCTCCTTAAGCATATTCGTAAACAACGCAAAGACCACTACCACCATCTCCGCCACTCATTTTACTGCCAGAATCGTTATATTTAGCAGCACCGCCCGAGCCGCCGCCCCCACTGTTGGGGTCAGCCGATGCACCAGCCGCCTGAAAATCAACAACCGCCGATTGAATACCAGGAGCCCCACCGCCGCCAATTGGCAAAGCCCCATTTCCACCGGGAAAGACAAAGGCAGGATGTCCGGCCATATAACCTGCTGGCACGCCGCTACCGCCTCTAAAATTAACGTCACCCCCAACCCCAACCCCACCGCTGGCACCCGTACCACTACTCGATGCATAAACTGTCCCTTGATATGAGCCACCGCGTCCACCCAGGGCGCTACAATGCACTCCAAAAGATGTTGTGCCACCAGTTAATCCATCTCCCGGGGTATTTGGACCGCCATTACCACCGCCGCCAATGGTGATGGCCTCAACAGGCAATAAGGCAGTTGCTTCGATTTTTTTAAGGCACCCGCCCCCGCCTCCACCACTGCCGCCAAAGCTTGCCGATGAACCACGCCCCTGAGCACCCCCACCACCCCCGCCGCCACCCAGCAACATAACCACAATTGATCCAACATCCCCAGATTTACGCCACACCCCACTATTCGTGAAACTAGTAATACGTAACAACCTGCCACGATCATTGGCAAGCTGGGGTGCTGTAGTCATGGAAGCATAAGGAAATCCAAGCAATCCATTATTCATTAGAAATCTCCCCCTTCAGCAGATAAATGAAACCCCTCAGACTGGTGTGTGGCAGCGCGCAAACTATAATTGGGTGGTAAAATTAATCCGCCTGGAAAATTTATAAGCTCGCGAAAGGCTTTAACACTGGCTGTCGGGGTAATGGCCGCAACTGTTATTTCTTCAATCAATCTGTTGCGGACACCATCATGAACAAACAGGCGCACCATACCGGCCGTTGTAACACCGGTTGCGCAAATGCGTACCCGTTCAACACGCGACCCTGCTGGCCCTGCACTTAAGACATTTTCGATTGTTCCACTGCCATCACGGTTGGTATTACCAAAAATCAACGACACGCTTGATTGACGTGGTTTATTTGCAAATTCTGGTTTTGAAGCCATTTTTTCCTCCGTTTTCTAGATATAAGATTGATGTTGGTATAGATGCAGACCGCTCAGTTCCAAATTATCAACAGCATCTATACTTGTTGTTGCCCCTGTGCCTCCTTGGCCAATTGCCAAAGGCAGACCAACCAGCCCCATACTGCCAATATCAGCAACTTCAATTGCCGTACCCATGGCATTCCATCGCCAGAATTTTCCGGCCCCTGGTTCGGGGATTGTAATGCCGCTTAAGCCCGATGAAATCGGCAAGGTCATTGCACGACCAATTGTTTCAGCCAGTTCCTGAACAATAACGGTTAGGCGGTCAAGTGCCCGTTCATGCGTTTCCGCTGGGAACGGGTCATTGGGTGTATAATCAACCAATTGGGTGCGCATGGTATTGCGGCGAATAATAAGAATTGAACCGGCAATTGGCGGTTGGTACATTGTTAACGTTCCAACCGCCCCATTACCGCCAACAACCGTATAATTCGCCCCAAGCGCAAGCAGTTCTTCACCCCCACCCAATGTTTTGCGCTGGATAACTTCAAGGTCAGTGTTGTCAAAGAAATTAAATGGAACTGCAAAATCGCGCGTGAAGCCATCACCACGATAGGACACGCGGCTTAGGGTTGTGTTAATGGTCATGTAAACCTCCACATCAATAAAAAACCCGCCTTAATTGGCGGGTTGATCAGTTTTAAATGATAAAAAGCAAACCGGTTAGATTGTAAAAATCTTCAATCCTGAACCAGTAAAAAAGTTATCAATTCTTAAAATATATTCATATGAATTTATAGAGATGAATCTTCATCCACCAGCGTGCGTTGGCGACGTTTTTCGGTTAATTTTGAAAAAATGCGGGCAACGAATGTCATAATAGCACCCGCAACAACATAGGCGGCAATGCGTTTGGCCATTTGGCCGGTTGTTAACTCTACAATGGCGGCACCGGTACGGGGTTGTATTAGGAAATATTCAACCAAAAAATAGGCAACCCATAACCCAATTGAAATAAGTTGCGCCGAAAGCCAGTAGCGGCACAAAATGGCTGCAATTCCCGAACCAAGGGCGGCAAAAGAAACCGAAAATACCCCAACCATGATCCACCAAATTTCTGCAAGCATCCAACCCCTCCATGTTTATTATATGTATTAAGTGGAATCAGTTAAGTAAGGCGTCGATAACAAGCCTGATCCAGCTTATATTTGTTGTAACTGTTTTTTTTGTTTTTGTAAACCGGTGGCATGTTTGTCTTGCCCGTTTTTGGCATTTAAGCCACCAGTCACTCGGAATACCCATAATATAAGGTATTTGGCACCAAAATTTAGCTCTATGGTTATCACAATGGTTTAGGCGTGGATGCTGCTCGATGCGGGCCAGTAAGGTAACGCATTACCGTTTCAACCGGACCCTGCTGAAAATATATAGACCACAAATTGGCCAATATTACGGCAACTCCAGCATAAATAATCGCGGCAATAACCGCAACCGTGATTGGTTCAAGATTGATGGTGGACAATGCCTCAATCAAGGGAATTCCAATAATCGCATGTGCTAAATAAATGGTCAAAGTTTGCCGCCCAGGTCGGGTTAGAAACAATAAAAACCGCCCCCAACCCCATTGCACCATAGTTTGAGCCAAGATTAGGCTTAAGCCAATAACCAGAGATGCCGCACTGATGCCGGTTAAAATAAAAAATGGCGATGGCGGAATGGGTGATGTTGAAAATAATATGGCCATCTCGCCTTGTTTTAGAATATCTGCAGTTAGATTCACAACATATAAGGACAAGGCCTTGATAATAATAAGCATAACAAGGCCAATACTGGTCAATAATAGTTGGGTTTTACGGTTTTGAAGTGGCATACGCCCAAGCACAAGCCCGAACAGAAAAAAGCTAAACCACGGAATAATAGGATGCCATCCATTAAAAAACAGGTGGCTTATAAACCCCCAACCACTCCAAAGTTCACCGTAAGTTAGGTTTTCCCAATCCCACCCCCAATCATAGTCAAAAAACACAGCCAGAACGACAAATAATAGCAATAAATTGATTATTACGGCAATTAACAAAGAGGTTGGTGCCCGTAAAAAGAAAAAACCAAATAAAAAATAAAACGCATAATAGTGAATAATATCTGCATCAAATATCATTAAATGCAGATGCCCCACCACCAACAAAAACAATACCCGTTTTAATAAAACAGATGTTGCCTCAGCCTGTGCCAACCCACACACCAACAAGCTTAAACCAATTGCAGCTAAGGTAACAAAGGTTGCGGCGGCCTTACCTTCGAAAGCATTGATTATACTTGCAATAATACTTGGCTTTGTTTCTGACATACCAGCAAAAATGCTAAAGTTAATTAAAATCATGCCCAGAAGGCTTATAAAACGGGCAAGATCAATTCCCTCAAGCCGCGAAGATGTATCATTTTGTGCCATGGTTATGTTGAAGACCTATACATATTGATAATAGTTGATTAATACGTGCCACTAAAGCGCAAATGCTGAAACACCCCTTTTAGCAACAATAAATGATGGAATGTTTGTTCGGCGTCATAAAATTCATTGCCGGCCATACACCCGCCATTGTTATCATTGTGGTTTATAGAGTTAATTTCACGCCCCTCTCCATTATCGGCAAAATATTGAATAAGGTTGGTATATTTTGCCTTGCTTGCCACTTCTTCACGCTGAAACGTTTGTAAACAAAGGATCATGGATGGTTCAAGAATTTGTTCTTTGGTACGATTAAATAAGGGATAGGTTTGTGTAAGATCAATTAACAAGCTATATCCTTCAACCGCAAAAAACCCAGGCTTGCTGGCACATTCGCGGTCGCAGCTTGCACCTTGCAGGATCAAGACATTGTCAATTTTGACAATTGGTTGGTGATAGAGAAAAGTAGCAATTTTTTTAATTTTATCTGGTGGAATACCCTGTTTTTCTGCCCAATAAAATGCCACATGATCAAAAAAATTGATGCCATCGATAACAGTATTTGGGTCATTTCCCACCCACGCATCTAAGGTTGGTATATCATCGGCTTTGGCCACAGGTGGCAGAAACAACCAAGCACAGACAATTGCCCCAAAAACCATACCAAAGAATGACTTTGTTAAATTCATTGTTCTTTCCTTGCTGTATAAATTTTTGTGATATTGTCAATGTCAGAAAAAAGGGTTGGACATTGCCTGTTAGCAATATATATAACACCCCCATAAGCATCGAACAAATTGTTTTTTATTTTGGCCGGGCAAATTACCACCCAATAAGCGGTCGTGGATAACAACCCAGGCCTTATTTGTTGGGTGTGGCTGCAAAGAAGCAGATGCTAAGCCCAGAATCCTATAGGGTTACTTAACAATAGGTTATAAAGGCAGATTCTATAGGGTGTTCATAAAAGCCCTATAAAAGCCCTAAAAACAGCCATCGCCACTGTAAAAGGCACGGCGCACCACACCCCCGCGAATTTCAAAAGTTACCTGGCAGAATGACTGGCTAGTACGTACATCACCCCCATAACAATTACCGGGCCAACGGTTAAAAGTACCGGGATAACAGTTAACAGGCGTACTGCTGGTTTCCACTTTTGTTGTGCGGTAGGTTATATATCGGCTGCCCTGGCTGTCGTAAAAATTGGTTGGGGCACCCCAATTGGCAATCAGCGTGCTTTCTGGCGCGCCAACCCATTGATTAAGCTGGGTGTTATAGGCGGCCTGCCGTTCTTCAAAGCTTTGGCATGCCGATAAAACCAATAACCCTAGAACCGCAAGTACCGAAGAAATTTTTTTCATCACTATTCCTTTCATAAACCCATATATCATCAGCAAAAACCACTGAACGAACCGAAGGGATAATGATTATAGCATAAAAATGCGTTTTTGTCACCTGCGTGCACATACCCCTTATTATGCCCTAAATATTTAGGTTGTTTAACACCCTTCCCCCTCAAGCACTGCCCCTTGAATATGGCCAGACCTAATTTCAAAGCGCTGTTGACAAATATGTTGCTGCATGATGGATTCGCCCAGCATACAAAATTTGCGGCCGAATAAATCACGTTCGCAATCGGCAGGAATATGGGTGGTTGTGGCTGAAACATGCTGGTAGGTTAGAAAATGCCCTTGCCCGTCTGCTGTTGGATAAATATTGTGTGGCGCACCCCAATGGGCGCGCAAAACCCCCTCACCCTGCCCCACCCATTGCTGTAATTGGCTTTGCTTGGTTTCCAAGCGCTTGGCATTGCTTTGACAGGCCGACAATAACAACATGGCCAAAAACGGGGCGGCAAAGGTGCCATTACACCACTTTCGAGCTGTATTTATGTTGGATATTTTGATTGAATGACGCATCATCAACCGGCCGGCATGGTTGGTTTAGCGGGGGCTGGGGTGTAGGCCAAAAAATGCCGGTTACACGCGCCATAGTACCATTTGCCATTGGGATGCGGGCGGTAGCAAGCAGACAGACCTAGCAATGTGCACCTATTATTGTGAACTTGATGATCTTGTTTTGCACCATGGTACCCTTTTTTCCTATTGGCTATATGAACGGCTGTAAGCCATTGGCCTGATATTCTAATCTAGAATTTGTATAAGATAACTTATATCGGGGCATGAATTGTGTTTAGCTATCTTGGGGTTGGTTGGTGACAGCGCCCATATCTTATCCATCTTTGCCAAACACCCTCCTTCCAACCTTACCCGCAGCATATATTAGGGGCGTCAACGCCAGAAGACCTGCAAACCATCCTTAATGACCTGCATAACATGAGCGAAAGATTTGTGCCTTAGGCTTGGCTCTTGCCCTGCCCCATAAACCCCAAATCGCCAACAACATGGCTGGTTATGGAACGGTCGGCAATCGTAATGGATTTCCCTGCCCCCGTTAACTAAGGCCTATCTAATCCCGCCCTTACCGCACCAACTAATCAAGCGAGATTTCATAAAAGGACGGGCGGCTATCAGGGCGGTCAAACAAGATAAGCCCCTTTTTCCCAGCGGGGTCAATAATCATCGTGGGTGTGGCGCGGGCTTTATATTCCGCATCTTGATACGCCCTTAGCAATTGATCCCATATCACCTTATTCCCAGTACCAACTTTCATTAGATGTTCGGTATAAGTTCTGGTTTCATAGTGGAAAACCTTGGATAAGACCAGAAATTCCCCTTGATTACCTAAAGGGTAAACGTTAAAGCGCACCGTATCATTCGCCCGAAAATCCAGCGCCAGGGGGTTGGAGACATGACAGCTTTGAACGTTCAAATCATAAATAACAAACTGGTGATTTTGGTTCCCTATATCATATTGCCGGAAAAGTTTAGCATCGTTAGGCGATAAAGACACGATGCGGTCATTATCCTCATCCGTCACATAATGGAACTTATCGGTTGGAACAAATCCAGTTTTACCGGTTGGGGCAAAGGCAACGCCTGAATACCCGCCACCCGCCAGGCGGCAACCGATGAATTCCACTTCTTTAATATGGGTCTTGTCACCAAAACCAAGCCACCCCTCACTCAACATAAAAGCACGGTTATAGGCGCCAGGGGCCAGATATTTTGGCCATCCTTGAACAAACATATATGGCGAGAACCTATATAACGAAGGGAATTTCCGAAACTGAAAAACATAGCGTGCATGCCCGTCTTCCACCCTTTTTTGCTGTCCGTCCAGGCCATATTCATAAATTTTCCCCTCCGCCGTCAGAACCATGATATTATCATTTGGCTGCACCACAACGGAATAAATTTGGCTGTGATAATCGGTGACAAGATTAAAAAACAGGTTTTCCGAATTGGTCAGAATTTTATATAATTTTGTGCTTGGGTCATGAGGCCTGCCCTTATTAACCGCCCATAAATTTCCTTGGGCATCGGCCTGGAATTCAAAAACCCCATGTTTTAACAGGGTTTCCCTCTTCATCAGCCAATGGTTTTCAAAACGGCTATGGTCTTTATTCAGCAGGCCTAAAAATATCCCGCTTGGAATGCATTTATCATCGGGGCTTAGATAATCATACTCATGCACACACTGTATTAAAGGAAGGTTTGTTGATGCGGGTTGATAAAAGGAACAGGATAAATAGGTCTTATCTGATCCAGCGGCCGGCATAAAACGACAATCCGTTAATTGATATTCGCCTAAGCCCGTATGATCCCAGGAAAATGGCCGTTCTGTCAGCAAGGCTTTTTGGTCAGGCTGGCTTATTACATCCTGGGCATTCACCAGCAGTGTAACCGGAACTGCCAGCATGATAATGATAAAAATCATCCAGGCTCTTTTCATTTATTTTCTCCTGATGCCTAAACATATCTCACCCTTAGTACCTAATTATCAATATTCGGTCAAATTATGGCAGAAAAACGGCCGCGGGTTTGAATGATGTTGAATGAAAGTTACCCAATAATTGGTCAAAACCGCCCCTAGAAAATGGCATCAAAGCAGTACACCCCAAGATTAGGGGTGCCAATCAGCCCTCATTCATTAGGTTTATTTGCAGGCTGGGCAGCTGCTTGTTCTTTATCTTTAATCGGCTCATCCGCTTCATTTTCGACATCCGTCATCACCGTCCCATAAGGCACCCTCAGCATTTTCAAGCTGATGGAGATGGTGGCCTGCTTTTAGAAATATTGAAAATAGGATATAAGAATTTAAATTCCAGTCAACCTGCGGTAAGGTGGTTGGGTGGTTTTTGAGTATGTATGGGGTTACAGGGTATTTTGCACAGTGGTTGACCTGGTTAGGCAGAGTGGGTTAGCGTTTGGGTATTGGGGGTTAAAGGGTTGTTTTGGGATGATGCAGGCAGGTTAGGTAGATCATTGCCCTTACCACCAGATTGGCCTATCTGCATCATATTTGGGTTGCTTGGGTATTGCACCCCAATATCTGGCACATTACGGCCACCAGCCATATTATTGGCCAGGGCGGGCGTGGTTGATTTTTAGTTACCCACCCTGCCATACCAACAACCTGAACCATTAACCTACTACCCACATCAACCTAGAAAGCGGGTAGCCTTAAGCTAACCCTATTTTATCCAGCCACGCTTGCGGCCCTCAGCTTCCAGTAGTTTTAGTTGGCGCTGTAACCATACTTTAATCTCTACTTCGGTTTTTCCAATTCGGCTAGCTTGTGCCAGTCCTTTCCAAGGAAAGGGAGCTCGTGCTAACAGTTCATAACCTTGTTGAACTGCCTTAGCGAGGAAACCCTTATCTTCATAAGGTGTATTAGCATAAAGCTCCACAATCTCCTGTTCATCATCAATAATGCGGTCTTCCTCACCTTCTTCTGCACCATGTCCATAACGGCATATAACAGAATGGTCGATAAATTCTACAATATCTTCAATACTTTCATCTTCTTTAAGTTTTAGGTATTCTTCATAAAAAGAGTTAGATTTTTTGTTATTTTCTAATTGATTATCCATGATTTTTTCCTTTATGGGTAACTGAGTTCTTTGATAGGATAGGCTGTTTTTATATAATATAAGCCATTATGGTCACGCCGGATGATGATTTCCAAATGTTCAACATCTTCAACATAGGTTCCGCCCGGCATAACACCTCGGCCAATCGGCCCTTTATTTGGCGAATATTGAAGCCTAATTTTGACTCTGCCTCGTTGAATAGACCTTGAAATGAGATTCTCATTTGTTCGTAAAGCCTCTTGAATTAATTTGTCAGCAAAATCATCACCATACAAAGCCCGTTCGGCCGGTGTACCACCGTAAAACCGACTGATATAGGGAGCTACTTTATGCCCGTTAGGTGGATTAGCTCGTCCTAATAGGTGATCATCGTCCATATCAATATGTTGTTCACGGATATGCGCTCCATTAGCATCAAACTCCTTAATTGTACCCTCATGGAACGGTTTACCTAATCTGGTTTGTGAATATATCGTTCCTTTTATGTTCTGTAAAGGGGTATGTTGTGGTGAACTGGGTGCATTGGGTTGAGTATTTGGATTTACTTGGTTTGGTGGTGATTGCACCGGTTGCGTTATGGCTGTACCCGGTTGGGTTGGCGTTAGGCTGGGTTGGGTCGTGTTTGGATTATTTGGTATAGTACCTTTATTACCCACCTGATTCATCTGCATCATATTTGGGTTGCTTGGGTGTTGCACCCCAATATCTGGCACATTACGGCCACCAGCCTTATTATTGGCTAGCTTGTTGTGCATCTGGGTAAAAGCTAATCTGAAAGCGACGGCCGCCTCCCCAAAACGGGCAATGTCATGGAGGGCGGCTTGCAAACGCATGGCTGGTTCTTTCCCAACATGGTGAAACAATTTTACTTTTGGTTAAAACACGTGATTGCGAAACAAATGACAAGAACAACAGGCGCGCTTAACCTTGCTTGATGAACATAGATGGTTGACAGGGCCAGCAAGTTTAACGATAGTTAATCAATGAATAGAATATTAAAAAAACTCAAATCAATCGGCTCAATCGGCAGTATCGCCGCCACCGTTTTCACCTTTCTAACCTTTAATTGGGTTACGGCGTTGGCCGTTATTCTTGGTTTCGCCACCTCGATTTTTGAATCAATATGGGGCTGGATTGGGCGGCCTTCCGTTTATTCGGCGGCGGGTGTTGCGCTTTTTTTCTTGTGGGGGGTGTTGGCCATTAAATTATTGCGCAAACCGAAGCCAACCCCGCCGGCCTTGGATTACGGGTACGGACTTCTTTTCCTGGGCTATGAGATCCGCGCTGAGGAAAAGCCAGGGCAAGCCGGGCGGCAGATGAGAATGCATTTTCAAAATGCCAGCAATCATCCGATGAAAATCAAGGTTGAGGAATTGAGGCTGACCATGGGTGGCAACCTTATTCCGGGCCATTATCCCATGACGGCCATCATTCTTCCCAAAGGGGCGGTAAGATCGGTTGTTTATTCCCCGGACGCTGACTTTGTCCGGCGGTACCAGGTATCAAAAATTTTCAGGAGATTGTTGATGCGTTTAATTGCTATCTTATTTTCAATCTTATCATTGCTTATTCCCATGTTACCTGTTCATGGCCAATCAGCCAATCCTGATGATGTGGAAAAAATAACCTGCAAAGATGCTGAGGATTTACTTAAGAAAGAGGGCCGGATTTTAAAGGAATTGGGAGAGGATCATCCAGAACTTTCAGAGCTTTTAATTTTTAAAACCACAAAAACAGCTTATACACTCATTTGGTTCATTGGACATCACAGCCCGTCTGAAAATGATGCCAATCTTCCGGCCATGTTGGGGATACTAAGAATGATGGGTGATGACTGCAAAAACAATGATAATGAATTATTATTGAAAGTTTTAAAAGAAGCAGCTCATGAATACCACCAACTTCTCAAAAAAGATCAATCAACGGCTGCTTTTCCTACCTTTTCTTGCCGCGAATTTGCAGAGTGGGCACAAAGCAAAGTAATAATGCTAAGGTGGGTGGTATGGTTTGATGGATTTCTTAGCAAAAAAAACCAATTTGATTTTGCAAAATTGGAAAACACCATTGAGAAGGTCTTCACCCGGTGCCGAGAGAACCCCGAGCAAAATATTCTTTCATTAATGAAAAAAACCGGCCAATATTAACATGATTTTTAAAATAAAACCATGAGGGTGGATCCGTTTGTTCAAGGTATTGGCAAATGTTTAC
>JAEUKQ010000001.1 GCA_016794225.1 Alphaproteobacteria bacterium | reverse complement strand
ATTACCAGTTTTATCACAAGTGGGTCAAGACCTGGATATGGTAGCCTTTGTACAGTAAATATAGGGTAGCCTTCCAAGCTTTCTGGTTGCCAGATTTGCCAAGCAATATGCACTGGGTTTTTAACCCAATCTTCTTTTGCCATATATCCTTTATAAATTATCTGGTTATATAAGGCTGGGTCTTCACTTTCAGCAAGGGATGCGGGCGATAGTAATGGCAACAGCAGAATAACAGCCAGTATGGTACGATACATCATATATTTCCTACTCTGCACATAAGCCAGCAGCCTTAAGGATCATGAGTTGGGGGAATAAGGCTGCTGGTTTTTTTAATAAACAACATAATTGTGGCAAAATTATGGCTGGGTATTTTTATGCTATTGCTTATAAGCAATTTAGCACAAAAAGCTTAACTTTCTTGAAAATTCCCTTTATAGATAAGGATATGAAGAAAGAGGTTTTCAGTGTCTACACCTAAAATTGTTACTTTTGGCTGTCGGCTTAATAGCTATGAATCCGAGGTGATGCGCAAGCATTTACAGGATATGCAAGCTAAAGACGTGATAATTGTTAATAGTTGCGCAGTTACTGGCGAGGCAGAACGTCAGGTTAAGCAAAGTATTCGTAAATTAAGACGCGACCACCCAACCTCGAAAATATTGGTTACTGGATGTGCGGCACAATTAAACCCAGGTGATTATTCTCGGATGTCTGAAGTAAATGCTGTTTTTGGTAACCGTGAAAAACTTGATCCCCTACAGCTGGCGACAGTTTTAAATGTAGATACGGTGGCCGTGCGTGAAAAACCCATCGTAAACGTGCAAGATATTATGCAAGTACGAGAAACTGCGCATCATTTAATTAGCGGTGTTGACCAACGCAGCCGTGCTTTTGTTCAAATTCAGCAAGGGTGTGACCATCGTTGTACTTTTTGTATTATACCCTATGCCCGCGGTAACAGTCGCAGCACGTCACCACAGCAAATTATTCAACAAATTCAACATCTGGTTGATGCGCATATTGCTGAAATTGTCTTGACGGGTGTAGACATAACATCATATGGGCAAGATTTGTCACAACCAATAACCTTAGGCAAACTTGCAGCTGATATTTTAAACCAAGTACCCAAACTACCAAGACTAAGATTATCATCAATTGATCCAATTGAAATGGATCCTTTGTTATGGGATGTTATTGGCAGTGAGCAACGCTTAATGCCCCATCTTCATTTAAGCCTCCAAGCTGGTGATGATATGATTCTTAAACGGATGAAAAGACGCCATAGTTCAGCCCAAGCTGTTCAGTTATGTCAACGGTTACATCAACATCGTCCGGATATTGCTTTGGGTGCTGATTTAATAGCCGGTTTTCCTACAGAAACAGAAGAAATGTTCCAAAATAGTTTGAGACATGTTCAAGATTGTCATATCAGCTTTGTGCATGTTTTTCCCTATTCACCCCGAGCAGGGACACCAGCAGCTAAAATGCCCCAATTACCTGTCGAGATTCGTCGTGAGCGAGCAAATTTGTTGCGTCAACTTGGTGATAGGCAGCGGCAAAACTTTTTTGCCAAACAGCTTGGTAAGATACAAAAAGTGCTTATCGAAAAACAGGAAGAAGATTATTCAGTAGGACACAGTCAGCATTTTGCCTCCGTACGTGTGCCGCAGGCAATTGAACCTGGGCATATTGTACAGATGGTTGCAACGGCATTCCAAGGCGATTACATTATTGCAGACAGATTAGCAGAGTAAAATAATGACCAAGGATACGGAAAAACAAATTGGTAAAAGACCTGGTTGGTTTCGTCGTCTTGGGATGGGATTAAGCAGAACATCACGTCGTCTTGTTGACGGAATTTCAAGTGTTTTTACGGGCAGAAAGCCACTTAATGTAACGACATTGCAAGAAATTGAAGATGCCTTAATTGCAGCTGATTTAGGGCCACAGCTAGCAGCTCGTTTAGTAGCCGAACTTGAACGTTATAAATTCAATAAAGATGTTGATAGCATAGAGGTGCGCAGTTTTCTGGCCAATCAGATTACCAAGATTCTTGAACCTCTTGCTCAACCACTTCCGGAACTTAAGTCAGGGATTAATTGTTGGTTAGTTGTCGGTGTTAATGGCAGTGGTAAAACAACAACAATCGGTAAATTAGCTGCTCAGTTACGCGGTGATAAGAAAAAAGTTTTTATCGCAGCAGGCGATACTTTTCGCGCAGCAGCGATTGAGCAGCTAGCAATTTGGGGTGAACGAGCACAGGTGCCGGTTATAAAACCGGCTGGAAGTAATGCCGATGCAGCAGGGTTTGCCTTCGAGGCCTTAACTAAGGCAAAAGCCCAAGAGCGTGATATTTTGCTTATCGATACAGCCGGTCGTTTGCATAATAAAGCCGATTTGATGGCCGAATTGCAAAAAATTGTGCGTGTCCTAAAAAAAGTTGAACCCCAAGCCCCACATCAAACTTTGCTGGTATTGGACGCAACAATAGGACAAAATGCCATGAATCAGGTTGAAACATTCCAACAAATTATTCCGCTAACGGGATTAATCGTTACTAAGCTTGATGGTTCGGCAAAAGGTGGGGTTGTGGTGGCGTTGGCCGAAAAATTTCATTTGCCAATTTATGCTGTTGGGGTTGGTGAGGCGATCGAAGACCTGCAACCATTTTCAGCCCAAGATTTCGCATCTGCCCTGATGGGGTTGGATGAAGCAGCAGATACTTAGAAAATACAATAAAGCAAGGTGATAATTCGTAAAAACAAAAAGCCTGCCCTAAAAGGCAGGCTTTTTAATTCATTTCATCATCAACTTCTTAGTAGTTAGATTCTTGAAAAGAGCCTAACAAAGCAATTAACGCGCTAATTGCAATAATTAGCAGTAAATAACTAATACCGTAGCTAACGGCCATGCCAAAATAAAGATAGGCCGCAGCACCCCCGCTAACCACAAGCAGTAAGGTGGCAAATGTTTTGGCTGATTCGCCTAATGTTTTAATTGCCAAATAAACCGATACCAAACAAGCACCATAAAGCACCAAAACAGAATGATGAATTGCCGGAAAACCTTCAAACATATACTCAATAAACCAAATAAGTCCTTTTACCGTACCAACAATGGCGGTAATAAAAGCAACCAACGCACCAATAATCCGCATAATTTTTATTCCCTTTCTTTTCCTTTATCGACAGTCAACCACAACCCATTTATAATAGACACCAACAGTCTATAGGGGAATTTACAGAAACTCAATGGGCATGTTTATGAAACACTATTATTGTTCTTTGCGTGGTTGTTCTTTTTCCTTTACCTCAAGCCACATTGCGTTGAGAATGGAGAAAGAACAAGCTAATCCCAATCCTAAAATCCAGCTAAAATACCACATTTAAATCCGTTTCTGGGATATGTCCCACATAAAATTTTAATTAATAAGCTTCCTTGTCGTCTGCGCGGATATTTTCAATTGTAACTGGTCCACGCATCACCCGAAATACCCAAGCTGTATAACTAAGAACAATAGGTAAAAATAGCACAACTGCTAACAGCATCCACCACAAAGTTAGATGGGATGAAGACGCATCAAAAACTGTAAGGCTAGAGGTTGGGTCTAGTGATGATGGCAAAATAATGGGAAACATACTTAATCCAACCGTTCCAATAATTCCGGTTATCGATAAAGCAGTGCTAATAAAGCTTGTCCATGCACGACCCCGGTATAACGACCAAGCAGCACACAATCCAGCCAATATCCCCAAGATTGGGGCTGTTATCATCCAGGGATACCTATGGTAATTATCAAGCCATGCGCCTGATTGCTGTGCTACTTCTTTAGTTAGCGGATTTGAAGCACCAGACCCATTAACAGCCGAGGTCACATGATATCCATCAACAATCGTGCTAACCAGAATGCCGCCCAATATAAAGAATATAACAGAGCACAAAGCAGCTATAAAACCATATTTAGCAGCGCGTTTACGAATCTTGCCTGTTGTTTTTAGTTGTAAGAATGCAGCCCCATGCATGACCAACATAGCGACACTAACTAAACCTGCTACTAAAGGAAAGGGGGTTAATAGCGATAGCAATCCGCCTTCAAGAGTTAGGCGTAATTCAGAATCAAAGCGAAATGGTATCCCTAATAAAACATTACCAACCGCAACCCCAAATAACAAGGCGGCAGCAAAGCCGCCAATAAACAAGGCAGTATCCCAACTTTGACGCCAGACTTTATAAGATAGTTTTGATCGAAATTTAAACCCAACTGGACGTATAATAAGCGTGATTAACACTGCAAATAATGCCAAATAAAATCCCGAGAATGCAACGGCATAAATTGCTGGCCAAGCCGCAAAAATTGCTCCACCACCAAGTATAAACCAGACTTGATTTCCCTCCCACACAGGTCCGATAGTGTTTAATAAAACACGACGCTCATCATCACTTTTAGCCACGAATGGCAATAAGGCGGCCACCCCAAGATCAAAACCATCCATCACAGCAAATCCAATCAACAAAACACCTAACAAAAGCCACCAGATTAGGCGCAGTGTTTCATAATCCAATAGAATATGCATTTTGCCTCCTTATTACATGGGGTTTAGAGCTATAGGTTTTGATAGGGGTGTTACTTGGTCAGGACCAAGGCGGGCATATTTTATCATTAAAAACAGGTCAATAATTGCCAAAGCAGAATAAAAAACCACAAAGCCAATTAAACTGGTCCAAACCTGGCTGGCACTAACCGATGAGGCACCTAAAAATGTTGGAAGAATCCCTTCAATAATCCAAGGCTGGCGTCCATATTCTGCAACAATCCAGCCCAGTTCAGCTGCGATCCAGGGCAGGGGCAGGCTATAGATAGCCAATTTTAAGAACCAACGGCGGTCGAAGCGTTGTTTGGCTGATAAATAGAAGGCAGCAGCAAATAAGAAAATAAAAAAGAAGCCTAATCCAACCATAATCCGGAAGGACCAGAATAAAACAGGTACATCTGGCACCAAACTATCTGCCGCTGCTGCTATATCTGTTTCTGCTGCTTGCGTAATGTCATTTAAAGATTTGCGCAGTAATAAAGCATAACCCATATCCTGTTGGTGTTTTTTAAAATCCTCAAGGGCGGCTTGATTATTACGATCTTGTTTTAAAATTTGCAAAGCCCGGTATGCAATTAACCCAGACTTGATACGTTCAGCACCGTGTTGAACAAGTTGATTGATACCGGGTAGTTCCTGGCTTAGCGAGCGAGTTGTAATAACACCAAGCAACCAAGGAATTTTTACTTCATAGTGGGTTTTTTTGGCTTCAACATCTGGCAGGCCAAAAATGGTAAATCCTGCTGGAGCTGGCTCTGTCTCCCACATGGCCTCGATAGCTGCAAGTTTCATTTTCTGATGTTCTGTTGCTACATAACCACTTTCGTCACCGAGAACAACCACCGACAAAGCAGAGGCAAGACCAAAGCTGGCGGCTACAGTGAACGATCTTTTGGCAAATTCATAATGTCTCTTACGTAACAGGTACCAAGCGCTAATAGCCAGAACAAAAACCGCACCTGTAACATAACCAGCACTAACGGTGTGTACGAATTTAGCCTGGGCAACCGGATTAAAAAACACATCACTTAAAGACGTTAACTCCATACGCATGGTATCCATATTAAAGGCGGCACCAACAGGATTTTGCATCCAGCCATTTGCAATTAAAATCCATAAGGCTGAAAAATTAGCCCCGATTGCCATTAACCAGGTAGCAACCAAATGCCCTACTCTAGATAGCCGCCTCCAGCCAAAGAAAAATAGCCCAATGAAGGTTGACTCAAGAAAGAAAGCCATCAAACCCTCAACGGCAAGTGGAACACCAAAAATATCACCAACATAATGTGAATAATAGGCCCAGTTTGTGCCGAACTGAAATTCCATGGTAACACCAGTTGCCACGCCCATTGCAACGTTAATACCGAATAAGACACCCCAAAATTTGGTCATTTGTCGCCAAATTTCTTTACCGGTCATCACATAAACACTTTCCATAATGGCGATCAGGATTGATAAACCTAAGGTCAGTGGCACAAAAAGAAAGTGATACAAAGCAGTTAAAGCAAACTGAAGACGGGAAAGGTTAACAACTTCCATATCAATCATGAGGCACCTGGTTGGTTAAAAAAAATTGTTGTTCAATATGGCCGGGATTAATTTTGGGGCGTTGCTCACCACTAAACCACCAAAAGCGCATAGCTGCAATTATGAAAAACTTTGCTAACAATAAAATAACAATCTTCCGACCCAAGCTAGATAAAGGGCTGCGTGGTTGAATATAAGGTTTTGATAGTGGTGAAAACACAAAAAATTCCTTAAGCAAGAATCCGTTACATTCTTTATAAAAAACCTAAAATAAAAAGGCAACAAGCTGATAAAAACCATATTGCCGCAGGTGAAAAAATAGGGCGGTTTAACCGCCCTATTTTAAAAACAGATAGTATCTAGCTTAAAGTATTTGAATATTTACTGCCGATACTTTTTCCCGGTATGCAGCCAGTTCATAACTAACTTTTTGGCCATCGAGTAATTGATGAATACCAGCTTTTTGTAAAGCTGAAATATGTACAAAAATATCTTGAGTATTATCTTCTGGTTGAATAAAACCATATCCTTTTTTGAAGTTAAACCATTTTACTGTTCCTGTTGCCAATGTATCCTCCTTTAGAAAAAGATATACGAAAATGGAAGCCATATTGAGGCAAAACAAAATCACACTACCGACATCCACGAAGGTGCGGTTTATTCATATATCAGAATTACCAGAAATTGCTTTGCTTCAGGGACTTATACTACCCTGAAAGAGGTTAACCATCAAGAATAATCAACTTTTGGGCATGTTTTTGCTGTTTTGTTTTTTGTGGCGAAGTCATATCCTTATTACCGTTTATATGGCTGCACATGCTGATTAATGGCGCCGAAGATAGAATGGCCTTTTAAATCAAGCATCTCAATACGTATCCGGTCACCAAAACGCAAGAAAGATGTTATAGGTTTACCTTCTTTTAAAGTTTCAAGAACGCGTCGTTCCGCAATACAAGAAGAACCAGCCTCTGGGTTTTTATTAGAAACTGTTCCCGAGCCAATAATCGTTCCAGCCGCTAAAGGCCTTGTTTTCGCCGCATGGGCAATTAATTGGCAAAAATCAAAGGTCATATCAATGCCTGCATTTGGTTTGCCAAATAACTGATCATTAACATAGCTATAAAGGGGCAAATGCAACCTTCGGCCATCCCAATTACTACCAAGTTCATCCGGGGTGACGGCAACGGGTGAAAAGGATGAAGACGGTTTGCTTTGAAAAAAGCCAAAACCTTTTGCCAGTTCTGCAGGAATTAAATTGCGTAAAGAAACATCGTTAACCAACATAATCAATTTAATATGATCTACAGCTTCTACAGCAGATATGCCCATGGGAACATCGTCTGTTATAACCGCTACCTCAGCCTCAAAATCGATGCCCCATTCTTCCTGTGCCAGGGCGATATCCTCAAGCGGTGCTAAAAAACTATCTGAACCTCCCTGGTACATCAACGGGTCAGTCCAGAAGCTGGCTGGCATGTCTGCACCACGGGCTTTACGAACAAGTTCAACATGATTAACATAAGCCGAACCATCAGCCCATTGATATGCTCGGGGCAGGGGGGATAAACAGTTTTCTGCCTTAAATGGAACAGCGTTTTTTGCTTGACCCTGTTGCAGCTGTTGAAACATTTTTGCTAATTGTGGGCTGATTTTGCCCCAATTATCTAGTGCTTCTTGTAAAGTAGGAATTTCTACAGGAACACAAAATTTTAAGTCGCTGCTTACAACAACAAGTTGACCGTCGCGGCGGCCGTTTTTAAGCGTGGCAAGTTTCATATTAATTCTTAGTCCCAATAGATTAGTTTAGGTTTTCTTCCAACTGTCGACATAGGCCATGTTCTCAATGCCATCGGGCAAAGTTCCAAGTTCTAGGGCATCCCGCGTGTCAATCATAACCGCATACTCGTCTGTGGCGGGTTTTTTTTGAACCATCATATTTTGGAGGGCCTTGGGGTGTGGTCCATGCGTAAAGCCGCAAGGATGAAAGGTCATCATTCCGGCCTTGATGTTATCGCGGCTGAAAAAATCTCCGGCATGGTAAAATAACACTTCATCATAATCATCATTATTATGAAAGAAGGGAATTTTGATTGCATCTGCATCTGTTTCAAAAGGTCTTGGGGCAAAAGTGCATACAACAAAACGATTAGCCACAAACGTGGTATGCGCTGATGGTGGTAGATGATAGCGATGGCTTAAGAGGGGCCGTATATCCGCAACATTAATTCGTACGGGGGCAAGATCACCTTTCCAGCCCACGGCATCCAAGGGGTTGAAGGGGTATGTTACAGTTGAAATGGCTTGCCGCCGCTTAATCCGCACCTGCCATTTCTTTTCGTTTTGTTGGGCTAAGAAAGCTTCATCAAGCGCTGGAACGTCAAGCATGGCTGGATCAAAAATGGCATGCGGTCCAAGCAACCCTTTATCCGGAAGTTGATAACTGCTGTTTGTGGCCTCTATCAGCAACAATTGTAATTCACCCTTGGTGGGTTCAAGGCGCCACATTGTGCTTCGCGGCACCATAATATAATCACCTGCACGAATGCTAAGATGACCAAAATCACAATAAAGTTCTGCTGTCCCCTGATGAACAAACAATAATTCATCCCCATCACCGTTACGCACGAGGTGGTCCATTTTTTGTGATAAACGCCAAAAACGGATACGGGTATGGGCATTATATAAAACATCGGGTATTTGCCAAGGACAAGTTGACAAATTTGGTAGTTTGTTTAGGTCAAAAGCCCGTGGTCGCAAGGGACCCTGCCAATCAACCCAGCCAGTTGGCGGATGTTTGTGGTACATGTGGCTGGCTGGACCAAAAAAACCATCTTTGCCAATTTCACGCTCGTAAGAACCTTCCGGTAAATTGGTGTGTGCCTGGCGCGAAGTTTTGCCGGCACGTACAGGAAAGGGAATATAATTTTTCATTCGAAATCCGATGTCTTAAAATTAAGTGATAAAACTAAAACTGTTACACAAAGTATTACATAAAATGATTGTTCTAAATTGCCTGTAAATTATTTTATGTTTTCCCAAAGGCCCAAAACGTTACCTTCCGTATCTTTAATGCGGGCATAATAACCAAAGTTACCAACAGATTGTTTAGCCAAAACTGTTTTTCCACCACTGCTTTCTACCTTTTTAAGTGCGGCATCAATGGAGGTAACGGTAACTACTAATAACGGATAGTTGGTATTTTGATCTTTGGGCATCATACCACCGTTAATACGTCCTGCCTCTTTGGGAGTGCCATGTGCATTGCTTTCTGCGGTTATTGCCATGACATACCCCTTACCAACTTCTTGAAATTGCCAGCCAAAGGTATTTTGGTAAAATTTTTTAGCGCGTTCTTTATTATCAAAAATAATCTCGAAATGGGTTACCGAGTCCATATATTCCTCCTAGAAAGAGTGCGTCAAAAGTAATAATTGATGAACTTTGGCTGTATTATAAATCCTCTTAGCAAAAGATCAAACCCAATTCTATTACAATACAAAGAGCTATAGTTTATGATGATAGAATGATCCAAGAGGTCTGTTTTTTGCGCGGTTTATTGAAAACAGACATAGGTTTGAATTTACACTATCTAATATATTCCAAAGTCAAATTTTGCCCATGGCAATTTATTAGGTTGTTCGTTGTGAATGTAGGGGGGCTTTTACCAAAAAAGCTATATTTGGCTAGAAAGATTTTGGGTTATTCCGGGTGTGTTGGGTTGTTGGTAAAGGAATAGCTTGTGTTGTACTTGTACCAAACACAAACAAGGCGCTGAACTTTTTACCCAAATCTACTAAACTTAGAGGCAATAAGACAAATGCCAGTAAACAGGGTATGTCGTGAGGCATACCCTGTTTTATATCTAAAGGGTATCAAAACTATTTTTTACTTTCCCAAAGGCCTAAGACATTACCTTCTGTATCTTTGACGCGGGCATAATAACCAAAGTTACCAACAGATTGTTTAGCCAAAACTGTTTTCCCGCCACTGCTTTCTACCTTTTTAAGCGCAGCCTCAATAGATTTAACAGTAACTACCAATAACGGATAGCCAGCACTTGGGTCTTTCTTCATCATGCCGCCATTAATCCGACCTGTTTCCTTAGGGGCACCCTGTTTATCGCTTTCGGCGGTCATAGCCATTACATAATCCATACCCGGCATTTCTTGGAACTGCCAGCCAAAAGCACTTTGGTAAAATTTTTTAGCACGTTCTTTATTGTCAAAAACAACTTCAAAATGCATTACTGAATCCATTTATTCCTCCAACAAAGGTTGTGTTTTAGAAGATAATGCTTTATCAATCATATAGCATTATAAATAATCTAGGCAAAAGATCAAACCCAATTCGATTAGCCTAATAAATAAAAGGCTTGATTATCCAAAGACAATCACGATTGATTAATTGCTGCTGCAATGGCTGATACAACTTGTTGTTCGCGTCGTTGGCGAATACTATCAGATTTAAGTTGTCCGCATGCAGCCATAATATCTTCACCGCGTGGTGTTCGAATGGGCGATGCGTAACCAGCATCTAAAACAATTTGGCTAAATTTGCGAATAGATTCGTCGCTGGATCGTTCAAAAGGGGCACCAGGCCAGGGGTTAAAAGGTATCAGATTAACCTTGGCAGGAATGCCACGGATCAAGCGTACTAATTCTTTTGCTTCTGCGGTCGAGTCATTAACATCTTTTAACATAACATACTCAAAAGTGATACGTCGGGCGTTGCTGGCACCCGGGTAATTGCGGCATGCTTGTAAAAGATCTTCAATAGGGTATTTTTTGTTAATTGGCACCAAATAATCGCGCAACTCGTTATGAACGGCGTGCAGTGATATAGCCAAGTTAACATTAAGTTCGGCCCCACAACGTTCGATCATGGGTACAACACCGGCAGTTGACAGTGTAATGCGACGCCGTGACAATGATATGCCTTCGCCATCCATAACAATCGTCAAGGCCTTGGCAACATTATCATAATTATATAGGGGTTCCCCCATTCCCATCATCACAATATTTGACAACAGCCGTCCATCCTGGGGAGATGGCCATTCGCCCAGTTGATCGCGTGCATTAAGTACTTGCCCAACAATTTCGGCAGTAGATAGGTTCCGAACCAAACGTTGGGTGCCTGTATGGCAAAATTTGCAAGTTAGCGTACACCCTACCTGCGATGATACGCACAAAGTACCCCTATCTTCTTCTGGTATATAAACAGATTCAATCTCTTGTCCATCCACCATTTTTAACAACCATTTGCGGGTATTGTCCGTTGAATGTAGAGAACGGCTAACACTGGGACGAGAAATAACAAAATGCTGGTCTAACAAATAACGAACATCTTTGGATAAGTTATTCATCTGTTCAAAGTGAATAACCCCATGGTGATAAATCCAGTGCCACAATTGTTTGGCACGAAATCCAGGCAAGCTATAATCTTTTAAGGCGGTAATAATTTCAGGCCGACTTAACCCAACCAAATTTATTTTGCCATTAACCGTTGCAGGTGGCGCAAACTGAATTGCATGTGTTGCTGTACCCATCACAAGCCTATCGATGCTTATTAATTATTAAAAACAAGTTCTCCACCCTGTAACGATACCACAGATCAGCTGTGTAAGCAATTGCCAACGGGTGTACAAGAACATTAACGGGTCACGTTACAAGCGGTATTGATTGCTGCATAAGCTTTTGAAAAACCAGTTAATGAGAATGTGTCACGGGTCTTTGTGTTGCGTGCTGAGGTTCCAAGAACAGTCAAATTTTTACCGCGCCGCATGGCATCAACTAAAATTTTGTCGCCATTAGCATCTTTTACCCATGCCTTGTCATCTTGGGTGAATAAAATATGTTTTGCGCCATTATCAACCTGGATTGTTACTTCACTATTAAGCTTGTATGGATAGCCTGTGAAAAAAGTTACGGTATCTAATGTATTATTAGCCGGACGGTGTGTGATCATCATATAAACACGCCCACGACTGCTGTAGCTGCCCTCAACCGCTTCCGACTTCACAGCATCACTAACCATGAAGCAGCCAGTTTTGCCATTTTCCTCAAAAGAAGCAGCTTGCCAGTTGTCGAATTTGCCCAAGTCAGTCATGGTTGGTTTGGGTTGTTGGGCAACAAGACCGGTTGATAAAAAAATCATAGATATAACGGAAATAGATTGTAAAAGTTTTTTCATCGTCGATAGTCTCCTGCATTTTGCTATCAAAAATAATTACTTATCATGTGCTGATTCGGAAAAAAGGCTATTTATATTTGCCGTAACATTAATTTTTTGTAAAAATTTAACCACCAGAACAGCCAAGATTATCTGGCGGAATTAACATTCTTGTATTATAAATCTGCTGCAGTGTTTTATTCAACCAACAAAAACGATGTGATTCGATGATGAAACAAAAAACATCCCAACAATTACCCTCTCCCCTAGTGGTTGAGGTTACACGCGGCAATATGGTTGAAAGCGTTCATTCAATTCATGCGGCTGTTGTTCGTTATGATAATCAGGTGCTTAAAAGTTGGGGGGATCCTGAAAAGATTGTCTATGCACGTTCTGCAATTAAACCATTGCAAGCATTACCCTTAATTGAAAGTGGTGCTGTTGATCATTTTGGGTTGGCAGATCATGAAATTGCCTTGGCTTGTGCCTCGCATGAGGGAGAGGAAACACACACCAATGCTGTCACTGCCTGGCTGCAGAAAATTGGCTGTTCTGAACATGATTTATGCTGTGGCGTACATGCCCCTTATCATAGTGGTGTAGCCGAAGAACTGATTCGAACAGGCCGTAAACCGAGCCCTATACATAATAACTGTTCTGGCAAACACACTGGTTTTTTAACGACAGCAAAATTTTATCAAGAAGAACTCAAGGGTTATGTAAATTATCAACACCCAGTGCAACAACGAATTGTCACCGTGTTAGAAGAGATGGCAGGCATTTCCCTGGCAGAAGCACCTAAGGGGGTTGATGGTTGTGGCATTCCGGTTGTTGGAATCTCTTTAAGGCATACAGCACTGGCCATGGCGCGTTTTGCAAATCCGCTCGATATTCCGATCAAGCGGCAACAGGCTATTCAGCGTATTACACGCGCTATTCAAGCAAATCCGCTGATGATTGCTGGGCATGGGCGTTTTTGCAGTTTAGTTACACAGCAATTGCACGATCGCGGCTTTGTAAAAGTAGGGGCAGAGGGGGTTTATATAGCCGTTTTACCAAAACAAGGTTTGGGAATTACCCTAAAAACAGCCGATGGGGCAATTCGGGCTGCTGAAATGGGAATGATAAAAATCTTGCTGGAGGTTGGCGCCTTAACCAAGGCTGATTATCCAGCGTTAGAAAAATTTCTTCATCCTATCATCAAAAATCGTGCGGGTCTTAAGGTAGGAGAGATTCGTTAACAAACAACCAAAAACAAAGATATGCCATTCAACAATTCATATACAAAAATGGTGGGATTTTAATCATTTATGTCGTTAAGTCTGGCTGGACATTTTAGGAAATAGGTTTATGTTAAGGCTGTTATTAAGCCTTCTAAGACAAAAGACATTGTAAGACATAATGGAAAGTAGCAAACATATGGTTAAAAAAAATGGTCTTTTTTTTTGGCGTTGGTTGCAATCCCCAAAAACCGTTGGGGCTGTTGTACCGAGTAGCGAAGCCCTAGCTGCTGCTATGGCCCGTGCTGTGCCATTAGCAGACGGTTACGTTATTGAGCTTGGTGGAGGAACAGGGGTTATCACCCAAGCCCTGCTTAATCGAGGGGTAGATCCTAAAAAACTAATTGTTATCGAGCGTGATCCAACCTTTTATAACCTATTGATTAAGCGTTTCCCAAATTTGGCAATTATTAATGGTAACGCAACGGATTTAACCAAACTTGTTGCCTCTGCAGCAGGTATTCGACAAGCGTCTGCTATTGTTTCTGGTTTGCCTTTAATTGGTATGCCCAAGCCGGTTCAACATAAAATTATGGATGAATGCAAAGCCCTTATGGGTACCCAGTCGCCATTCGTTCAGTTTACATATAGCCTTTTCTCACCACTAAATCGGCAAGAATTTAGCCTAACGGGGCAGAGGTTAGAACGTATATTTAATAACATTCCCCCTGCATCCGTTTGGCAATATTATAAAAAATAAGTTTTATTTTTTAATTTGTTGAAAGCTATTGCCCAGCAATCATCAGCGATTCAACCATCAAGGTTGGTGTATTTATTCGGTAATCGAACTGAAGATCATTGGCAACAATCAGGTTAGCAAAGATATCATTTAAATTGCCGGCAATCGTAATTTCGCTAACTGGATAGGCCAAAGTACCATCTTCGATCCAAAATCCGGTGGCACCACGGCTGTAATCGCCAGTAATCTGATTAACGCCATTACCAATAAGTTCTGTTATGTATAACCCTTGCCGCACATCCTTAATTAATTGATCCGGGGTTTGTTGTCCTGCCTGCATGTAAAAGTTGCTAATCCCTGCACTAGGAAGCGAGGTTACATTGCGAACACCATGTCCTGTAGGATTCTTGCCCATCTGTCGCGCAGACCGCAGGTCAAGTAACCAAGAAGTTAGAACACCTTCATCAATAATAGCTTGGTTTTTACAGGCCAGTCCTTCTGCATCAAATGGGCGCGATCCAAGGCCATTGCTAAGGGATGGGTTGTCAATTACCGTAATGTTTTTTGTAAAAATTTTTTGGCCCAGTTTGTTTTTAAGAAAACTAGCCCCTTGGTTGACAGCAGCCCCATTAATTGCCGCTGCTAAATGTGATAAAAAGCTGCTACCTACACGGGGATGAAAAATGACAGGTTTTTTTTGTGACCCAATTCTTTTGGGGTTTAGGCGCTGTACTGCTTGCAACGCGGCTTTTCTGCCCAGGGTAACAGGGTTCTTTAAATGATCAGCAAAAATAACGGTATTGGATTCATAATCACGTTCCATTCCATCACCATCACGTGCAATCACTGAAATGCTTAGAGCATGTCGCGTATTGCTGTAGGATTGTGAAAAGCCATTGCTTGCCAAAAAATGCATGGTTGTGTGCGACCATGTGCTTTCCACGCCTTCTGAATTTGTTATTTTAGGAACAGATAAGGCCGCTTCTTCACAAGCAGCAGCGCGTTCTTGTAATAACGCAATTGTAGGTTCTACAGGATCAACAGTTTTCAGGATAGGGACATCCTTCACTAATTGATCTGAGGTAGCTAATCCACAATATTTGTCTTCGGGTACCAGTTGCACTGTCGATAAGCCACGATCTATCAAGTTTTTAATATTAGCTGATGAAAGGTCTGATGTTGATACCATCACCTGACGCTGTCCTTGAAATAACCTAATACCGAGATCTGCTGTTTCTGCTCGTTCAAGTTTTTCAAGCTTACCCATCCGCTGAATATATTGAATGCCTATTCCTTCAACTAACATTAAATCGGTTTGGTCGGCACCTTTCTTTTTTGCGTAAGATAGTGCATCTTGCAAAACATTGCTGATTGACGTTAATGTGTATTGATTCTTTTTACCAGAAGACGAGATTTTTTTCATCAAGGATTATCCTGATTTTTGGTGGAGTAATAATATAGCTTATTTTCAAAACAAACTAATGGAAAAAATTGGTTATTGGAATACATATTATTGATGAACAAAAGCTTAATATTAAAAAAGAAATTTAATTGCGAAAGTAATATTCCGAATGGGCCGGTTTTCCTTTAATTACTGGATTTTTGATTTAGATAATACCTTATATCCCCCATCATCCTTGGTGATGAAACAGGTTGGCCAGCGTATTCGCAGCTTTATCCAGCAATATTTGGATGTAGATATGATTATAGCAGCTAGGTTACAAGAAGAATACAAGAAAAAATATGGAACATCTCTTAGGGGACTAATGTTACATCATCAAATATCAGCGGACGAATTTTTAGAGTATGTTCATCAAGTTGATCTTGCAGCATTAGAAACCAACCAAGAGTTGGCTTATATCATAAGAGAAATACCTGGAAATAAATATATTTTTACTAACAGCACCATCAAGCATGCCAATAATGTTCTTGCAAAATTAGACTTAAATGATTGTTTTGATGGAATATTTGATGTTCGCTGTGCTGGATATATACCAAAACCACAAGATGAAGCGTATCAGGAGTTTATAAGACACTACGGTATTAAGGCTGAAGAAGCTATCTTTTTTGAAGATACGGCAATTAATTTAATACCCGCTGCTGCTTTTGGGATGACTACGGTTTTGGTTGCACCAGAATCCAGCAGACAAAATTTAATACCATACATTCACTACCATATGTCTGACGTGACTGATGGATTAAAACAAATTCTTAATCAGGGTTAATGTGGTTATCACGAAAGGGGAAAGCGTGCTTCAGTATTTAAAAGGGTTATGGTTAATTTTACGGGGAAAAGCCAATGGCATTTTTTATTTCTCGAATAGTATCATAAAGCTGCGTCAATCATTTTGGCTAGCTGTGTGGCTTTTCCCAATTTATTTCTATACAATGTACAAACTGCAAATTGCAGCGGTAGGTTCAACAGGTAATCTTATTGCCTTTATTATTATTCAGATATCTTCGTATGTTATTTATTGGTGTGCGTACCCGGTTGTTGTCGAACGGCTAATCGGTTATTGGCACCGGCAGCAATATTATTCAACTTACATCATTATGTATAATTACCTGAAGGGCGTTCAAATTTTGCTGGTTGCATTATTATTATACGGCGCATCGAATATTGACATGCACGAATATTTTTTTATGACCGCAAATCTTTTAATTGTATTGATAACAGTGGTGACTGAGTGGAATATTGTTCGTTTTGGCTTAAAACTTGGGGGTATAATGCCTTTGATATTCCTCTTTCTTGATGGGTTTATTGGTCTATTTATTACTTCGTTAGCTGGGGCATTGTTGGCTAGAATTATTTAGCCAACCGCCACAAATCTTATATTTATTTTCTAGAATTCTTTAAGGCTATAATACCAGGCAACTCTTTGCCTTCCAGCCATTCTAAGAATGCCCCTCCAGCACTGGAAACATAAGAGAATTTGTCCTCAACATCAGCACCTACAAGAGCAGATACCGTATCCCCCCCGCCGGCAACGCTTGTTAAAGTACCTTGTTTAGTTGCATCAGCTATGGCTTGGGCAACCGTTATTGTTCCTCGGTCAAAAGGTTTCGTTTCAAAAGCCCCAAGTGGTCCATTCCACACAACATTTTTGCTAAGACGGATTGTTTTAATAATTAAATCGATTGTTTTAGGGCCTATATCCAAAATCATTTCATCAGAGTTGATATCGGTTACAGCAGAGATACGTGTTGGTGTATGGGGAACGAGTGCTTTGGCAAGGACTGCATCGACTGGCAAAAGCAAGGTTTTGCGGGTATTTGCAGCTAACTTTATAACGTCTAAGGCTGTTGCTACCATGGTGGGTTCAACCAATGACTTACCAATTTTATACCCTTGGCCAAGCAGGAAGGTATTTGCCATCGCCCCCCCAACTACTAGGTAATCAACTTTGGACAGCAAATTTTGTAATAACAAAAGTTTGCTTGATATTTTTGCCCCACCAACAATAGCCATTAATGGGCGTTTAGGATTATGCAAAATTTGCTCTAAGGCGTTGATTTCTTCAGATAGTAACAATCCTGCTACACTTGGTAGCAATTGAGTGATTCTATCGATGGAAGCATGCGCGCGGTGCGCACAGGAAAAGGCGTCATTAACATAAATATCACCCAACAAAGCAAGTTTTTGTGCGAAAAGGGGATCGTTCTTTTCCTCTGCAGCATAAAAACGTAGATTTTCAAGTAATAGAACCTGGCCATTTTTCAATCCCTTAACTTTTTCTTCCACTTTCGTGCCAACACAATCGTCCACAAAAAATACATCATGACCATGTAGGCTTTTTTTTAGGCTTGGTATTACGTGCTGCAACGAATAAGCTGGGTTAGGTTGACCATCCGGTCTGCCCAGATGAGAAATGATCACAACCTTGGCTTTTTGTTGCAACAAGTACTGAATTGTGGCTGAACCGCGATTGATACGGGTTGCATCGGTAACCATTCCTTTATCCAAGGGGACATTGAAATCAGCGCGGACAATAACCGTTTTATGGGACAGGTTTTTAATATCTTTTAATTGCTGCATCTGGGGCATAAGCGTGATCCGATTAATAAGGAAATATTGATATAAATTTTTATAATATTATAAAGTAATTAAGGATGATTGTTAATAAAATTTTTGCCAAGAATAAAAAATGAAATCGTACAAATCCATATTAATAACAGGTGCTAATAGCGGTATTGGGCGTTCATTTGCCAAAGCGTTGGCAAAATCCCAAAGAACCTTGATTATAACGGGTCGGAATCAGGAAAAACTGAATGATTTGGCAAAGCAGCTAAGTTCTTCTAGTGCGCATATCGTTCCTGTTATTGCCGATCTACAAAATCCAACTGATAGAAAAGAGGTAGCGAAAATTGCCAACCAGCATGCTGTTGATTTATTTATTAATAATGCGGGTTTGGGTTATTTAGATAATTTTACACATATATCACAACATCAAACACTTGAAATGTTAGACGTTAATATAACAGCCGCAACAGATTTGCTATACGCTGTGCTGCCAGGTATGAATAAGCGCGCCACGGTAAACGAACGAGCAGGGGTAATTATGGTTGCCAGCATGGCAGCTTTTTTCCCCATGCCCTATTTTGCAGTATATGCCGCCAGCAAAAGCTATCTATATGCGTTGACAATAGCTTTACAGGGGGAATACCGTAACAAACCAATTGATTTTTTAGCTTTATGTCCTGGGTTAGTGAAAACACCCTTCATTGATAAAGCACGTATGCCTAAAAAGCTTTTAGACCGGGCAGCAGACCCGGATAAAGTGGTAAGGGAGGCAGTAAAATATCTTGGGCGACGAAGCTATTATATTAACGGTATTACCAATCGACTATCGGTCAGGATAGCTGGCGTAATTCCAACTGCCCTACGGCAAAGAATAATAGCCTACCACATGCATGAATGGCTAAAAAATGTCCCAAAGCAAGGTATACAAACTAACAACATCAAACCTTAATTTGCGATTGTACTTCTTCTAAAGAATGTTCAAAAAGTTGTTCGTCAAGCTTAGCAGTCATTTTTTCTGATAATAGAGCATAAACAGCATGTGTAGCCATATGTGCAATTTCTGTTTTTGTTTGTTGTAACAATTGCTGTTGGGCTTGTTCCATTTTGGCAATAGCATCGCGTTGGCGACGCTCGAGGGTTAATTCCAAATTTTTAAACGATTGCTCTTTTAAAAGTTCTGCCTCGGCCTGGGCACGCAAAACCATTTCACGTGCTTCGTACTCGGCTTGTCCAAATTTTTCCTGATATTCCTTTAAAATTTTTTCAGCCTGCTGACGAAGATTCTCGGCCTCGGAAATTGTCGATTTCACACGTGCTATCCGTTGATCCAGCATAGATCCAACCATTTTGTAGAGGTTTCTACCAACCAGAACAACAAATAAAACAAACGCAACACCAACCCATAAGGTAGGATTTAAGAAAATATCCATGCTAAAAGCCTTTGCTGTCTGTCTGATTGAGATAGCCGATTACGTCCTGCGTGCCAACCGATAAGCCGGTTAAGCGGTGCATAATTCCTTGAACAACTTCAGGTACCAAGGACCGTGCATCAGCCTGTAATTGAGCTTTCAACCTAGCAAGTCCTGCCTCTGATTCTTGCAAAATCTTAGCCAAGCGCTGATTAACCTGATGTTCTCGTTCGGTCAATTGCTGCTTGAGTTGCAGCGCAGTTTGTTGCAGCTGTTCCTGAGCTGTCTGGCGCGCTTGTGCCAAAGACTGCTGGTAATGCTTTTGCAGTTTTTCGGCTTTATCCCGCATTATCTGGGCTTCTTGCAGCTGTGTTTCAATTAATTGCTGACGCTTGTCAAGCGTTTTTGACATTTTTGGCAGCAAACCATAAGCCATGATCGAGTAAAATAAGATAAAAATAACAAACAGCCAGAAAATCTGGGGCAGAAAATCGGCTACTTCTAGCTGTGGCATTTATTGACAACTCCTACGAAAGCTAACCCCGCTTATCGACAAGACGTGCGGGGTTAAGCCATTGAATTCTTGGGGCGCCTATTAAACTGCAAAAAGCAACAACAGGGCAATCAACAAGGCAAACAATGCCAAAGCTTCGGTTAGAGCAAAGCTAATCATCAGAGCACCAAAAACTTTTGGCGCAGCAGAGGGGTTACGTAAAGCACCGGATAAATAGCTTGAAAATAAATTACCTAACCCAATACCAATACCCCAAAGTGCTAAGGTGGCTATACCCACAGCAAGATATTTTGCGGCTAACGGATCCATTATCATATTCCTTTCTTTAATAAAATTTTAAAAACAACATTTAACCAACCAACAAAACAACCTGATTTATTCGTGATGCAAATTAATTGCATCATTAAGATAAATGCAAGTCAAAACTGTAAAAACATAAGCCTGTAAAAAAGCAATTAAAATTTCAAGACCTGTAAGGGCAGTTAGGAACAGAAGTGGCGCCCATCCACCAAGTACTCCAAGCCCAATAACAAAGCCCGCAATAAGCTTAAGCATTGTATGGCCAGCCATCATATTCACAAAAAGACGTAAAGACAAACTAACAGGACGTGTCATGTAGGATAGAACTTCAATAGGAATTATCAATGGCAAAAGCCACCCTGGCAAACCAGCCGGTACGAATAGAGAGAAAAAATGAAAACCGTGACGTATAATTCCAATAATTGTTACACCAATGAACACGGCAAAAGCCAAGGCAAAAGTAACAATAATATGGCTGGTCGGTGTAAAGGAAAATGGCAACATGCCACTTAAATTGCAAAACAGGATAAACAAAAACAGGCTGAATACAAGTGGAAAGAAGCGCAATCCTTCCCTGCCAACGTTGTCACGCAGCAGGTTAGCAATAAATTCATATGCCATTTCAACAAAAGCCTGCCATCGACCAGGAATAATGGATTTGCGTGCAACGCCACCAGCAATAAATACACTAGCCAGGGTAATAGCCACCATCATCCATATGGCTGAGTTTGTCAGCGATATATCAAAATCGCCAATCTTAAGATCAATAACACGGTTAATCTTAAATTGTTCAAGCGGACTATGGCCATGATCACTGCCGGTTGCCATTGTTATATTCCCTAACCTAATATCAATCTATTTACCTGATCCAAACATTTGTTGTTATTCAGGTTTGTCGTTTAACTCACTTTGTACCCGCCGAATGATTTTGACAATATTTAAGATTGCCACACCAATTCCTAATATACAAAAAATAACCAAAAAAATAGGTTTTGTCCCACTCCACCGGTCAATAAACCAACCCAAGACAGCGCTACCCGCTAGTGCCGCAATCATTTCAACGGCAATCCGAATAGCCAAGCTGAATTGGCGTGCCGATTTTTGCCGAAGTTGTTCGCCCTCTTTGGTGATATTTTGATCAGGAAAAGCCTTCTTTTGCAGTGCAGACATTTGCTGATCAAATTTCTCGAGCTCAGAGGACAAAGACACACACCATTTCAAAACTACAGTAACATTGTTAAAACACAACCGCAGGAAAAATACGGTTAAAGAAGGTTGATGTCAACCCTGTTATCCACAAAATTTGAATATAATAACGTGGTTAAAGTTTGCTAATGTTGTGTGGCAGGCTAAAAAAAATAGCGCCAATTCAGCGCTATTTTTAAAGCATTTTTTACCAAAACAAAAAATTCTTATTTAAGAAGAGTGTTTAAAAAACCTTGCAGCTCTTCATACGTACGAAAACCTGATTTTAACTGGCCATTAATTACCAGGCTGGGTGTTCCGCGTACTCCATACTTATTATAAGCTTCTGTATATAAATATACGGTACGGTCTATAATCTTTTCGTCTGCATAACAGGAAGTTAGTTTTTCCGAGTCTATACCGATATTTTTTGCAAAACCATCAAGAGCGTCAGATATATTTTCAGCACGAACCCATGTTTGTTGATTGGTAAACAGCTGATCAAGTATTGCAAAATAACTGTCGCGCGGTGCGCATTGGGCAATCATGGTTGCTTGAAATGCGTATTCGTCAAGCGGAAAGTCGCGAAAAACAAATAAAACCTTACCAGTATCAACAAAATCTTTTTTCAAGGACGGTAAGAAATTGACATGAAAATTAGCGCAATGTGGACAAGTGAGTGATGCGTATTCGATTATAACCACCCGTGCATCTAAATTCCCAATATAGTAATCATCTTTATAAAAACCGGCATCGGGGGCATTAGGTAGAGTTATGGGCTCGGCCGACCATTTGTCCTGGCTATAAGCTTGCCCTGAAGCGATTAATATAGCGAACGATAAAACGGCCAACAGCTGGTTTTTCAGGCTTCCCAAACGATTCCAGAAATTGATTCTCACGTTGTTCTCCAGGTGTAATAAATAATTTATTGCATATTCAACTAATGTCAGTATAGCAGAGTTACGGCTTTTGTATCAATCCTTAATATTTATAAAATATTACGATTGTTCGCTACGAATATATTGGCCAAGGGTCTTTAGGTTTTCGCGTAATTTGGGGTCACTTATTTGATCGTTTAAAAACTGTTCAACATGCTTTGGTAATTCGCCGGATGTGGTTGGGGTTAATTTTTGTTGATGTACGATTGAATCTAGTGATTTTAAAGGATGTAACCGGATTGAAGTAACCGCTTCATAGCCTAAAAAACGATTTACACGCTCAAGCAATTGCGGTGTTTGATGAAGTAACTCTGTATTATGGGCGTGGAAAGCCCCCAAATGTAATTGGCCATTTTTATTTTCTGGTCCAGGATATGATAATTTAAGCGGGGTGCAACGACTGGAGAAATCCGGGCCGGCAATTTCAGCCCAATTTTGCAGCAGGCGACGCTCGCTAAACCCACGTTTCTCTAAAACCGGTTTTAAAACTTGGCGCATTAACTGCTTTAGATTTTTGGCCGATATTTGCACGAATTACCCATCCACCAGACTAGAAAATTTACTATAGATTTGTTAAAAATTCTGACTATAACCATCATATGCCTAAATTATATCACCATTCTTACCGAATTGATATAGCCAGTCTGTTGTTGCCGTGGTTTTACCGCTATGGCCGTGCTTTGCCATGGCGTGTATTAAATAATCCAGATCCCTATCATGTTTGGCTTAGTGAAATGATGTTACAACAAACTACCGTTGCAACAGTTAAAAAATATTTTGAGACATTTATTAATCGGTGGCCAACGGTTCACGATCTTGCTGGCGCAACTCTTGATCAGGTTCTGCATGCTTGGCAGGGGCTTGGTTATTATGCCAGGGCCCGCAATCTTCATGCCTGTGCGGTCAAGGTTGTTCAATCATATCAAGGACAGTTTCCAACAACAGTTGATGCTTTAGAAGGGTTGCCAGGTATCGGTCCATATAGCGCATCAGCAATTGCAGCCATAGCTTTTCAGCAGCCAGCATCAGTTGTTGACACAAACATTGAACGTGTTGTGGCGCGATTATTTGCACTTACGGTGTCTCCACCCAAATTAAGGCAAGATGCACGTACAATAATGAATGATCTAGTCCCCACCAAAAGACCAGGAGATTTTGTTCAGGCTTTGATGGATTTAGGTGCAATGATCTGTACACCTAGACAACCGACGTGTTTAGATTGTCCATTATCGCAAGTGTGTCAGGCGCGGCAACATGGTATGGTGGAAGCATATCCAATTAAAATAGCAAAGTCCGCAATTCCCAAAAAGTATGGGGTGGTTTTTTGGTTGCAGCAACAGGAAAGTAAAGCAGTTTTACTGCGTCGCCGGCCGTTAAAAGGTCTGCTTGCTGGAATGATTGAAATACCATCCACCCCATGGCGTACAGAAGCATGGGTCCAACATCATGAAATTTTTGACTATGCCCCTGTTAAATTAAATTGGCACCATATTCCAGGCTCTATTCGGCACCGTTTTACACATTTTGATCTTGAATTGCAGGTGGTATCGGCAAATATCAAAGATCAGCATATCACTACCCTTAATCAGGAATTTTGGTGCTTACCGCAATACTTTAATCAACAGGCTTTTCCAACCCTGATGAAAAAAGTAATTAAAATAGTCAATCAAACGCTTTTGGAGTAGGTGTAGTAAATGAAGGAGATAATAGCACCATAGCGGTGGTTCATTATAAACTTTGGCTTAATGGCAGCTAACCTATATCTACCTTTAAACTTATTAGGGCAGATGTTCCAAGAAATCACGAATAGGTCTAAAAGAACGGCGGTGATGAGGTGAAACCCCGTATTTACCAAGTGCTTTTTGATGTTCGGCGGTTCCATATCCGACATTTTTGTGCCATTGGTACACTGGAAAATCAGCCGATAATTCCTGCATCAAGCAGTCACGCCGTACCTTGGCCACTATCGAAGCTGCCGCTATACTATAACTTAAACTATCCCCTTTAATTATGGGATAGGCTGGAATCCCTGTATTAAATACTTGATTGCCATCAATGATCAGATTCTGTGGCTGCTCAGAAATATCTGCAACTGCGCGCTGCATGGCAAGCATTGTGGCGCGCAGAATATTAAACTTGTCTATCTCTGCAACGGTTGCTAAGCCAATTCCCACCAATCCTTGTTCATGAATCATGGGGTAAAGTATTTGTCGTTTTTTAGAAGACAGCTTTTTAGAATCATCTAATTCCTTGAGCAAAAAATCACTAACTTTTTTATCTGGAAATATAACGGCCGCTGCAACAACAGGCCCTGCCCATGGACCACGGCCTGCTTCATCAATTCCAGCAACAGAGCCAGACAGCTTTGTTTCAATGGCAAAATTAGGCATTTCTAACGAACTTGTTTTTCAAAAAAGGTTACAATAAAGAAAGTTGTTGTTGCGGTTGTTCAAAAAGGTCGGTACGCAATTTGAAAAACGTTCTATTAACGCCCAACCGCTGACATATAAGCCGAAAGCGCTGTTGAATTAGATGTGCATAATTTCCCTGTCCAATCATTCGCTGCGAATAAGCACTGTCGTTCAGCTTGCCGTCGCGGCTTTGACGAATCAAGGATAAAATTTTATTTTTTCTATTTGGATAATGTTTTTGCAGCCATTCTTCAAATAATTCGCCAAGCTCATAAGGTAAGCGCAGCAGGTTATAACGTATGTTTGTTATACCTGTACCTGCCACCGTTTGAATAATTTCTTCCAATTCGTAATCATTAAGACCAGGTATTATTGGCGCAATCAAAACACCGGTTGGAATTTTTTGTTTCACCAAATTCAAAATGGCTTGCAACCTTTTTCTTGGCTGTGGTGCTCGCGGCTCAAGCATCCGCGCAAGCTGCGCATTAAGTGTACCCAAAGAAATAAAAACCTTAACCAGGTTTTGGGTTGCCAGTGCTTCTAACAAATCAACATCACGCAAGATAAGAGTTGATTTAGTAACAATAGTTACCGGATGGCGAAATCTAAGTAACACAGATAAAATCTGTCGGGTAATTTGTTGGGTGCGTTCGACAGGTTGATAAGGGTCTGTATTTGAACCTAATGCGATTGGTTGAACCTTATAATTTTTGCTCGATAATTCTTTAGTTAACAAACTTGCTGCAGAAGATTTAGCGAAAATTTTACTTTCAAAATCGATACCAGGCGATAATCCCAACCAGGCATGACTTGGGCGTGCGTAGCAATATATGCAACCGTGCTCACAACCCCGGTATGGGTTAATTGATCGGTCAAAGGGGATATCAGGCGAATCATTATAGGTTATTGCCGAACGGCTGCTATCGTTATATAGGGTTGTAGCAACATTAGGTGAAGCCAAGAAATCACTGTTACTTGCCCATGCATCTGGTTGTGATTCGTAAGATAAAATTTCAAATCGCCCGCTTTTATTGCTTAGCGACCCGCGTCCCTTGATTGTTTGCTGTGGCGATATTTGCTTGCTCATGTAAAGAACATATAAAGAACAAAGTGTTTGTCAAGCTTGATACTGATACGGGCTTAGATGGCGGGCGGAGAATTAATTTCCCCAATCATATTGTAAAAAAAATCTGTCTTAAACCATTGCACCAACTGCGCCATAAGTTTTGTATCAAATATGTTAGAGGGTGGGTGATCTTTTTTTTGCGCAAGCCATTCTGCTGCCCATGATAGTGTTCTCAGCCAAACTAGGCGTCGTGCTGGTTGAATAAAAAAAGTTATATCTTGTATAGATTGATGGGAATGGTCTTGAAAATATGTTTCATAAAACTTTGTCTCATCTTCAGGAGAAAGATTAATTTCCAAATAGGGATGCCATGATCTTGATGTAATAATGGTGGCATGTGCCAAGTCTAAAGCAGGGTGGCCAAGTGTTACCTTTTCTAAATCTAAGAACCAGGCTTTGTCATGTTGGTCTATCAAAAAGTTAGCAGGATGGCAGTCATATAACATAATTGTTCTTGGCTGGTTTTTATGCTGATGCTGTTGAAAAAATTTTATGGCCCAATCCAATTCAAGTTTTAGATAATTTTGTATTGCTGTGGGAATAAAAGGTTGTTGAAAATAAGGTTGCCGACGTTGAATCGTACCTATAATTTCCTGCCAAATTGATTTTGGTGCAGGAATCAGGGGGGATATTGTGTGGGTAGGTAGGCGATGTATCGAAGCTAGGCAGCTTGCAATCCTTGGCCAGTCGTGATTTTTTTGCGGTAATCGACCTTCAATATACTGTATTAGTAGGCCACCAAATTGATGTAGCGGATGTTCATAAACAGCGCTAATGAGCGGAGGGGTATGGCAAGAGCTTTCCAACAATTTGTAGCAAGCTTCTTGATATTCAATATATTGTTTATAGCTTGTAAAGCCTGCTTTTAATGAGGTTGGTGTGCGTAAAATTAACTTCTGGTTTCTACGATAGGTACTTTTAACGAACCAGTGGCGATGCCCGATGCCCATCGTGGGTAATTCGTTAAGAATTTCAAAAAATATCTGAGAATTTTTGTACACAAAAGCCCCTCAAATGGCCTTGCCAATAAAAATCTGTTCGTTGTAGCCTTACTTTCTGGGTGATATACGTTTGTGCTATTCTAAAATGGTAAATTTTTTCAGCAAGCCAATTATGTTGAGCGCTGTTCTACACAAAAACACGCGTTAAGATAAAACCAACAGCAATATTTTTGATGTATAAATGGTCATCACCTAGTCCTGAAGGCCAATTGATGTGGTGTAATGCGCGGGTCTTGGCTTTGGTATACAGGTGTTGTGCCCGATGCAAGTTCCTTTAACGAAGCCGATTCCTGGCCAAGCCTATTTCGATAAATCCATAAATTAGCCAAAACACGTTGAACATATAAACGGGTTTCCCGGTACGGAATGCGTTCAATAAAAAGCAACGGGTCATTACTGTAAGAAAAACGCTTTTTCCACAAGGGAACATGCGATGGGCCGGCATTATAAGCAATCATCGCTAGGATTAGGTCACCATTAACGTGTTCGTCGATCAACAGATTGGCCAAATAATCTTGCGCAATCGACAAATTTACTTCGGGTATTAATAAGTCATTTTTGTTATAGTGTCCGGACTTTTTATTACGTACAAAGGCGGCGGTGCTTGGCATTACCTGCATCAGCCCGCTAGCTCCTTTATGGCTTGAGGCTGACGGATTAAAGCTTGATTCTTGACGCATAACTGCATAAATCAGGGCGGGATCAATTTTAAAACCCCCCTTAGGTGCCCAATCAGGCACTGGGTATAGGCTAATCATAATATGGTTGTCATCGGGCAGCAAATTTTGATTCCGCACACCGGTTTGAAAGCTTAATCCTGAAAAGTCAATTTTCTGAGAAAGCCCAACCAATGCCCTGGTTGTAGCATGATTTGCCTGAGATCTTAAAATTAAAAGCTCTTCCTCGGCTAGGTCTAGCTGACCAATTTGCAACAACGCTAATGCACGTTTTCCATGATTATAACTGCCAATCAAGTGTAAATCTTCTGATGTTACAACCGGCTCAGACCAATCAAAGGTTGGTTTAATTCCAAGAATTTGAATAGCTAATTGTCCATAAAATGTACGCGGGTACCCAGCCGCGTGTTGCATTGATGTGATATATTGCTGCGGATTGCCCATTTTCAAGTAACCGCGTCCAGCCCAAAAATAAGCTGCCGATGCAACCCAAGGGTTGTTTATATAGTTTTGGGCAATTTTTTCAAAAAGCCTGGTAGCGGTTGCAAAATTTCCCTTTATCCAAGTATCAAGGGCACTTTTCCATGCAGGAATATTATTGGCCTGACCCATATCAGGATTGCCACCTTTAATAACCTGGTGCAAGGCTTTTATTGGGGGTGTACTAACATGATTAGGCTTACGGCCTAAGGCAAGTTTGTAAATCAGGGTAGCTTGCGGGTGATCATTGTATTTCTTTAACCAGTTAGTTAGTTCTTGGTAACTTGATTTGTATTTTGGGTGTAAAAGACGATGCGCTTCAACATGGCCAAGCAAAAGATTATTCGTTAACTGCTGCTGTAATCGTTTAGAGCTTGCCCAGTCACCCTTGTCTTGGGCAGCAAAAATTTGCCGGTAAATTTTAATATGTTGGGCATCCAGGACATCAACAGCTGGTAAATCGCTAAGTAAGCCCGACTGATTGGTTGCTGATTGAGCATGTAAGGGCAAAGCACCAGTAAGTATTAGGCAACAAGCCATAAAGTTTCTGATTGGTGCAAAAATTGCCACAATTGAAAGTTTACCTACGTCAATCATTTTGTCAACAATCTCCCAAACAAACGGATTGGATAAAATTATTTAATACAATTTTGTATCATTTTTTATCTTTTCTTGCCTTGCTTTGCAAGCGATTATCACGAATGCAAGCTTCATTCTAATTTTTATTCGCGGGAAAAGGTAGAAATTTTTTCTTCAATTGCCAGCAAATCACGCCACACCTGGCGTTTTTGTCCCGGTTGTCTTAGCAAAAAAGCCGGATGGTATATTGCCATAGCAGGTATAGGATTTTGCAGATACATGTTTTGATATGAAAACCACTGTCCGCGGATTTTCATAATACCGTCTGCCTTTTGAAGAACAGCTTTTGCAGCTATCCCACCCACTAAAATAAGTAATTTGGGATTAACCAGGGCAATTTGTTTTTCAACAAAAGGCATACAACTGGAAATTTCAGCAGTTGTAGGTGCTCGATTGCCTGGGGGACGCCAATAGATAACATTACTTATATAAACGTTTTCACGATCCAGGTTAATCCAGCGAATCATCGTATCAAGTAACTGTCCACTTAATCCAACAAAAGGTTTACCCATTCTGTCTTCATCTGCCCCCGGGGCTTCACCCACAAACATAATTTTAGACTTTGGGTTTCCGTCACTAAATACCAGGTTGGTTGCGGTATTTTTCAAAGGACAACCTTCAAAATTACTAACCAAATTGCGCAAATCGTCAAGATTGCGACAATCTCTTACCTGCTGATAGGTATTGTCGGGATTAGGGATTTCTGCATTACCGGCGGTAAAATTTTTTGTTGCGATGTTAGTATGAGATTGTGGTGTATCAATGATACCGTTTTGTTGTTTAGAAGCTATTGCTGTTTTTTTCATTATTCCACCATTTAGGGCATCAACAAAATATTCAACACCGGCAATCTGCCAGTGTTCAAGCAGCCTTTCCCAAAGATTGGCGATATTTTTTCTTTCAGACATTGTAAAAGTATCAGATTGACTTAGTTCTAGAAATTGCATGTTGATAAACAAAATATTAATGGCTTGGGCTTGAAAGGCAAACAAAAAGATGCAGAATGTCTTTTATGGAAAAGCGTATTATTTTATCAATCAATTAACTGTTCAGACAAAAAAGCCATGACGCAAGAAGAATTAAACTATGATGTTGTTGTTGTTGGTGCTGGCCCTGCCGGTCTATCAGCGGCTATTCGATTAAAGCAATTAACCCAACAGCGTGGTCAAGATATATCGGTTTGTGTTGTTGAAAAAGCTAGTGAAATTGGCGGTCACATTATATCAGGGGCTGTTCTTCAGCCAACTGCCTTAAACGAGTTAATCCCCGATTGGTTAAATGCGCCACCACCTCTTACAACACCTGTGCGTAAGGATATGTTTTATTGGTTGACCACAAAAAAATCGGTTCGTCTTCCAACCCCGGGGCCTATGAATAATCATGGGAACTATATTGTTAGTTTGTCACAATTATGTCGCTGGTTAGCCCAGAAAGCTGAAGGTTACGGTGTTGAGATTTATCCTGGCTTTGCGGCTGCAGATGTTATTTTTAATCATCAGGATAAGGTGGGGGGTATCATAACTGGCCCACAAGGCCTTGATAAAAATGGCCAGAAAACCAGCCTATACCAGCCTGGCGTGCGGATTAATGCGACATATACTTTATTTGCCGAGGGTTGTCGTGGTTCACTAAGCGAGCAATTAATGAAAAAGTTTAATCTGCGCCGAAGATCTGATCCGCAAACCTATGCCATAGGTCTTAAGGAATTATGGGAGATTCCAGAGGCATTACATAAAAGTGGCCTTGTTGTCCATACCGTGGGTTGGCCGCTTGATCATGCGACATATGGTGGTTCTTTTGTTTATCACCTTGATAAAAAACTTATAGCACTGGGGTTGGTTGTTGGCCTTGATTACCGAAATCCGCATTTAAATCCATATCAAGAGTTACAACGGTTTAAAACCCATCCCTTAATTCGACCTGTTTTAGAGCAAGGACGCCGCCTGGCATATGGTGCACGCGCCTTAAATGAAGGGGGATGGCAATCAATACCACAGCTGACTTTTGCGGGAGGGGCTATTATTGGGTGTGCAGCGGGTTTCTTGAACGTCCCCAAAATTAAGGGCACCCATACGGCCATGAAATCGGGAATGCTTGCTGCGGAAGCAGTTGCTGATGCATTGTTACAATCTAAAAAATCTGCATCAGCGCTTGAATTTCCAATATTAACCGAATATCCAAAGAAATTAAAAAAGTCTTGGGTATTTAAGGAATTAAAAAGGGTGCGTAATATCAGGCCAGCTTTCCGGCTTGGATTATTGGGTGGAATTGCTTATGCTGCTTTTGATCATTATCTGCTACGTGGGCGCACTTTTTGGACATTTCGTAACCATCATGATCATGAGCATATGTTCTTGGCTGCGCAAGCACCAAAAATTGTATATCCCAAGCCAGATGGCCGTTTAACCTTTGATTTAATGTCATCGGTTTATTTATCAAACACCATGCACGAAGAAAATCAACCCTGCCATTTAAAACTTAAAGACGCTGATGTTCCAGTGCAATATAACTTAGCTTTATATGATGCACCTGAACAGAGGTATTGCCCAGCGGGGGTTTATGAAATCGTGGCTGAAGATAGCAAGCCAAGATTGCGCATTAACGCGCAAAATTGTATTCATTGTAAAACATGTGATATTAAAGACCCAGGCCAAAACATTGTTTGGACAACACCTCAGGGTGGTGGTGGGCCTGGATATTCCGAGATGTAGGGGGTATATTCGTATTTAGTTGCTGTAAAAATCCATAAACGGCATTGACAGCAAGCCAACAATATTTTACAAGAACTGGTCTTTTATGATTATTTTGGAATAAAGGGATATTATTATGCGCGTGTCAAACTCGTTAAAGGCGGCTAAAGGACGTCATAAAGATTGTCGTGTTGTACGCCGTCGTGGCCGCACCTATGTTATCAACAAGACGGATCCACGGTATAAGGTTCGTCAAGGTTAGTTTGCTGTTTTAGTTAGCGGTTTTTGCAGGGGAAGGCACGTGACCTTCCCTTGTTGCTTTTCATCTTTGAAATAATTTGCTATCATCAACCAGTTTGCTAACCAATAACAGGAGCTGGTCTTGCTAAAAAAGGTCGTTTTCGGTTGTATCATGAGCTTTGCTGTTTTTACGGCACCACAAGCTGACCAGTATGACAGCAGATTAGCAGATCTTTTTGAACAATTGAAGTTAACTACCGAGCCAGTTGCCGCCCGCACAGCAGAGAAGCTTATCTGGGATATATGGTATCAGGCGGCTACCCCACTTGCTGATAATTTGCTTATGGATGGTACGCAAGCCATGGTAACGCACGATTATGCCACGGCCATTAAGAAGTTTGACGAACTAATTAAAATTAATCCAGACTTTGCTGAAGCTTGGCACAAGCGTGGGACTTTAATGATGTTCATGCAACAATATTCCCAGGCAAAAAGCGACTTAGAAAAAGCCCTGACCCTAGAACCACGCCATTTTTCGGCACTAACTCGGTTGGGATATATCTATATATTTGAAGGTAATGAACAACTGGCCTTGGATTTTTTTCGCCGGGCTTTAGCAATCAATCCCTATTTAACGTCGGTCAGACAAACTATTGCTGATTTAGAAATGAAGTTAGAAGACCGACAACTTTAAATAGTTGTTATTGTAATTATGCCCAGCTTTGTTGTGCAATTCTTAGGAAATTGCCACCCAAAATAGCCATAATATCTGTTTCTGCGTAGCCTTTTTTTGCTAGAGTTTCGGCTATTGCTGGAAATGATTCGGGAGGTGCATAGGTCATACCTTTTCCATAACCTGCTTCAGGAGGCCACCATAAAGCTGGTTCAAAATTAGGTGGATTATCGTCGATCCCACGTATAAAGCTAAAATCAAGACCTATACCAACATGTTGTGCACCAACACGTTGCACCAAATAATCGATGTGGGGTACCATGGTTTCGGCACTGGCTGGTTTGTCGCTTAGGAAAATGCCAATGCCATTAACACCGATCACACCACCTGTTTTTGCGCACAGATCAATTTGATCATCACGAATATTGCGGGGATGAGGTTTAAGCGTGTAACAATTTGCGTGCGAAAATACCACGGGTTTTTTAGATATTTCCATAATTTCCATGCTACTTCGATAGCCTGTGTGGGAACAGTCCATAATCATACCAACCTTGTTTACGGCAGTAACCAGCTGCCGTCCATACGGTGTTAGATTAATATCGTAACCATGACATCCACCTGCCGCTTGGTTATCACGGTTATAGGCAAAATGAATTTGGCGAACGCCAAGGTCATAGTATAAGGAAAGCATATCGAAGTCTGTATCAAGCATAACCGAGCCTTCAAGGTCAAAAGTAATGCCAAGCCTACCGGTTTTTTTAGCGAACGCCAAATCTTCAAACCGTTCAATCAGCATATAGTGATTATGGTGTTCACGAATCCAGCTACGAAAATATGCTAAAAACCTGATACAATCGGTCCAAGGATTAAAATCCATACCGACATTGATCGAAACATAATTAATGCCTGCTTTGTGATGTCTTTCCAGTGGTGAAAGATCAATGCCTGTTTTAAGCGGTAAGCAGCTGTGGGCATCCCAAACAAAAGATTTTTCATAAGTCTTAGAAAATTGTTGTCTTGAATTTGTCATTTTTTTTGATCCCCCAATCGTTGTGCAAGTGATGCGTATAAGAAACGGTCTATGTCACCGTTCAGCACACCCATTGTGTCGGTTGTTTCTTCTTGTGTTCTTAAATCTTTAATCATTTGATAAGGATGTAGTACATAAGAACGAATTTGATGTCCCCATCCAATTTGGGTTTTTTGTGCCTGTTCGGCAGCAGCTTTTTCTTCGCGTTTTTGCAACTCAAGTTCGTAAAGTCGTGCGCGCAGCATATCCATAGCAGTTGCACGATTTCGGTGTTGCGAACGGTCTGACTGACATTGAACAACAATATTAGTCGGCAAGTGTGTAATACGAATAGCACTATCTGTTTTATTAACATGCTGACCACCAGCTCCTGATGAACGGAATGTATCAACACGCAAATCTTTATCTAGAATTTCAATATCAATTGTATCATCAACAACCGGATAAACCCAAACAGAACAAAAACTTGTATGTCGGCGCGATTGGCTATCAAAAGGAGAAATCCGCACCAGACGATGGACGCCGCTTTCATATTTAAGCCAGCCATATGCACGAAATCCCGATATTCGCACGGTGGCTGATTTTAATCCTGCCTCTTCCCCGGGGCTTTCATCTAAAGTTTCTGTTTTATACCCATGCTGTTCAGCCCATCTTAGATACATGCGCAAAACTAATTCAGCCCAATCTTGTGCTTCTGTGCCACCCGCACCACCATGAACTTCGACATAACAATCATTACTGTCTGCTTCACCTGACAGCAGGCTTTCTAACTTGCGTTTTTGCGCTAATCCTTGCAACTTTACAAGAGAATCTGTCGTTTCCGACAAAACCACGAGATCATTTTCTTGTTTTGCTAATTCAAGTAGGGCAACCAAGTCAGTCAGTTGGTTTTGTAAAGTAAAATAACCATCCAGTGATTGTTGCAGCTTTGTCCGTTCCTTAAGTATTTTCTGTGCCTTAGCAGGGTTATCCCATAAACCTGGTTCCTCGCTCAAACTATTTAATTCGTCAATCCGACGCAATGAATGATCAGGGTCAAAGATACCTCCGCAGGACATCCAAGGCTTGCTGAATATCATGAATGACAACAGAAATTTCTGTTTGCATGGCTTTAAAGCTCTTATAACTTTTATATAAAATGCGTGATTTTCTTTAGTAAAGACCATCATCTGAACTGTCAACCCCATCTGTGGTTACCGGATTATTGTTTAAGGGTTGGACATTTTGCTGATTATTATCAAGGATACGGGGTTGTCCATCAGGTGTTGGTTCAGTACCTGCTTTAAAAACTTCTAAAATTGCATCGGGGTTATTGCTATTGGTAAGTTTGCCAGTTTTGCTATCGATCCGTACGAATCGAATGCCAGGTGGAATGCGAAAAGGTATCGCAGGCTTGTCTTGCAGGGCTTGTTCCATAAAGTTTTTGAAAATAGGGGCTGCTAATGTTCCACCTTCTTCACGTCCACCAAGACTAGTGGGTTGGTCGTACCCGATATAAACACCAACAACCAAATCTGGTGAAAAGCCGATAAACCAAGCATCGTGATGGTCGTTTGTTGTACCGGTTTTACCAGCCAAAGGTTTGCCAATTGATTTAATCACTACCCCCGTGCCGTTTTGAACAACACCCTCTAATAAAGAAACCATTTGGTAAGCTGTTGTCGGGGCAATAAGTTGCACTCTGTTATCTTCAATTAAGGGCATATCGCCTGGCTTGTCAGGTGTACAGGATACGCAGCTTCGCTGGTCATGACGATAAAGCGTGCGCCCAAACCGATCTTGCACTCGGTCAATCACAGAGGGAATAATTTGACGCCCACCGTTTACAATCATTGCATAAGCGGTTGTTAGTTTTATAAGTGTTGTTTCACCAGCCCCAAGAGACATGGCAAGAACAGGGGATAATTGATCATTAATGCCAAACTTTTTAGCGTAATCTACAATTTTATCCATACCGATGGCCTGAGCTAGGCGAATGGTCATTAGGTTTCGCGATTTGACGATACCAAGGCGCATCGTACTAGGGCCATAATATTGCTGGCTATAGTTTTCAGGTCGCCACTTTGGTTGCCCAGGGCCTTGATCAATTAAAATAGGGGCATCTAACAAAATTGTGGCTGGGGTATAGCCATTGTCTAAGGCCGCCATGTAAACAAATGGTTTAAAAGCTGATCCTGGTTGTCGTTGTGCTTGGGTTACACGGTTAAATTGGCTGCTATTGAAATCCCATCCGCCAGTCATTGCCAGAACACGGCCAGTATGTGGGTCAAGGGCAATGATGCCACCACTTACTTTTGGAATCTGGCGCAGCCGGAAAAAAGGAAGGGTAGTCGTGTTGTTTGTACCTTCTTGTGAAACGATTTGTTCAACAATAATAACATCGCCGCGTTTCAATACATCGGCTGTTTTTTTAGGGGATGGGGATAACGAACCATTAGCCAGGATCAGCCGGGCCCATTTCATTTCATCAAGCTGTATTTGACCTTTCTGGCCGTTTTTAAGACCAATAATCGCATGCTTTTCTTGTGTCTCCAGTACAACTGCTAATATCCAGTCATGCAAATCAGAGTTTGTTGGAATTTTTTTTAGTTCTTTTATCCAATCTTGTTCTTGGTTAAAGACAATCGTTGTAATCGGTCCCCGATATCCGTGGCGTAAATCATATTGGACTAAACCATTCCACAAAGCTTGATTGGCAATCTGTTGTAGGTGCCAGTCCAGGGATGTTTTTATAGTAAGTCCTTGTTCGTAAAGTTCTTTCTCGCCAAATTGGCTGATAGCTGTTCTTCGGACTTCAGCCAAAAAATACGCCGCATCGATAAATTGTTCCTGCTGTTGTGGTCGTATAACCAGCGGTTCGCGCACCGCCAGTTCGGCCTCGCTGTGAGAGATATAGCCGTTTTCCTCCATTTTTAAAATTACCCAATCACGGCGGTCCTTAGCTGCACGTGCATGGCGAATAGGATGGTAGTTTTCAGGACCTTTTGGTAAAGCAGCTAAATAGGCAGTCTCGGCAATTGTTAGTTCGTCTAAAGATTTGTTAAAGTAATTCAGTGCCGCCGCCGCAATCCCGTTACTGCGTAACCCAAAGTAAATTTCGTTTAAGTATAGTTCAAGAATACGATCCTTAGAATAGGCCTGTTCGATACGGAAAGCCAAAATAATTTCTTTAATTTTGCGTTCCAGGGCAACTTCGCTGGTTAAAAAAAATGTTTTAGCTACCTGCTGTGTGATTGTTGAAGCACCGATAGGACGGCGTTCATTACCTTGAACACTGTTAAGTAAATTGGTAAAAACCGCACGTAGCATTCCAGGAAAATCAACGCCAGAGTGATTGTAAAAGGTTTTATCTTCTGCCGATAAAAATGCATAAACTATCTGCTTGGGTATTGATGATATTGGCACAAAAACCCGTTTTTCTTTTGCATACTCGGCCAAAAGGACGCCATTTCCAGCATAAACGCGGCTGGTAACTGCGGGGTAGTATTCCTGCAATTCTTGATAATTTGGTATGCCTTTTACATAAAGCTGATACAGGGCCAAGCTGCCAAGTCCAATACCGCTAATTGATAACATAATAATATAAGCAAAGACAGTCCATATTTTGCGTATCATAATTACCTTCATGCGACTCAGTTAAAACGCAACATCTTAGTTACCTAATAATGATTGATATAACCACTGGTGATACTGATAAATAGCCTGATAAATGGCTTTAGCAAGTTTATCTTGGTGTTCGGCTGTATTTAATAATGTCTCCTCGCGTGCGTTTGATAGATAGCCACCTTCAATCAATACCGATGGAACATCAACTGCTCGCAATACTAAAAAACCTGCCGAACGATGACTATTTCTTAGTAAAATGACTTTTTTACCCAATTCCTTAAGCAAGAAATTAGCAAAAAGAACGGATCTTGTATTTGTTTCATGCTGTAACAGGTCAATCAAAATAGCATTAATTTCTGGGTTTTGTTCTGACCATGTTACCCCACCTATGATGTCTGATTTATTTTCTTTATTAGCCAGAACCTGAGCTTCAGCGTCGGATGCTTTGTCGGAAAGGGTATAAACGGAAACGCCAGCAAGCGAAGAATCACCATGCGAATCGGCATGAAACGAAATAAAAAGGTCAGCTTTGACTGACCTAGCAAAATTTACCCGCTCGCCCAATGATAAAAAACGGTCATCTTCTCTGGTCAGATAAATTTGGTATTTAGGGTCGTTCTCTAACAGTTTCTTTAATCTTTTGACCAAATCAAGTGTTATTTTTTTCTCTTCAGTCCCCTTAACGCCAATCGCACCAGAATCAATACCCCCATGGCCTGCATCTAAAACAATAACCATTCTGGTTACAGGTTCAATCTGTTGTTGGTAGGTTTGTTGCGGTTTAAAGGGTGGCAAACCTATTTCATCAAACCATAATGTGTATGGCTTTGCGTTTAAACTTGTCCAATGTTTAAAGCCAACCAAACTTGGTTTATTTGTAGAAGAAATTGTTAGTCCTGTTGTTATGATCTGCTGGAATTGACTGTCCGATATTGAAGATACATCAAGAACCAATCGAGCAGGGTTATTGCTGCTGGGGGGAATAAATTCTGATCCGGTTATCCATGCGGGGGTGTTTAAATTTATAACAGCATATAAGCCGTTGTTATCCCGGTAATAGGATATTTGCTGTAAAAAACTTTGCTTAATGATTTTGTCTTGAAGTGTGGTGGTTGCTTTCTCAAGGCCAATCATCAGCCTACTGGGATTATTAAGTGCAAATATAACAAAAGGGGTTGAAGATGATAATTCGATTACCAAGCGGATTTTATCTGGGTGCTGACCAATTCTTATGTTTTTTAGTTCGGCCATATGCTGAGCAACAACCTGGCTGGTACACAAGCAGCAACCTAAAAGAATCAATAAGCGTTTCGCTAACATATAAAAAAACATCCAAAAACCTATATTATTTGCCAACCTTAAATCTTAATATTATCCAGTTTGAAAGTTAATCAAAATGCACATAACATCAAAATCCCGGTTGCTATAAATATTTTCTATAGCACTAAACCGGAATAAATATTTCCTAAAATTAACGCATCTCCTAGATTTCTAAATAACTTTTTTCGTTTTACAATAAATCCAACTTGCCTTCTTGATATTTTATCGGTATCGCTTGTATATAACAATTGTCATCATACATGATTGACGAAGAATAAATAACTGTTTTTACCATTGGCTATTGCTATTGAACCTTATGGATTTAAAAATTTTCCTTACTAACCTGATTGCGACCCCGGTCATTTTCTTGCACATAAATGTGGCAAAAAAAAGGCAATTGATGGTGTCGTCTTTGCGGTATTGCATATCTGCAGGTTATCGGAATTTTTATGGTGAAAGCCATTTTATTACAAATTTAATGACGAAATTGTTTAATATAAACTTTATAAAGCAATCACTGCCTAAAAACTGGCATGATACAGTTGATTATAGGTGTAATCGCCTTGTTGGTGTTGGTTGCGATCAAGGAAAAAAACTACATGACCAAAAGAATGTTAATCGATGCATCGCATCCCGAAGAAACACGAGTTGTTGTTCTTGAAGGCAAGAAATTAGAAGATTTTGACGTTGAAACAACTCATAAAAAATTAATCAAGGGCAATATATATTTAGCTAAGGTTATTCGAATAGAGCCATCGTTGCAGGCTGCCTTTGTTGAATATGGTGGCAACAAGCATGGTTTTTTGCCTTTTAGCGAAATTCATCCCGATTATTATCGGATACCTGTTGAAGATCGTTTAGCCTTACAAAGAGAATTAGAGGCTGACAGGCTTCCAGAAAGCAGCGAACATGCCGACACCGATGTATCTTTATCGCCACAAGTGCAGCAAAATAACCAACCGGTTTTAAATTTAATTGATCAACAGCCAGAAACAGAAGATAACGCAATTAATCTGCAACAATCAGAAGGATCAGAACAGTCCTATGTTGCACCTCATGCAGAAGGTAGTGATCGTCTTTTAGAGCAAGCCACCCTAGATGCAACAAGCCCTAAGGCAGTACAGCAAATACAGGAAAGTTCAGTTGTTCCAATGGGCGATATGTTATCCACAGATCAGAAAGAAAATACATCTGATCCGGCGGAAGCAGCGGTATTATTGCAAGAAACGCACGATAAGGGTGCTCTGGTAGCCGATAACTTAGCTGTCGACAGCAGTTCTCAAGAAGCATCAGATGTTGAAATTATCGGCGGTGTAGAAGAAATTGAGGCAAATCGCAGGATTATTTATCAACGATTGTTACGCCGCTATAAAATTCAGGAAGTCATCAAACGCCGTCAAGTTATGTTGGTGCAGGTTACTAAGGAAGAGAAAGCCAACAAAGGTGCTGCCATCACCACCTATATATCGCTTGCGGGGCGATATTGCGTATTGATGCCTAATGCCGGCCGCAGTGGCGGTGGGGTCAGCCGCAAAATAACATCAGCTGCTGACCGTAAGAGATTAAAATCAATTATTGATGAACTGGAAATGCCAAAGGGGATGGCAATTATTATCAGAACAGCGGGTAGTGAGCGTTCAAAATCAGAAATTAGGCGTGATTGCGAATATCTGACGCGTCTTTGGGAAGAGATTCGTGAACTTACCATCCATTCATCTGCCCCTGCGTTAGTTTATGAAGAAGCAAATCTTATTAAAAGAGCCGTGCGTGACCTTTATTCCAAAGAAATAGAGGAAGTGATTGTTTCAGGCGAGGAAGCCTACAAGACAGCTAAATCTTTTATGCGAGTCATGGTTCCAAGCCATGCCAGACGCGTTCAGATTCACCGTGATGATAAAATACCCTTGTTTCAGCAATATGATGTTGAAAGCCAGTTGCTGGCACTTCTGACCCCCAGGGTTCAGTTGCGCTCTGGAGGCTATATAGTGATTAATCATACAGAGGCTTTAGTTGCTATTGATGTCAATTCAGGCCGTGCTACCCGTGAACGTCACATTGAAGAAACAGCTTTAAAAACAAACCTTGAAGCTGCCGATGAAATTGCGCGTCAGATTCGACTGCGCGATCTTTCCGGATTGATAGTTATTGATTTTATCGATATGGAAACCACATCTCATAATCAGGCGGTAGAAAAAAGGTTAAAAGAGGCGATGCGTGCCGATCGTGCACGCATTCAAATTGGGCGAATTAGTTCTTTTGGATTGTTAGAGTTATCACGTCAACGCATGCGCCCAAGCCTGCTTGAAACTAATTCAGAGATATGTCACTATTGTGGCGGAACTGGCCACCTACGTTCGACCGAGGCAGTGTGCCTTGATATTTTACGTCAAATTGAGTCAGATGGCCTAAAGAAGCCGGGTTTTGAAATAGAAGTTACAGTAGCCCCAGAGGTTGCCACCTATGTCTTGAATAATAAAAGACACATGTTAGCGGATATTGAAAAACGGCACCAGCTGGTGGTTACATGGGCTATTAACGAAAAATCATCCCCGATAGGGTTTAATATTGCTTATACGCGGCAGATAACACCTGAACATCGGGTCGCTAGGGTTGCCGAATCAGCTAACAAGCAAGATGGCATTATAGAAGAAAGCAACGGTAATGAACATATAGATCAAGAAGCAATTGGTAATGATGGTTTAGATGTTGGTGATTCTTCAAATCAAGAAAAACCAGCCTTCATCAGTAAGGCGAAGCAAAAACTCGATGCGCAAGAAATGAAACAAAACCAACCCGACGATGTTTTACATAATGACCCAGAAGTAATTGCTGATGAAGTCACTGGTGATTCTAAGAGACAACAACGTCATCCAAAAGGCCGACGTCATCGGGATCAGCGTAATCGTGACGAACGGTACCAGGGTTCGGGTCGCGGTGGCCGCCATCGGCGTGACCGACGTAGGAATGGCCAAGAATCGAAACGGCCGTTAGGTGGAGGTACAACAGATACTTCTGCATCTGAGAATGTATTGGTAAATCCTGTAGATAATATTCACAATGAACCCAAAAAGCCGCATGTTAATCAAGAGCGCGGGGAAGTATTAAAGGTTTTGTATTCACCGGATATTTCTCATAACCAAATATCGCCCACGCAGCAAAATGAGGCATCTAGCCAGCACCATCACGGTGATGTTTTGCTGGTGGCCGACCGTACCGATCAGCCTAGGCAAGAGTCGCCCGTCCAAGAAAACGCGTCAAATATTATTTCTACTGATAAAACAGCTGAAAAACCACGCAAAGGATGGTGGCGGCGGTTAATTAGCTAGAGTGGGGCAATGAAAAGTTGATAAAGGGGATTCTATGATAGAAGCTGAAAAAATTGCACCGGTTTTTCTAAAAGATCCGGATAAGGCTTGTGAACAGATTATTAAAATCTATGAAACGCAGACAGATTTTTTACGTCGGTCGTTCAAGAAGTTCTCGACATTCGGGCTTACGGAACGCCACCGCGCCTATTACCCCTATGTACGGTTACAGAATAAGCATTTTGCACAACACGATACCCGTCTAAGTTATGGTTTTATTTATAATCCTGGTACCTATTATACAACCCTAACACGCCCTAAACTTTTCCGGCGGTATTTACACGAACAATTTTCGCTGTTGTTACGTAACCATCATATTCCTCTAGAAGTGGGATTAAGCACAACGCCTATACCAATACACTTTGCGTTTGAAGAAGGTATTCATTTAGAGGGTGGATTAGGTTCAGAAAGCCTTCAGTTGCTACGCGAGATATTTGATGTTCCGGATCTAGCGGTTGTCAATGATAGTATTGCTAATGGAACTTATCCAACAAATGATGAAGATAATAGGCCATTATCTTTATTTACAGCACCGCGGGTTGATTATTCCTTATTTCGTCTTAAGCATTATACAGCAACATCATGCGATCACTTCCAAAATTTTGTACTTTTTACCAATTATCAGTTTTATGTTGATGAGTTTGTTAAATATGGTCGAGATTTGGTAAAAACTGGAAAAAGCCGATACACAGCTTTTGTTGAACCAGGGGATATAATAACTTCACTATCACAGCCGGCTGAAAGAAATACCCAAAAAACGCTAAGCCGGTTACCGCAGATGCCAGCATATCACTTGGTTGCACCTCAAGATCATGGTGTTACACTTATCAATATTGGTGTTGGTCCATCTAATGCTAAAACCATCACAGACCATGTTGCTGTTTTAAGGCCACATGCATGGATTATGTTGGGGCATTGTGCCGGGTTGCGCAATAGTCAGCGTTTGGGAGATTATGTTTTGGCACATGGCTATGTCAGAATGGATCACGTGTTAGATGCCGATTTACCTACATGGGTGCCGTTGCCTCCGCTTGCCGAAATTCAGGTTGCTTTGCAACAGGCGGTAGGGGCTATTACCGGGCTACAAGGATATGACCTAAAGAAAATTATGCGTACAGGAACTGTGGCTACTGTTGCAGATCGTAATTGGGAAATTCGCCCGCAATCCGAACAAATTCAGCAATTTAGTCAAAGTCGTGCAATTGCCCTGGATATGGAAAGCGCGACAATTGCAGCAAATGGCTTTCGTTTTCGCGTTCCTTATGGCACATTGCTATGTGTTTCCGATAAACCATTACACGGTGAAATGAAGCTGCCAGGAATGGCAAGTGCTTTTTATAACCAACAAGTGTCCCAGCATCTAAAAATTGGGATTCACACCATGGAATTACTTGCTAATCTTGGGTTAGAGAGTTTACATAGCCGCAAGCTACGCAGTTTTTCAGAAACAGCTTTTCAGTAAAGCGAAATTTTGACATTAGGCAAAGAGTAATGGCACAGCCAACCAACGACATCAAAAGTGATAACGCTTTATTTACCAAGACAGAATGGAAAATCATTTTGCTGATGGCCGCGGTTCAATTCGTTAATATTCTTGATTTTATGATGGTGATGCCTTTAGGTGAGGATATTGCCCGCGCCATGTTGTTTTCACCAAGCCATATTGGGTATTTAGGGGGTAGTTATACAGCTGCCGCTTGTGTTGCCGGGCTAGTCGGGGGAATGTTTTTAGATCGATTTGATCGTCGTCAAGCCTTAGCTGTTGCTTTGTTTGGGTTGGTAGCAACAACTGCGCTTGGCGGATTGTCACAAAATTTCGAGCAACTAATTATAACCCGTGTTCTTGCAGGTTTTTGTGGCGGGCCGGCCACAGCGCTTGCAATTTCTTGTGTTGCAGATAACATCCACCCTTCGCGGCGGGGACGTGCATTAGGTATTGTGATGGGATCATTTTCAATGGCTTCTATTTTTGGTGTTCCTCTTGGCTTGGAACTTGCTTTAATAGGGGGATGGCGTATTCCATTTTTCGTCGTTGCCGGTCTTGGATTGCTTATTGTTGGCGGTGTTATTACCTTGTTACCAGCACAACGTGCCCACCTGGTGCGCGAAGGTATTGCGCATCTTAAAAGTAGCAATCCCTTTTTGAATATGATTAATGTTCTGCGGTATCCTGGCGCTATTGGTGGTCTAAGTATTGCGTTATTTACCATGCTATCTATGTTTATGATTGTTCCAAATATCGCAACATATGTTCAGCATAATCTAGGATTTCCAAGAAATCAGATGAGTTTGTTGTACTTGATTGGTGGTGGGCTGAGTTTTTTTTCGGTAATTATTGCTGGGCGTTTTGTGGATCGATTCGGTTCAACCCCGGTTACCACTGTAACAACGTTGTGCATGGCCGCAGTGATATATCTTTGTTTTATTAACCCAAATTTTATTGCTCTACCCGTGTTGGCCTTATTCCCAATGTTTATGCTTTTTAGCTCGGCACGAATGGTAGGTAACGGTACAGTTTTATCTAAGATAACCGCGCCCCGTGACCGGGCAAGCTATATGTCGATTGTTTCAGCGGTGCAGCATCTTGCAGGTGCTTGTGGTGCTTTCTTCTCTTCAATGTTGTTAAAAAATGATGAGCAGGGGGCTTTTATCTATATGGATATTATTGCCATGATCTCTATTGTTTTAAGTTTGTTATTACCAGCTATCATGCTGATGGTTGAAAGAAAGATAAGGCTTTATAGTAAACCTGTTTCTGAAAATAAGCAGTAATAGCCTTAATTAACTCATAGGCTTAACTTATAGGATTGTGTGCACGGTAATCGATCAGAAGCTGCCTGCGTAGCTGAATTTCGTTTTTCCCTAGAAAAGTTGTTGGTGAATACCCCCAAACAGGTCCTGGCCAAGCTGGATCAAGGGAAGGATTGGTGTACCTTCCAATAATATGAATATGCAATTGCGGCACAATGTTGCCTAAAGCGCCAATGTTTATTTTATCAGGATTAAATATATATTTAATTGCTTTACTGCACCATGTAATTTCATCCATTAATTGGCGTTGGTCACGCACAGATAATTCATGAATTTCCCTAAGATCTGCCAGGTTGGGTATTAACATCAACCATGGCCATTCTTTTTCGTGTTTCAACCGAAAATGGCACAAGCTACTGTCCCACAGCCAAGTGCTGTTTTGTAGTAAACGCTGATCGAATATATCCAAATTATTTCCCAAATTATGATTGTTAAAATGTTTATATTGTTGGTTTTTATCACATTAGACTTTCCCTTGCAAAAGCGGTATGGAACAGTCATGATGTAACGTAAATATTGTGGGTAACTTTGTTTTAAAAGGCAAGATTTTATGACTGAATTTCGTGATATATTGACAAAACTTGGATTTACCGAACAGGAAGTATCAAAAGGCGATCTTCAGGTTCGTTCACCGCTTGATGGGCGGGAGATTGCAAAGGTTGTAACCCATACCACCAAGCAGACGACAGATATTATTAAAAGCGCCTATGCAGCTTCTCAGGAATGGAGAAAAATTCCTGCCCCTAAGCGGGGCGAGCTTATCCGTCTTTTTGGCCAGGAATTACGTCAACATAAAGATATATTAGGTCAGCTTATAACACTAGAATGTGGTAAGATTCTAGAGGAAGGGCGTGGCGAAGTTCAAGAAATGATCGATATCTGTGATTTTGCAGTTGGGTTGTCGCGACAACTTTATGGGTTGACAATTGCTTCAGAAAGACCGGGTCATCGGATGATGGAAACGTGGCATCCGTTAGGTGTTGTTGGTGTTATCAGTGCTTTTAATTTTCCGGCGGCTGTTTGGGCATGGAATTTTGCTTTGGCAATTGTTTGTGGCAATAGTGTTGTGTGGAAGCCTTCTGAAAAAACTCCACTCACAGCCTTAGCTTGTCAAAAACTATGGGAACAGGCTGTGTTAAGATTTTCCCAGAAGATACCTGCTATATCATATGTGATATTGGGTGATGCAAAGATTGGCGAGATATTGGTCGATCACCCCAAAATTGCCCTTATTAGCGCAACAGGAAGTACCAGAATGGGTAAAGCTATAGCCCCAAAGGTTGCCGGCCGTTTTGGTAAATTATTGTTAGAACTTGGTGGAAATAATGCCATGATTCTAACAAGTTCGGCTGATATTGACCTTGCCATGCGGGCTATTTTGTTTAGTGCGGTTGGGACAACCGGACAGAGATGTACAACATTACGCCGACTAATTGTTGAGCAGAGCATAATGTCTACAACCATAAACCAACTGGCAAAACTATATCAACAGGTTACCGTTGGTCATCCACTGAACAGCAAAGTTTTGATTGGGCCATTGATCGATCAGGCAGCGTTTTCAAATATGCAAAAATCTATTGAATTAGCCAAAAAAGAAGGTGGGCACGTAATTGGTGGCGAACGACTATTTGAAAAGGAATACCCTAATGCCTACTATGTACGGCCTGCTTTGATTGAGATGCCACGTCAAACCGAAATCGTGCGTCATGAAACCTTCGCACCTATTCTTTATGTTATGTCCTATCATTCATTTGAAGAGGCGATAGCCATGCATAACGATGTGCCGCAAGGGTTATCATCTTGCATTTTTACAAATGATTTACGTCAGGCCGAAATGTTTTTATCAGCTGTTGGCAGTGATTGTGGGATTGCCAACGTTAATATCGGGCCAAGTGGTGCAGAAATTGGCGGTGCATTTGGTGGTGAAAAGGAAACCGGGGGTGGTCGCGAATCAGGGTCGGATAGCTGGCGCAATTATATGCGTCGCGCAACAAATACTATTAATTATTCGCGCGAATTACCATTAGCACAAGGTATCCAGTTTAACTTGCCAGGTAAGAATTGACGATGTTATTTGACGTACGGGATAAAATAGGCCCGAATCACTATTTTTAATGAGGTGAGGCAACATGCAAAGTAACCAACAGCAATATTGGTTTAGGGTGAAGGAATATGGCTATGGGGCTTATCCTGTAAGCATTCAGGGCTGGTTGTGTTTATTAATGTTCCTGGGCATATATTTTGCCGATATTTTTTGGATAGTCAGCCAAGATTCAATAACAATTACCAAAATATTGGTGGCAATTGCTGTATTTTTATTGGCTTTAGGCGGACTTGTCTGGATTGCACGTAAAAAATCGAATAAGCCATGGCGCTGGCGCTCATCAACATCAGAGTAGTGATGCTTTTAGCCATCTAATCTAACCTTTTATTTTGGTGGCCTTGCCACCAGATAGTTCATAGACTTGGTGTGCCTTTTCTTTCCAAAGGGATTGATGGGAAATAGCAATAACCGTAACAGAAGGTAATAGTGCTGCAATTCTTTGGTATATATCTAGCTCGGTTTGTGGATCGAGTGCACTGGTTGCTTCGTCTAAAATTAACAAGCGCGGTTTATGAATCAAAGCTCGGGCAATAGCCATGCGTTGACGTTGTCCGCCGGATAATAAGCCGCCCCGTTCCCCAACAATTGTATTAAGACCATCAGGTAATGAACGGACAAACTCGTCAAGGCCGGCTATTATTAAAGCATCCTCGGCATCTTTGGTGCCTAACTTAGGGTCAGACAAAGTTAAATTTCTTAAAATAGTATCATTAATCAAGATAACTTCTTGGGGTACATAGCCTATTTTCTGCCGCCACAAAAGAATATCAATTTTTTTCAATGGGACTCCATCGACCTCAATTGCACCATGTTGGGGGTGATAAAAGCCCAACAATAAATCTATTAATGTTGTCTTCCCTGCACCAGTAGAACCAATAAGAGTTACAATCCTACCAGTAGGTATTTTTAGTGCCATATTATTAAGTACTTGTTTTCCATTATTATAAGAAAAGCAGACATTATCAAAAAAGATTTCTTTAAGAAATATGGGTGTTTCCATACCTTCCCATGTTTCTTTTGATGAGTTCAGCTGGTTAATCATTTTTATTGTTCTAGAATAGTAGGGCTCCACCTCGGCAAATTGTTGCATGGATTCTTGGCATTTATCAAAATTGGAAATAACATTCTGAAGAACTACACCTAAAATAATTGTTTCGGCTAAAGATATTTGCCAAACGACTAGCGAAAGGTAGAAAAAAATGACTAGAAAAATGGCAGAAATAGGCTCTTGAAGTATTTTTCTAACTTCACGGATTACTGTAACCTTTCTGAGGTTTTTATTAATTTTTAAAATAATTTTGGCAAATAAATCGCCGAAGTTAGAATGACGCCCCATGGCTTTAATAGGTTTTATATTTATTAAAAAATCTGACATTTCTTTCGTCATTTTATCACCAATTTTGTTCTGTTGTTGGGTTAAGTCTCTAACCATTTTAACAAAATAACTCAGTATTGAAGATATGAGTATGCCAATTACCAGCGAAACAAACGCCAATTGCCAGGATATGAGCATAGCTAATACTAAGTAAACCGAGGTTTGAACGACCAAACTCCAAAATTGGGTAGCAACTTTATAGGCATTACCAGCGCGCCCGGCATCTTTCCCAAAGGTACTACCAATCACCACAAGTGGAACACGCTTGTAGTGATCCCATGCTGCTTGTTGGATGCTTGTAGAAAGCTCTAAACGCAGGTGTGTTGTCATATTTGCGACAGTTCGGCCAATATAAATTGTTGAAGAGCTCATAAACATTGTTTTGAGAACGATAGCAAGTAAAAATACCCCAAGAATAAAAGATATTTCCAGTGGGATATTTAATGTGTTAAAGATGTCAATGATAAAGTTTCCGAGGTCTGATTTTTGAACCAGCTGGCTATTACCCATATTATAGGAGGCTATTTCAAGTGCTGGTATCAGGGTAGCAAAGCCAAAGCCACTTACAATGCTTCCTATAAGAATTAGGACAATAATAATTAATGTATTAGTCTTATTGTAACCCCAGCTGGTTTTTATAATGTTCCGAAACAAACCAAAAGAAACTCTGGATACTTTTTTAGAACTCACGATGCTCTAGCACAAAATAATGTCAATAGTTTAAGTTAGGGATAATCTATATTGCTATTTTAAAATAATCAATCTAGGTCATTAATTTATCTGTGACATTTATATATTAAAATGTTAACCTTTTCTCTCGTTACCTTATTCCATTAATTATTGAGGGGTATTTGGTAGAAAAAGTTGATGTAAAATTAGTTCCTTAAAACAAGTCTAGCAATCTGAAATTAAAAAAGTAAACCGTTGAAATGATCAATGTTATACCCTTCCCTAATATTGACCCTGTGCTGCTTGAATTAGGCCCGCTAGTGATTCGTTGGTATTCACTGGCATATATTGTTGGGATTATTGCAGGTTGGCGCTATGGCCTGGCTTTAGTAGGCTTAAAGCCCAGTTTTGTTACGGCGCCACAGTTTGAAAATATTGTTCTTTGGGTAACTATGGGTATCATTCTTGGTGGTAGGTTGGGATATGTATTTTTTTATAACTTTGATTATTTTTATGAAAACCCAGGGGATATTTTAAAGCTTTGGCATGGTGGTATGTCATTTCATGGCGGATTATTGGGGGTTATTGCTGTTGTCATTATATATGCACGGTTACATCATATCACGATGTTGCCACTTTTTGATATTTTAGCTTGTGCGGCACCAATTGGTATTTTTCTGGGTCGGTTAGCTAATTTTGTAAATGGTGAGTTGTATGGACGTGAAACCAATGTACCTTGGGCTATGATTTTCCCAGGATCTGATGGAAATCCTAGACACCCAAGCCAGCTCTATGAGGCGTTTCTTGAGGGGGTCGTGCTTTTTGTTGTATTGGCAGTTCTGGTACGGCGTCCATCATGGCGTGTACGACCAGGATTGCTTGCAGGTGTGTTTATTTTGGGTTATAGCCTTGCCCGATTCTTCGTTGAGTTTTTTCGTGAACCTGATAGCCAACTTGGTTACATTATTGATTTTTTTACCATGGGCCAATTGCTGTGTATCCCCATGATGTTGGTGGGCATAACGACGATAATAATAGCTTTGAAGCGACCACTCCAGGCAAATGGATAAGCTTTCACATAAAATCAAAAGCAATATTAGAAGGGAAGGCCCCATAACATTGGCGACCTTCATGCAAATTTGCCTTTTTGATGAGCAATATGGCTATTATCGTCACCAGTTAGCCGTGGGTAGAGACGAAGATTTTATAACAGCGCCTGAAATGAGCCAAATTTTTAATGAAATTATTGCTTTTTGGCTTATCGATTCTTGGCAGAAATTAGGTGAACCAAAGATATTAAATTTACTTGAACTTGGGCCAGGTCGGGGTACATTATTATATCATATATGGCGTGTCTCCAATTTAAGACCATCTTTTCAACAGGCTTTGCGCATACACATTGTTGAAAAAAACCAGTCATTACAACTTCTACAGCAAAATACCTTAAAAGAACTTCCCGTATTTTGGCATAACCAATTACCCGATTTTCAGGATCAGGTTCTGTTGGTTGTTGGAAATGAATTTTTTGATGTATTTCCTATTCATCAATATCAAAAAACAGCTACAGGGTGGTTCGAGAGGGCTATTTCAATTGATGAAAGCGGAAATTTATGTTGGGTTTTGCAGCCTGCTGGATTACATACAATGATCTTAAGCAATTTGTCATACCCAAACGAAACAATAGTTGAGTATTCGCCTTCAGGCCATGGCTATATGGTGGCATTAAGTTCTTTGATGCGCAAAAATCAATCAGCTGCTTTAATTATCGATTATGGTCGTTGGGGGATGGTGGGGCCAAGTTTACATGCACTAAAACAGCACAAATCTGTTGATCCCCTAGTTTTTCCAGGGTTGTGTGATATGACGGCCCTGGTTGATTTTAGTATGATTGACCAGGTGGCAAAATCTCACCAACTGGTATCATGGGGGCCAGTTTCGCAGCCAGAGTGGCTCATTAATATGGGTTTTAATCAACGCATGTCTATGTTGCTTGCTACTGCTAATGCTGCTCAACGAGATACGTTGCTTAGGGCTGCAGATTGGTTGTTATCACCACAGAAAATGGGTAAAAATTTTCAGGCCATTGCTATCAGTTCTGAGGCAGATTTTTCCCCAGCCGGATTTGTAGGTGGAGTACCACAGTCATGATTCATTCAGAAAGCCTGAATCTTCCGTTTATTAAGCATGCTTTTTTCACAAGGCAAGGTGGCATTAGCGAAGGACCTTACGCCTCCTTGAACTGCCGTCTTTCTTCAAAAGATAAACCCAGTGCTGTTCAAGAGAACAGAGCGCGTGCAATGGAGAATATATCATTGTCTAGGGATTCACTGATAACCCTAGCACAAATACATAGTGCTGATGTTGTAGTTGTTGATCGCACAAACCTAAACACACCATTAATACGTGCAGATGCAATGGTAACTAAGACAATCGGTCTTTGTTTAGGAATATTAACGGCGGATTGTATGCCCATTCTCATGGTAGATATTAGAAACAAGGTTATTGCGGCAATTCATGCAGGTTGGAGGGGGGCATCGCAGGGAATAATCCAAAAAACGCTCAATGCCATGAATAATCTAGGCTGTGATAATTCCGAAATACGCGCTGTTATTGGACCTTGTATTCAACAAAAAAGTTACGAAGTTGGCCCAGAGTTTCCTGGTAATTTTTCTTCTAAGGAAATTAATACCGATAGGTTCTTCAAAAAATCAAAAAAGACCGGTTATTTTCAGTTTAACTTGCCTGAATATGCAAAAAGCTGTTTTCAAGCAAACGGTGTTTCCAATATATCTATTGTTGATAACGACACTTGTTCCGAAGAACACAGCTTTTTCAGCTATCGTCGCTCTTGGCTACGTTCCGAGGAAGATTATGGGTGTCAATTATCGGCGATTAGTTTGGTTGGTTAGCATAGCATCTAACTTTTTAATGCTGCCATCACTTCATCAACATGACCAGGAACCTTAACCTTATTCCAGATTTTTTTAATTATGCCTTTTTCATCAATTAAAAAAGTTGTACGCTCAACACCCATATACTTTTTACCATACATTGATTTTTCTACAATAACACCATACTGTTCGCATACTTTTCCATCGGTATCAGCTAGTAGTGGAAAGTTCAGATTGTACTTATTTTTAAATTTTTTGTGGCTTGTAATATCATCTTTTGAAACACCAAAAACCCAACTTTTTGCATTCTGAAAATTGGCTATCCTATCACGGAAATCGCAAGATTCCTGTGTACATCCTGGAGTATCATCTTTTGGGTAGAAATAAAGAACAACTTTTTTACCGCGTAGTTTGGATAAAACAACCTGTTCATTAAGATCACTCAACAGGGAAAAATCTGGGGCGTTCATCCCAACTTCCAATAACATGTCTAAGCCTTTCATTGTTGACAATAAACCCTAATCTAGGATTTTTAGATCAAACTTCAAGAGGTATCATCTTTGCAATTTTAAGTAATTCTGCTATTATAAAAAATTATATTAGAGTAAATCACTTTATCAGTGACTGGATACCCTGACTACTGTGCGTCATGGTAATTATTGCAAGATTCGGTAAAATTTTTGGTTTTTTACCCGGTTGTCAAGGGTTTCTGAAGGGAATATAACGAATTGCTTACTCAGGTAGCAAAGATTATTCGCTCGGTTTTAGCCTTTGCAATAAGTTTGCTTTTGGTTGCAGCCGCAATTATAGCCTGGCGTCTTTCAACCGGTGAGCGGATTAACGCAGCCTTTCTTAACCCATATGTTCGCGAGTTACTTAGCTATCAAAACCAGGATGTACGCGTCCAACCTGGTACGGTGCAGGCAGGATGGAACCTAGAAAGCAGCAGTAATTTATCACTTCAAGTTTTTGATACAGAAATATTTCATAAAAATGGCCAAAGAATGGCTTTGATACCTAATCTTTTAATAGAAATTGCACCAACAAGTTTTTTTTATGGTGTTTTAGCACCCGAGAAAATAACCTTTTTCAACCCAAAATTATCTTTGTATCGTAATAAAGAAGGGCGTGTCGATATCAATAACCTAATTGAATCGACAACTGACCCCAATACAAGCCAAACAAAATCTTCGGACAATGCCCTAGCAGTCATTCATAAATTTATTGAAGATATGCTGAAGAATAGAAACTATCAAAATCCCATTAGTTTTCTAAGACAATTAAAGATTCTAGATTCTAAAGTATCGATCTTTGACGAGAGAACCGGATTATGGCTTGATATCCCCAAGGCCGACATCACAATTGAGCGTATAACAAATGGCTTACAAGCAAATGTTAAGCTAGAACTTATTTATAAAAATATCTCTAGTACGTTTGATCTTGCTATTTTTTATGACCAACCTAGTCAAAAAATCCAAATCAGTGGATCTATGGATAATTTTCCTTTGGATTTGCTAGGCAATTTTGACGAACGCATCATGTTTTTTCAGCAAACGGACATTAAAGTTACCGGGGACATTAAACTATTGCTTAATGCCAAAGGAAGGGCTGAGTCTGGAATCTTTCAAATTAAAATTGGTGCAGGCATGATTAATCTGCCACTCGAGGGGCTTCTACAGCAGGTTAATGTTCAGAACGGCCTGGTAATTGGCGAAATATCTGAACAGGGTAACAAATTACTTCTGTCATCATTCCAACTAGCAACCAACCATGGTGTAATAGATGGTACACTAGATCTTGTTGGGTTACGTAAGGCAATTAACCCATCGCGACGGGTAGGGGTAGCTGCTAATTTGGTTTTTCAGAAATTATACCTCGGTTCAATTCTTGAATTGTGGCCAGAAGGCATGCTTCCAAATGTTAAATTATGGGTTCAGAAAAATTTACATCAAGCTGTTATTCAGAATGCTAAAATGCAAACGACTGCAGAAATTTTCCTACCTGAACCTGCAAAAAGTAAAGTAACTTTTCTTGAAGGAGTTGCCGAAGGGCGGGATATCTTAGTTGGATATCATGCAGCAATGCCTTTGTTTCAAGCCAAGAGCGCTTCTGTAGAATTTAGCCATCAGGCGATGAAGGTCGATTTTTTTGATGGGTTAAGTAATGGTGTACAGGTGTCTTCGGGCAGTTTGGAAATCAAGGGTTTTCAAGAAAACACCCAAACCGTTTCTATTCGTGCAGGGTTTAAAGGACCACTTTCAAGAATATTGCCAACGATTCAGCCAATTGTACGTGATGCTGGGTTATTAAAGTCGGGATCCTATGTAAAGGAGGGTATATCTTCTGGCGATTTGGAAATGGCCTTTCCATTAAGGCGTAATTTAACTTGGGATGACGTACAGTTTTCCGTGAAAGCCAAATTATCTGAACTACAATTTCAAAATCTTGCAACGAACGAACTTCGGGTTGCTGCAGAGGGTCTTATTCTAGAAGTCACCAAAGATATGCTTACGATAACAGGCAACATGATTTTTAATAAAATACCAGCTAGTTTTGTCTGGAAAAGAAGGCTTGATGTTGCCAAGGCTGATGATGATGTTATTGTACAATTTGACGTATCCACAACAGTTCTAAAAAAATGGTTGCAATTACCGGAAAATACACTTGATGGTCGAAGTGTACCGGTACAGGTTAACTTAAAACGCGATGCTACTGGTCAAGTTAGTTTTGCTTTACGCAGCAATTTAACCAATATGGCGTTTTATCCAAAGCTTTCAGTGGCGTTGAAAAAAGCCGGGGTGCAGGCAGAGCTGCAGATAAAAGGTAGGTTGCAAGACGCACAACTTCTTGTAGTAGATGATGCATCGTTAATTGCACCCTTATTAAATATGCGCGCAAAGGGTAACCTGAAAATAACCAACAGTTTTGTCCAGGGAAAACTTGTTTTCACCGCCTTTAAAATTCAGGAAACAAACCTACAATTATCTGAAATTATGTGGTCTGAAAAAGAAATAGTTATTGCCTTGGGGGGAGGGCAGGTTGATGTCCCAGTAATCCGCCATATTGTTGAATCGCTAGGTGATCAAACAAAAACTTCACCAAGCAAACGATTGATTCGCATACTTAATAATCAGCCCCTAGATTTATTAATTGGGTCTGGGCGACGTTTGGGCAACAGTTACGTTAATTTGGTTTGGGAAGAAAATAGATGGCATTTAATATCAGTCGAATCGGCGGTTGGTACTGTTGGGCGCTTTTCATTGCGTTATGGGTTATCAGTGGGTTCAGCAAATTATATGCTTGATATTTTCACTGATAACGCTGGCGAACTTGCCAGAATTTTGGGCATCATGAAAGGGCTTGCGGGTGGTAATATGCGCCTTAGTGCTGAGGGTGTGCGGGTAGGGGCGGTACAAAAATTGGCAGGAAAATTATCGATTGATCGTTTTTTGATCAATCCACTTCAGGCTTTTGGTGATAAGGAAGGTGCTGCACTGTTGGGTTTTGCCAATGCTGACAAATTAATTGTTATGGATCAATTATTAGGCAATTTTGTACTGCAAGATCAAAAATTAAGTTTATCCAAGTTACGAACAAACGGTGTTACAATTGGCCTTACTGCCGATGGGTGGTTGGACTTTGATCAGGGACAATTACGGTTGGAAGGAGATTTTGTGCCATTTTACGCTGTTAACGGGTTATTAAGTAATATTCCAATATTGGGACATATTTTAACCGGGGGGCCAGGCAAAGGGATTTTTTCTGCCAAATATCTTGTAAGTGGTTTGATTGAAAAACCAACTTTCCAATTCTCGGCTTTAAGTGCTGTTGCACCGGGATTTCTGCGTGAAATTTTTTCGTTTCCTGAACAGTAAATTATTAAAAAATCTGGCAAAATGGTGCAAGAAATATTGTCTTGCTTATCAAGCAATCCGAACAATAACATGCCGTTTGCGGCCAGCTGATATTTTGATAATACTGTCTTTTTGCAAATCTTCGATTGTAACAATATGTAGTTCATCTTGAACGGGTTTATCGTTTAGACGTGCTCCCCCACCTTTGATCAACCGTCGCGCTTCGCTATTGCTTGTCGATAAATTGCTTTGACGTAACAAATCATATAAGTGAATGCCTTGTTTTAATTGCGACAGATTGATAATTAAAGTTGGCAACGTATCCCCAATATCGCCTTGTTCAAAAGTTTTTCGCGCGGTCTCGGCCGATTTTTCGGCTTCTTGATTACCATGTGCCAAAGCTGTTGCCGCATTGGCCAGAACAATCTTAGCTTCATTAAGCTCGGCACCATGTAATTTTTCCAGACGACGAATTTCGTTTAATGGGATTTCTGTAAATAGCTTTAAGAAACGACCAACATCCTGATCGCTACAGTTACGCCAATATTGCCAATATTCATAAGGGCTTAATTTAACTGCGTCTAACCAAACAGCACCATTAGCTGTTTTCCCCATTTTTGTTCCTGCTGATGTCATGAGAAGGGGTGTGCATAACCCGAAAAGTTCCCGGTTATCGACCCGACGTGCCAGTTCAATGCCGTTTACGATATTTCCCCACTGGTCAGAACCACCCAACTGAAGAATACAATGATGATGACGCGCCAAATGTAAAAAATCATAGGCTTGCAGGATCATATAATTGAACTCTAAAAAGCTTAGAGGTTGTTCCCGTTCTAGGCGTAGACGAACCGAGTCAAAAGACAACATGCGGTTTATGGAAAAGTGACGCCCAAAATCCCGAAGAAAGTCTATATAATTCAGACTATTAAGCCAATCTGCATTGTTCAGCATAATAGCCTGATTGTCTTTTTGCCCAATATTGATAAAGCGGCCGAAGATTCCTTGAATCCGGGTAACATTTTGCTGAATATCATCTTCAGAAAGCAACTTGCGGCTTTCATCCTTGCCGGATGGATCACCAATTTTGGTTGTCCCACCCCCAAGTAAAATAATAGGTCGGTGACCAAATTTTTGCAAATGCCGTAAAACCATAATCCCCAATAAATGGCCAACATGTAAACTATCGCCCGTAGCATCAAAACCCATATAGGCGGTAACCATGCCTTGTTTGAGCTGGTCATCAAGCCCTTTAAGATCGGTTGATTGGTGTATAAATCCGCGCTCTTGTAAGAAATGAAGAAAAGGTGATTGCACTTGCTGCATAATATAACCTAAGATGAACCAACAAATATTACAAACCTATCTTGTAACATGTTGTTAGATGATTGCAAGATTTTACGACCAAGAATGCAACAATACCGGGTATAAATCATGGAACCTATTTATGTGATCGGTTTGATGAGTGGTACAAGCTGTGATGGTGTTGATGCCGCAATTATCAAGACAGATGGTCTAGGAATTGTAACACGACATGGGGGAATTTTGTGCCCTTATCCAATCAGTTTTCAAAAAGAATTACGACAAATACTGGGACAAACAGTCGAAAGTCCTGAAATTTTAGATATCGAGAAAAAATTAACTAAATATCATATTCAAGCTGTTTTTCAGGTATTACAGAAATATTCTTTACGTCCAGATCAAATTCGTTTGATTGGTTTTCATGGCCAAACCATTGCGCATCAACCATTAAAAAAATTTACCTGGCAAATTGGTGATGCAGCCTTACTTGCCAGGGAAACGGGTATTGATGTTGTTTACAATTTTCGTCAATGCGATGTCACTAATGGTGGCCAAGGCGCACCATTGGTGCCTATCTACCACGCGGCTTTATCAAGAACGCTGCAAAAACCCATAGCAATTGTTAATATTGGTGGTATTGCCAATGTAACCTGGATTGGAACAACAGAAGAAGAGTTACTTGCTTTTGACACAGGGCCTGGTAATGGCCTGCTGAATGATTGGTGTCTAAGGCATGTACAAGAGCCAATTGATCGCGATGGGTTGTTGGCAAGCTATGGGTCTGTTTCAGAGCGACACATCGACAGTTTTATGGAAAATCTCTACCTTAGCAAATTGCCGCCAAAATCCTTGGATCGGCTTAGTTTTTCATTAGATGGTTTTGATGATTTATCCGTTAGTGATGGGGCAGCGACCTTAACAGCATTAACAGCAAAGACCATCGCTCTGTCGCAGAAATTTTTCCCAAAACCGGTTGCTCGGTGGTTAATAGCGGGTGGGGGTAGACATAACCCCTATATGATGCGTTGTTTGACCAAGTATTTGGGTGGTGTGATTCAGCCTGTGGATCAACTGGGATGGTCGGCAGACTTTCTTGAGGCCGAGGCCTTTGCCTATCTTGCCTGTAGATCGTGGAGGGGATTACCCATTAGCTATCCTGGAACAACCGGTGTAGTCAAGCCAATATCAGGTGGGCAGTATATCAGGGCTAGTGGGATGAAGGGTTTTTAATGATTACCCTCGGCACATTAGTAAGTAGTATCATACCACCACGTTGCTTGCAATGTCGACAAGTTGTTATGGAAGATCACAGCCTATGCCCAGCTTGTTTTAAGTTGTTGGTTTTTATTGATGGGTATAATTGTCGGTCTTGCGGTCTTCCGCTTGGTAAGGCTGGTGAACATATTGGTGGTTTTAGATGCGGTTCTTGTATTTTAAATCCACCCAACTTTTCTCAAACCCGTGTTCCATTCCTATATGATCAGTATAGCCGAAAACTTATATTATCTTTAAAATATGCTGACCGTACCGATTTAACCAACCTGATTGCTGGTTTGATGTTAAAAACTTTGGATGATGTATTGCCATCCATTGATTTGATCGTACCTGTTCCACTGCACTGGCAACGCTTATTTAGACGAACCTATAATCAGGCTGGTTTGATTGCGGAAAAGATTGCTCAAAAAACTGGTAAGAAGCTATTATTATCTGGATTGAAAAGACTTATAGCCACACCACCACAAGGTAAAATGACAGCAAAGCAGCGCCGCAAAAACGTAACTAACGTTTTTACTGTTCCAGCAAATCGTCACTCATTAATAATCGATAGGTCTGTTTTATTGATTGATGATGTCATGACAACTGGCGCCACGGTTTCGGCTTGTACAAAGGCTTTATTGCAAGCATCTGCGCGACAGGTTATTGTTTGTGTATTTGCGCGGGCATAAAATTATCAATATGATAGGAAAAACATGTCAAATAATCCCGACTTATTTAGCCAATCACCAATCATTCAGGAATATACGGTCAGTGAAATAAGCACACTAGTAAGGAACCGTCTTGAACAGGGTTTGGAACGTGTACGCGTGCGTGGTGAAATCAGTAATCTTAGTAAGCAATCGTCGGGTCATCTTTACTTCGACCTTAAAGATAGTGTAGCGGTATTAAATGCGGCATGTTGGCGACCTGTTGCCGCACGAATAACCTTTTCGGTAACTGATGGTACACAGGTGGTTGTCACTGGGCGTATGACAACCTATCCTGGGCGTTCTAGGTATCAACTAATTGTTGATAGTATGGATTTGGCTGGCCAGGGTGCCTTATTATTAGAGTTACTTGAACGTAAAAAGAAATTAGAGGTCGAAGGGTTATTTTCTCAAGAGCGAAAAAAGAAACTACCTTTTTTACCACGAACGGTCGGTTTAATAACATCTCCAACCGGTGCAGTTATTCAGGACATCCTACATCGCTTACAAGAACGTTTCCCTGTTCGGTTATTATTATGGCCTGTTGCAGTCCAAGGAAACATGGCCGCAGACCAAGTTATAAAAGCTATTGAAGGGTTTAACAATTTGCCTTTATCACTTGGGTATAGACCCGATGTTTTAGTTATTGCACGCGGGGGCGGTAGTTTTGAAGACCTTTGGCCATTTAATGATGAAAGGCTTGTTCGTTCTGTTGCAGCAAGTTCCATACCAATTATTTCAGCAATTGGTCATGAAACTGACACAACGCTGATTGACCTGGCTGCGGACTACCGGGCACCAACACCTACAGCAGCAGCAGAAATTATTGTGCCAGCACGTCAGGATTTATTAAGACAGCTGCAGGAAATATATGTGCGGTTAAATTTGTTATTCCAGCAAAAATTTGATAAAGGGCATATTCTACTGACGGGTTTGGGGCGTGTTTTTGAGCGTCCCGAGAACCTATATGAAACCCAGTTGCAGCAATTGGATGAAATTGATGAAAGGCTGCATCGTGCTATCAAGCGATTTTGCTCTGATAAAAAGCAATATGTTTTAGCAGTGGCGGATAAATTGAATTATGGTACCAATCAAATCAGGTTTGTTGACCAGCATTACCAACAAATAGGTCAGCGTCTTCGGTCATCCATTGAAACACTTTATTATCATCGTCAACAACAAGCTGGGGGAATAAGCATTTCACAGGCAGCAGTGTGGCGCTTTTATCAGGCACGCGACAATCTTATACTGGTCGAGCAGCAATTAAAATCGAATTGGACTAGTCGGCAACACGATAGTCAGGTGCGCTTAGCGACTTATGCTTATCAACTGGTTAGTCCGTTATCGTTGGTTGATTCACTATTTAATAATTTAAAGACACAGATTCATTTTAAAAATTATTTGTATCGACAGGTCGTGCAAAAAAAGAACCAAGAATTTCATATCGCACAAGAATACGTAAATATCCGACAACTACAGCGCATATGGGAAGAACTTGATCAAAGAATTGATAATCTTTCATCCACGCTTGATGGATTATCAGTTACCAGATTGTTAAAACGCGGCTTCCTACTAGCGCATGACCAGGCAGGGGGATTATTAGATGATATAACCAAACTGGTGGTTGGCGAAACCATTCAGTTGCAATTCTGGAATGGTACAGCTGAAGCCATAATTAAGGGAAAACAGCCTTGAATAAGGCTTGTTTTTTGACTATTCCAGAATGCAACAGGTACGCTTATCTATTTACCCAGGTTATTAATAGCCTGGAAGATCGTTTGAGATGGATTTTTATCGCACTGGGCGCCTAAAGCATCAACAACACGGCCAATTCCATCGAAATCAATAATTGGTTGTCCATCGGCAGAAAAATATCCATCCAACCAGAACATAATAACCGCTGCTTTATACTCGTCTAGTTTGGCCAATTCAGCACAAGTTACCTTTGTTAAGTCCAAAGGTTTGGTTTCTGCCTGAACAGCACCAGAAACGATAAAAAACAAACTACAAGCTGCCACGAACAATTTTTTCATTGGTCATCCCCACAAAATAATAAGATTAACAAAATGGTAGATACAAAAATTATACCCGGGTTTTTGTTATCAGGCAACAGAATTGCACCAAAAAAGTCTTAAAACGTCACCTCCGCATAATATATTATGATATCACATTGTTATTATAAAGTTGTTCCAGCCGCGCGCCGTATTTTTCACGAATTTTATGCCGGCGAATCTTAAAAGACGGTGTTAGCATGCCATTATCTATAGTGAATGGCTCGGATGTTAAAATAAAGCTACGTACTTTTTCAATGGTTGATAAACGTTCATTAACCCGGGTCAATACCAATTTGTAAACCTTGTTGAAGTGATCGTTGGCAACCAGTTCGACTGGATTATTTGCAATTCCGTTGTTACGTGCATATTCAGCCATAAAATCTGGGTGTGGTACTAAAAGCGCAACTAAATGAGAATGACGATCACCGTAAACCATGGCCTGGGTTACTTCTGGTTCCAGGACAAGAAAGCCTTCAACACGTGCTGGCGCAACATTATCGCCACCTGAAAGTACAATAATATCTTTTTTGCGATCTGTGATTTTTAGGTAACCATCTTGATCAATAACGCCAATATCACCTGTATGTAACCAGCCATCTTTGATGGTTTGATTGGTGATCACAGGATCTTGCCAGTATCCGTTCATAACGCATTCGCCCTGAACAAGAATTTCGCCATCATTAGCAATTTTTATGCTGACACCTGGCATAGCCGGACCTACGGTATCCATTTTCACTTTTGCAGGTAAGTTAACGCTAATAACTGGGGCGGCCTCGGTCTGGCCATATCCCTGTAATATAGGAATCCCAAGACTCTGAAAAAATAATCCTACATCATAATTAAGGGGTGCCCCCCCAGAAACCAGAGCCTTTAAATATCCCCCAAAACGCTGCCGCATTTTTCGGCGCACCAACAAAGTACAAAAAAAGTTTTGTAGGCGTTCACCTAGGGTCATAGCTTTTTTGTTTTCGTAAGCTTTACGTCCTAGGGAAATTGTTTTGTGGATTAGACGTTGTTTCCAGGGCTTTTCCTTAGCTACTGATCTTAAAATTCGTTGGTGCATTAATTCAAAAAATCTTGGAACAGCAGTCATAATAGTCGGTTTTGTTTCACGGAGATTATCACTAATTTTTTCAACGCTTTCGGCATAATAAATATCGGCACCAATCAGCATTGGTAAAAATTGGCCAGCTGTGTGTTCATAAGCATGTGATAGCGGTAGAAAGCTTAGGAAACGCTCGTTCTTTAAGTTTAATCCTTGCAAAACATGCGCTGCACCTTCGCAATTTGATAAAACAGCCCCATGCGACAACATAACCCCCTTAGGTGTTCCCCCAGTGCCTGATGTGTAAATAAAACAAGCTAAATCAGTTCTTTTAAGGCCATCTATGCGCTTGGCAATCAAATCAATATTTTTAGAATTATCAGGTTTTTCGAGTAGGTCAGACCACAAAAATTGTGACAACGGCAATTGTTGTTCAAATTGTACCGGATCGATAAAAATAATTGCTTCTAACGCAGGTGATTCTAGGGCTGCTGGCATAAATTTTTGTGCAATCGACTGGTTCGATATAATGGCTATTCGTGCACCACTGTGTCTTAGAATATGAAGGTGATCCTGGGTAGTATTGGTAATAAAGGCGGGCACTGTAATACAGCCTGCGGTCATAATCGCTAAGTCTGCCATTGGCCATTCCGGACGGCTTTCTGCAACCAGCATAATACGGTCACCTTCTTTAACGCCGATTTCAAGTAAGGCACTGGCAATTTTACGGGTTCGTTCGGCCGCTTTTTGCCAACTTATGCTTTGCCATGACCCATCTTTTCGCCGCCATAAAAATGGCTGATCTACTTTTTGTGCTGATGTGTTAAAAAACATTGCCGGCAAGCTTGACCATTTAGGAAACATTTATTTTTTTAGTCCTTTATTAGGAAAAAAGTGGTGATTCTTTAAAAGAATGATATGATTAATTTAAGGTAAATCAAATTAGAAGCAAGTCTTAGATTACTTAGGCCAATTATGATAAATAAAAAACAAAATTCCAAACAATTCAAGCAACAAAACTTACCTCACTGGCACCTGGGTGATTTATATGAAGCCCCAGATGACCCCGCTTTAGTTCGTGATTTAAACATGTTGCTAGAACACGCAAATGCATTTCAAAAAAAATACCAGGGGAAAATAGCAAGTCTTCAAAGCGATTTGTTGGCTGCAATACACGCGTATCAGCATATTGAAGAAATATCTGGTAAATTAATGTCTTATGCGTATTTAAGGCATGCGACAGATTCAAACAACCCATTAACGGGCAGTTTTTTACAAAACATACAGGATAAAACAACCCAAGCATCATCTAAAACCCTGTTTTTTATGCTAGAAATTAATAAAATCCCTGAAACTAATTTTATACAAATCCTGAAGGATGTTGGCATAAAAAAATTTGCTGGGTGGCTACGAGTGGTTAGAGCATTTGCGCCCCACCAGCTTTCTGACGATCTAGAAAAATTTTCCCTGGAAAAATCGCTTAGTGGTCGGCAAGCTTGGATTCGGTTGTATGATGAAACCATGGCCAAGCTACGGTTTAATATTGCTGGACAATCAAAAACACAAAGTGAAGCTTTCCATATGTTGCAAAGTCCGATTGCAACTGAACGTCAGGAAGCTGCTTGCGAAATAGCACGTGTTTTGCAGGAAAATATTAATTTGCTAAGCTTAATTACAAATACATTGGCAAAAGACAAGGAAACAGAAGACCTATGGCGTCGCTTCAATACGCCAGCATCGGCCAGGCATCTGGCAAATCAGGTGGAACCATCTGTCGTGGATACTCTGGTTGCAACTGTGCGTCAATCGTACCCTAAAACAGCACATCGTTATTATCAGTTAAAAAAGCAGCTGATGGGTGCTAAGAAACTAGCTTACTGGGATCGGAATACCCCATTGTTTCATGATACAGAACAGGTATTTACATGGCCTCAAGCTTGTGATCTTGTCCTCGATTCTTTTGCAAGTTTTTCACCGCAATTTAGGGACATAGCCAAAAAATTTATTGATAATAGATGGATTGATGCGGCTGTTTATCCAGGAAAAGATGCGGGTGCTTTCGCACATCCGACAGTTCCGTCCGTGCACCCTTATATTTTGGTGAATTTTCATGGGTCAATCCGTGATGTGATGACCCTGGCGCATGAACTAGGGCATGGGGTGCACCAAACACTGTCTGCACAACAAGGGTTTTTGATGTCCGAACCTTCACTACCCTTATCTGAAACTGCTTCAATTTTTGGTGAAATGCTAACCTTCCAACATTTGCTTGGGCAGTGCAAGAATTCTTATGAAAAAGCCGGGCTATTAAGCAGAAAAATTGAAGATATGCTTAACACTGTTGTTCGACAAATTGCGTTTCATCAATTCGAAACTATAGTTCACCATGAACGCCGTCAGGGTGAATTATCACCAAAGAGGCTGGGTGAAATATGGTTAGAGTTTCAGAATGAAAGCCTAGGGCCTGCTTTTGATTTGGCACCCGAATATTCCTGGTACTGGTCATATATTCCACATTTTATTCATACCCCATTTTATGTATATGCTTATGCGTTTGCAGATTGTTTGGTAAACTCGTTATATGGGATCTATCAGAATGCCAGTCATTCTTTCATGGAACATTATATCCACTTACTCTCCTCTGGTGGTGCTATACCCTATCAACAATTACTGCTACCTTTTGGTATTGATGTCGCGGACGGCAAATTTTGGCAACAGGGGATAGGGGTTATTGAAAAGATGATTGATCAATTTGAACAACTCACAGTGACCTCTGAATATGGCAGAAAACGATAATCAATATGGTTGGTTGCCTAAAGTAACACGTTGGACAAAACTGGGCTTGGCAACGGGTGGAATTGCCGCACGTGTTGCTGGAAGCAAATTGGGTTTCAGCTTTGATACCAAAGCCCATGCAGAGCAATTAACAAAGCTATTGGGTACATTAAAGGGGCCAGCTATCAAAGCCGCGCAAATATTGGCTATGGTTCCTGACCTTCTACCGCCTGAATATGCAGAAAAATTGGCTGAATTACAGGCACATGCGCCACCAATGGGAATGTCCTTTGTTCAACGGCGTATGACGGGTGAACTGGGTGTTGATTGGCGTAATCATTTTAATGAATTTTCTGAAACGGCCTGTAATGCTGCCTCACTAGGGCAGGTACACCAAGCAAAAGATCGTGATGGCCAGTTGTTGGCCTGTAAGCTTCAATACCCTGACATGAAGTCTGTCGTTGATGCAGACCTTCAGCAGTTAAAATTGATATTGGGCTTATTCGAAAAACTTGACGGAACGGTTGATACACAAGAAGCTTGGGTCGAATTACAACAACGTCTCTACGAGGAATTAGACTATCAACGTGAAGCAAAGCATATTACGCTTTACAATTATTTGCTTAAAAGCGTTCAGCAAGTTCATGTTCCACAGGTTGTTTCTTCTTTATCAACTCCGCGATTGTTGACTATGACCTGGCTACCTGGAACACCAATTAAAATTTTTTTTAAAGATGTTGAGCGGCAGCAGCTGTTACAACCTGTTGCTAAGAATCTGTTTATGGCTTGGTATAAACCATTTTATCATTATGGAGTTTTACATGGCGATCCACACCCGGGGAATTATACAATTAGATTAAACGGTGATTTGAACTTGCTGGATTATGGGTGTATTCGTGTTTTTACCCCTACCTTTGTTGAAGCAGTGATTGATCTTTATCAAGCCTTACAGGCTAATGACACAGATAAGGCAGCAGCGGCTTATGAAAAATGGGGTTTTCATAATTTGTCAAGGGAACTGGTTACTATTTTGAACAAGTGGGCTCATTTTGTTTATGGGCCAATTCTTGAAGACCGAGATCGTTTATTGTCCGACCATATGGATGGGGGGGCATATACCCGTGATCTTGCGATTGCCATACGCCAACAATTGCGACAACACGGTACAGTAAAACTGCCACAGTCTTTTGTATTGATGGATAGAGCAGCCCTTGGCTTGGGTTCTATATTTATTTATTTGCGCGTGCGAACAAATTGGTATAAATTATTTAACGAATTAATTGACGGATTTTCTGTTGAGCAACTGGCATTTAAGCAGAATCAGGCCATGGCTTTCGCCGGACTAAACTTAAAATAAGCCATAAGTAGCTTATGAGGGTTATTGTGAATAATGTTCAACTGGTTCCTGAGAAGATGGAATACCAGCAAAAGATTGAGCAACTGTTGGATCAGGCTTTTGGTGTTAATAGAACCAGCAAAATATCATACCGGTATCGACAAAATGTTTCTGCAATTCAAGAGCTGTCTTGGGTGGCCATGCATCAAGAGCAGGTTATTGGTACAATTCGCTATTGGCCTGTAACAATAAATCAGCAGCATTTGGCGTTGTTGTTAGGTCCTTTGGCTATTGCTCCGGAATACCGAAGTTCTGGGCTTGGTCAACGTTTGACTAATCAAACAATAGAGATAGCCAAAAAACTTTGTTACCACCTGGTTTTTTTAGTTGGTGATTATGCCTATTACCATCGCCTTGGCTTTGAGCCGACAATAGCCTATGGTATTTTCATGCCAGACGAAAAACCAGAAAGACTTTTGGTACGCCAATTAATTTCCGGCTTTATCAACAAGGTTAGCGGGCCACTTTGTAAATTTGAGGCCTCAACCGCCAGGGCTGCTGGTTAGATGGTATAAATTGGTTAAATTTTGTTTTCTCTAACGCAGCGTCGGAATGTTAAAGTCAGCGCCTTGTCTAATACCTGTCGGCCAACGTCCAGTCATAGTTTTAAGTTTTGTGTAGAATCGTACCCCTTCCATACCGTGCATGTGATGATCACCATAAAGCGATTGTTTCCAGCCCCCAAAGCTGTGAAAAGCCATTGGTACAGGAATGGGCACATTAATACCAACCATGCCAATTTTTATACGGTTAGCAAAATCGCGGGCAGTGTCTCCGTCACGGGTAAAGATGGCTGTTCCGTTACCATATGGGTGATTATTAATCAGTTCAACCCCCTGTTCATAGGATGGAACACGTACAACAGCCAGAACAGGACCAAAAATTTCATCCTGATAAAGACGCATATGTGGCTGTACGTGATCAAATAAGGAACCACCCATAAAATAGCCTTTTTCATAACCTTGCAGTTTCACACCACGGCCATCAACCACCAGCTTGGCACCTTCTTTGATTCCACCTTCAATATAAGATGTAACTTTCTGATGATGTTGCCCCGATATTAAAGGACCCATTTCAACATCAGGATCTGTTCCGGGGCCAATTTTCAGCGATCGAACACGTGGTGCTAGTTTTTCGACTAATTTGTCTGCAACTTTGTCGATTGCAACAGCAACAGAAATGGCCATGCACCGCTCGCCAGCTGAACCGTAGGCAGACCCAATTAAACTATCAACGACCATATCTAAATCGGCATCAGGCATGACCAGCATATGATTTTTAGCTCCACCCAAAGCCTGAACCCTTTTATAAGTTGATGAAGCTTTGGTATAAATTGATTGGGCGACCGCAGTTGATCCAACAAAGCTAATTGCTGCAATTCCTGGATGGTTTAGCAGTAAATCAACAGTATTTTTATCACCTTGTACAACATTTAAAACCCCATCTGGCAAGCCAGCTTCTTTCATCCATTGTGCCAACATAAGTGATGCTGAAGGGTCGCGTTCAGAGGGTTTTAGAATAAAAGTGTTACCACAGGCAATAGCCATCGGAAACATCCACAGACCGATCATCACTGGAAAGTTAAAGGGGGTAATGCCGGCACAAACGCCCAATGGTTGACGAATAGCCCAACTGTCGATACCTTTGCCTACATTTTCGCTAAATTCACCTTTTAGCAAATGAGGTATTCCACAAGCGAACTCAACAACCTCTAGTCCGCGCATGCAAGATCCTTTTGCATCGCTCAGTGTTTTACCATGTTCCTCTGTTACAATTGCTGCTAATTTATCGAGATTAGCTTCAAGAATTGCCTTAAAACGGAACAAAATGCGCGCGCGTTGTAAAGCAGGGGTTTGGCTCCAGGATTGCAGGGCAGTTGTTGCAGACGCTACGGCCTGATTGACCTCGGACGATCCAGCCAAGAAGACCTTACGTAATTCTTCACCCGTTGCTGGGTTGTAGATGGCGGATGTATGATCTGGTCGTCCCTGGACAAGTTTACCGTTAATATAGTGTGAAATGTAACCAGGCATTGTTTCCTCCAATAGGTAATTATTTAAAATTAACACCGGGGTTGATACCACCAATATTTGTTAAAGAAAAGGTGATACCAATAAAATTATCAGTTTTACGGCTATTTTCCTGAACAGTACGTCTTCTAAAGGTTACACCGAAATTGAAGCATTCATCGTCATAAGTCAAGAAACCACCATAAGAATAAAATTTATTGTTCTTGGCATCGAACGATGTTGATACACCAATTGTCCAATATGGACTAAGTTTCATTGATAACTGAGCGGTTGCCCATTCATAATTCGAAGGTTGCAGTGTAGAAACATAATAATTTTGCAGTGAAATATAGGATGCATTAAGGGTAAAACGCTCAAAATCTCCCTTGAGAGTAATTTCTTGGCGTCGAAATTTTTTGTTGTTTGGGTCAAACTGGAACTGATAGCCAATGTCAATTTGCTTTGATAGGATAACTCCGAACGTTCCAACCAAATCGGTGACGTTTCTCGAAAGCCCCGTACCTTCTGGAAAAAGGTTTTTGTTAAATTGATAAGAATTACCAATTGCAAGATAAATTTGCCAATCTTTTAGATAATTGTCATAACGAAACTGAAAGCCATATGTTATCCTGGATCCACGATCGGGTCGATCAACCCCGACCAAGCGGTTGGCAAGGAAAATGTTCGTAGGGTCCAGAATAATGTCTTGGCCGTCTTCATTGGGTACTTTACCAGAAAATTTGCGACTTGGGGCAGCAGTTATGGATAAGATGGGCTCTATTGATATGTTTGACGCATCAGACAAACTTTTAACCATCGGATAACGCCATTCGATAAAAGCCCTTGGCGTAAGACGGCCTTGCCAGCCAGTAAACTTATTGGTGTTTGGGTTGAAAACTTCAGAATCTGGATCAACGCCTTGAACATGATAAAGGTCACTTTGCACAGCCAGGTGACCATTCCAAACGCCTCCAATACGATCAATTGATGACCAATTTAGTCCTGCATCAATTGACAATTTTTGACTTTCACGGCCGTCTACGCGATGCAATGCGGTAAGTTCGGAACGCAAATCCCAGTAAGTGTTATAAAAACTAGGGCTACTTCGATAGTAATGTACCAATCTTGGTAAAGCAAAGGTTTGTTGTTGGTTAATATCAATGTCGCGGGTTCCATAAAAACCAATTCCCTGGCCTTTGAAATAAGAGTAACTTGACAAAAACCCCTCGGTAAATATGGTGCTTGCAATCATGGGGTCTTTGTTAAAAGATAAATCAGACAGATAACTTTTATCACTGGCAATGGTAACATCCATACCTAAGCGCCAATGGTTATTAATGTCAAAACCCCCTTTCAATGCTAAATGCCCCCGAAAATCGTTATGATATTTATGTTCGATCGATCCAATAGTTTCTTTGTAGTCACCAATACCCACGCTACCATCCAGATCAATATAACCGCTTGTAAAACGTTGTCGGTAATTAATGTCTAACACAGCTGTTCCCTTAAGGCTAATATAGGGGGTAAGGGTAACGTCTTTACTGGCATCCAAATTAATGAAAACTGGTAATCCAAAGACAAAGCCTGTATTGCGGTTGCTAAAAATTTTTGGTGCTAATAAACCACTTTGTTTTTTTAGTGTGCCATCAGGTATAGAAAAGTACGGGACATAAAAAACGGGTATATCAAATAATTCGAGCCAAGCATCTTTAAAAATAAGCCGGTGGGTCGATCCATCGCGCGTAACGCTAACCGATTTTATTTGCCAGACCAACGGCTTTTTAGGGTTGTCCTGACAGGGTCGGCATGCTGAGTAAACGGCGTAATCAAAGTGACTTAAACGATCTGGGTCTATATCTCCACGGGCGGCGGCTACCCGTGAACCATCTTTAAGAATAAGTAGAAAATTTTCAATAACACCTTGCTTTAAGTTTTCATCCAGTTCTAAATAATTGGCGTATAAAAAACCATTATCTTGATCTTGGTCAGTTACATAAACATTACCGGTGGCAATAACTTTGTCTGTTTTTTGGTAATAAATTACCCGGTCTGCCTGAAGCAACCGTTGATTATATGAAATTTGAACATGGCCTGTAGCGATCACGATCTGATCCACTTGGTTAACTTCAAACTGATCAGCTTGCATCAAAATATCTTTCGCAACCCCAATATTTCCAGTCAACAAGAGGCCGCAGAATAATATCAGGTACAAATTGATTTTGATATAAAAATACATTGACCGCTCTATTTTATGCAGGGTTAGCTGAATAGTAAATTTTCTTATCCTGGTCAAAATTCTATTTTATATCAAGCTTGTTTTTAAAGAGAGAAATTTCTATAGTGATGACTATTCTTGTGTGGATATTATTTTTCTTGATGCAAGATAACGGCCACAATTATATAAAAGCTAACAGGTGAATTCATGCACAAAAAAACACGACGTCATTTATCGGTAACCGGGTTGGGTTATGTGGGGTTACCACTGGCTGTGGCTTTTGGGCGCAAGGATTTTTCAGTTGTAGCGTTTGATATAGACCGAAAAAGGATTGAAGAAATTAAGCAGGGTATTGATCGATCGCATGAAGTTGAAAAAGAGCAGTTACTGCAAGCCAAACTAGCATTAACATTTGATCATCGCGATCTTGCAAAGGCTGATTTTCATATTATTACTGTTCCTACACCCATTAATGATGCTTATCGGCCAGACTTAGGGCCGGTTTTATCTGCAACAAAGACATTGGCCGGATATCTTAGAAAAGGCGATATTGTTGTTTATGAATCAACGGTCTATCCTGGTCTTACAGAAGAAGAATGCCAGCCAGTTTTGGAAAAAATATCAGGGTTAAAGGCTGGCCAGGATTTTGGGTTAGCCTATTCCCCCGAGCGAGTTAATCCTGGTGACCGAGAACACCGTTTCGAAAATATTAAAAAAATCGTCTCAGCTAGTGACCCTAAAACACTTGATATTGTTGCAGACACATATGGTCAGGTTGTCACAGCAGGTGTTTATAGAGCTATCAATATCAAAACAGCAGAGGCAGCTAAAGTCCTTGAAAATACACAGCGTGATATTAATATTGCCCTTATGAACGAACTTGCCTTAATTTGCCACAGGGTTGGGATAGATACACAAGATGTTCTCACAGCCGCTGGAACAAAGTGGAATTTCTTAAAATTTACGCCTGGATTGGTGGGTGGGCATTGTATTAGTGTTGATCCATATTACCTAACACATAAAGCCGAGCAACTTGGTTATATCCCGGAAGTTATTTTGGCAGGCCGCAGAGTTAATAACAGTATTGGGCGTTTTGTGGCAACGGAAATAATCAAGCACCTTACCCGTCATGCCTGGTTAAAAAAACCTGTTATCACCGTTTTAGGACTAGCATTTAAAGAAAATGTTCCAGATATTCGTAATAGCAAAGTAGTTGATATTATCCATGAGCTGTATTCATATGGTGTAGAAGTGCAAATTGCCGATCCCTATGCCGATCCAGCCGCTGTTACTCATGAATATAATCTGCATTTAACCCCTTTTGATAAATTAAAACCATCTGCTGCTGTTGTTTTGGCTGTGGCACATCAAGCCTATCGCCAACAGGGATGGGATATGATCACCAGCCTATTGGAAGGTGGAAAGGGGTTTGTAGCCGATGTCAAAGGGATTTTGGATCGAACCCAGCAACCATCGCATATTACTTTATGGCGGCTATAATTCTGGTTTCCTGAAAATGGAGGCTTCTTTTAACTTTTTTATGGCAGAGGGTTGATTAAAACTGCATAAGTGTGTGCAAGGGGCTTTTTATTTTTTCTCTGCCGCTTAAGAAACAAAGCTCAATCAGGCAAGCGCAGGCGGCAACCTCCAGCCCAACCTTATTAAGAAGATTAATGCTTGCCTGCATTGTGCCGCCAGTAGCCAATAAATCATCTACAACAATTGCTTTTTTGCCATAATCAAGCACGTTTTGCTGGATTTCTAATGTGTCAGTCCCATATTCTAAGTCATAGGTATAACCAATGGTTTTGCCTGGAAGCTTACCTTTCTTGCGTACCAGTACAAAACCAATATTTAGAGCTATTGCTAATGGTGCTGCTAACAAAAACCCACGTGATTCTATACCAACTAATAAATCAGCCTGTAACGGTTTAAGGCGATCTGTTAACTGGCGAACACAATAAGACCACGCTTGGGGAGCTGCCAGAAGTGGTGATATATCATAAAACAAAATCCCTGATTTTGGGTAATTTGGGATGCGGCCAATGTACGATTGTAAATCCATCATCATACTTTCATGAATAAGGAAATAATACTTGTTGAATACAATAGAAAACCTTATCTTGTCTATGTTGTTCTTTTAACAAAATTTCTGATGGTTGAATAGGATGGTTATTGATGCGCAGCCAGCCCAAGATTGAACTGGCCGATTGTTGCTTGGAACAATCCAAGCTTCATTTAATAGGTGATTGGACAATTGAAAGCCTTTCAACATCAGTAATAGCTCGTGTCGAGGCCAAAATTAAGCATCTAGCACTTAACGATATTACTGGCATTGACTGTGCGCGGATATATCGGTTGGATACTGCAGGGGTTTTGTTACTATCTAAGATTAGCGCACAAGTATCTGATCAAACCAAAAAAATGGAGTTGATTGGATTAAATGAAACGCATAGAAATTTAATGAACAATATTGCATATCTTAAGCAAAACATTCCTCCTTCCAGGCAAGTGACGCAATCAGCAGGGCAGCTTGCCATGCTGATCAATCAGGCTGGTTATCAAATTTTTCAACTATTCGGTCAAAGTTTAAACCTGCTTGGGTTTTTGGGTTATGTTACAACCCGTCTGACCAGGCTATTTATTCGACCACTTTCCTTACGCTGGACATCATTAATTAGCCACCTTGATCGCAGTGGTATTCAAGCACTTCCCATTGTTGGATTACTTTCTTTTCTGATCGGGATCGTTTTATCTTTCCAAGGTGTAGACCAATTAACACAGTTTGGTGCCGAAATATTTACGGTCAATCTGGTTGCTTTGTCTATGACCCGCGAGATGGGGGTTTTAATAACAGCAATTCTTATTGCGGGGCGATCTGGCAGTTCGTTTACAGCAGAAATTGGTGCGATGAAAATTAATGAAGAGGTTGACGCAATCCGAACCTTGGGTCTAAATCCGATAGATGTTTTGGTTGTACCAAGAATACTGGCCCTAATTATCGTTTTGCCATTGTTAACTTTCTTTGCCAATTTTATGGGTATTATGGGTGGCGGGTTGATGTTATGGGTAATTTTAGATATTGAACCCGGTCAATATGTTAATTTGGTGCAGCAGGCGGTTTCAACAACTGGTTTTTGGCTAGGGATTATCAAAGCCCCGGTATTTGCGTTCTTTATTGGCTTGGTCAGTTGTTTTCATGGTATGCGTGTTCGTGGCAGTACAGAGGAAGTTGGTCTTAATACAACTAGGGCTGTTGTTGAAAGCATTTTTTATGTTATTATGCTTGATGCTGTTTTTTCAGTTATTTTTTCAATCCTTAAAGTTTAATGCCTGGCGGTTATGGTGTCTGATAATATCGAAACATATGCAATTGATATTCAAGGTCTCGTTACCGGCTTTGGCAGTAAACTAATCCATGATCATTTAGACCTACAGGTTGAAAAAGGTGAAATACTTGGTATTGTTGGTGGTTCCGGATCGGGCAAATCTGTGTTGCTTAGAACAATTATTGGTCTTCAGCCGCCATATGCAGGTGAAATCAAAATTTTAGGTCAACCGATAAACGATTTACTTAAGCGAGATGGAAAACGTCCTTGGGGGGTTATGTTTCAAAATGGGGCACTTTTTAGTTCCCTAAGCCTGCTTGAAAATGTTGAGACGCCACTGCTTGAATATAGCCGCTTGCCGGCAAGTAAGATTAAGGAAATAGCCAGGCTAAAATTGATGATGGTTGGACTTCATGAGGATGATTTGCAAAAATTGCCCTCTCAAATTTCAGGTGGAATGCGGAAAAGAACGTCCTTAGCAAGGGCGTTGGCTTTGGATCCACCCATTCTTTTTTTAGATGAACCCACTTCGGGTTTGGATCCAATTAGTGCAAACCTATTTGATCAATTAATTGTTAGCTTGCAAAAAAGCTTGTCTTTAACGGTCTTTATGATTACCCATGATTTGGATTCCCTAAAAACAGTTTGTGATCGTATAGGTGTTTTGGTTGATAAAAAAATTCGGGTAGGTATCTTAAAAGAATTATTACAAGACTCGCACCCATGGATTAGGCAGTATTTTCATGGTGATAGAGCCCGCATGTTGCATCAGGAGCAGTAATTTTGGAAATACGTGCCAGATATGTTATTGTAGGCTTTTTTGTGATTGGTCTTTCCTTGGCCTTGATTATGGCTTTTCTTTGGGTAGCCAGCCGACAAAATGATCGTGATAGTGCTTATTACGATATTTTGTTTTCGGAGGATGTAACTGGATTGCAAATAGGTGGGGTTGTTCGGTATCGAGGGGTTGAGGTTGGCCGGGTTGATAATGTACGCATTGATCCAAATCAGATTGATAAGGTGCGCGTTACGATTAAGATTGCATCAAGCACCCCGCTTTATGAAGATGCAACAGCTTCGCTAGAAAGTCAGGGCATAACCGGTATAGCATATATTTTGTTGCAAGGTGGATCGGACGGTAAAAAGCTTTTACCCACAACAATCATAACACCTTATCCAATAATTACGGCAAAACCAGGTCGCCTTCAGGAAGTTTTGCAAGTTATTAACGATGTTAGTGTTGTTGTCGAAGATTTTAAAGAAATATCGGGTGAATTCCGGCGCTTTATTCCCCAACTGCTAACCCAGGATAATGCTGTGGCGGTTGGTGCTTTGGTGCAAAATTTACAGCAAGTTTCAAGTGACTTGAAAGGTTTTTCACATAATCTTATGCAGCTGTCGAATAGCCAGCAAATTAATCAGTCGCTTCAAGCTTTGCATAATACCTTGCTAACGGTCGAGCAGATTAGTAATAATTTTAATCAGCTGCTGACAAGCGTTCTTAATCCAGTTGACGCGTTTGTGCCGTCAATTTTACGCCAGATTAACGGATTGGTTGGCGATGCACGTGATTTTATGGCAAGTTTTAAACGTTTTGCCGAAAAACTAGAGCGTGACCCATCGCAATTAATACTAGGGCCACGGTAACCATGTTAGGAGGTTTTATGCGCAAAAGAATATGTTTTTTGGGATTGGTGCTGTTGAGCATCACAGCAGGGTGCTCAATTCTTCCCAAAGCCGAGCCAGAACAGCAATATTTCCTAACAGTTAATAGAAAATCGGTCCATATTGCAGGTGAAGTGCCGATTGTGGTTGTAGAACGGTCAACAGCCGTCAATCCATTGAATACCAATAAAATACTATTGACCCAAGCATCACAAGAAATCATACCCCTGAAGGGGGCTAGCTGGGCTGATACAATTCCCCAGATAATACAAGATTTATTGGTTGAGCGTCTTCAAGGCTACCAAAAGTTTGTTCCAGTTAGCCGGGAAGGCTCGGGGTTAAGAGCAACCTACTTGGTACAAACAGACATCAGAGCTTTTTATGTCGCCAACTGGCCTACTAAACCAACTGTTACAATCGAAATTCGGGTTAATTACATTGATATTGATAAACGCCACCTGCTATTCACCAAAACATTTCGGCGACAACAATTGGCTGAAGGTACGGGGATTAATATGATAGTCGAAGCTTTTCAGCAAAACATAACCATAATTTTGGCTGACATCGCCGAACAGATAAACGAACAAACTGGAAAACGTTAATTATATAGATTGTATATTAAAATCGACTTTAAGAGAAACTGTATCATTTCTAGTGCCGATATCAAACATCAACGGGTTTCTTTTTTGTAGAACTAAAAAATACACAAACTGCTACTAAGAGATGATTGATAGCTTCAAAAATTCTAACCTGCTCTGTACTATTCATTTAGCTAAGAAAACTTGAGCGAGATTGCAGTTCAAACTCAAAAGGTAATTAACACTTTTTATAACTGTCTATTGTGACTTTTAAAATTTTTCACATATTGGGGGTGTTTCTATCAGTTTTTTAGATTCTTCATTTTTTTGTCTATTTCCTCGTAGAGCTCTAAGCCAGCTTCCTCAAAAACGTTTAGCAAATCCACATAGGCATTCTTTCCACCCAGCAAATCCCAAAATTCTGACCCAACTAAAAGTTCTTGGTGCACATCAAGCAATCCTCGCAAAGTCCAGCGTTGATAAGGTTTGGGTTCATAAGGATTATATGGAATGGCAACTATAGTTTTGATAACTGTTTTAAATTTTGTGCTTCCACGCATCGCAATCCAATCAAGCATTTGCTTCTTAATACTAGTAAATTCGTTAATGTTGGGTTTAGCCGTTTTCACTTCAAAATAGTATTCTGATCCATCTTTCATTTCTACAAAAAGGTCAACACGTTTCTTGAGCTTGTTTCCCAAATCGCCCTTGTCAGCAACGGCCAAAATTTCATTCACTTCCTTATCTTTATCTGGGTCTCGTGAACCCGAACACAAATCACGCATGATGTTATCAATTCTTAAAGCCGCCTCACTGCTTATATAACCTTCAAATTCTTTATATTGACCAATAGCTCGATTTGCTCTTGGTTCAGCAATCATTTTACCAACTTGTTCAAAAATTGAAGTACCAAGCATTGTATTGAGCGATTGAATAAAAGAAAATAATGCCATCCTATCCTTGCCGAGCAAACGAAAATGAAAAGGCATGGAATTGGTTTCTGGATTATAAGTTGCCAATTTATCTTGGACCTTTTTAATCAAATAATCCTTTATTTGGTAACTTTGTTGTGGTGTAAGTGCCATATCACATTCCATCTTTTAAATGAAAAACTATTTCCGAATAAGGGGCTTTATCTCGTTCCGTTCTATTTAATACTGGCCGTTTAAATCGATCAACAATCCTCATATTAGCTTGATTGGCAATTGTGGGATAAAGGTTATATTTATCATTCGCTACCAAAAATACATCAAAATCATCTGTTAAGAATCTTCTACAATTCAATAAAACCTTTACGATGCCGTCGACATAAGAGGCGCGTGCTTCTGCCCCCTGTCCTTTATAAAGTGGCCCTATTTCAAGCCCATCATTACGCTCAAAACCAAAGAGATCGTAAGCATAAGCGTGTTGTTCATGATAATCAATTTGTCCAACATAAGGTGGTGAAGTGAAAATACCTCTAATTTTTTGTGTTGCTAAAATCTTATAAAATTCATTATTTCGTTTTTCTACCTCTTTGAAAATATCAATCGAGCGCGAATCGGCCGAAATCACTGAATAATAGGAATCTGTTTTTAATTTTGCAAAAGTTTTTAGCCTGTAAAGAGTATCTGCTGTGTATCGATCAAACCATACTTTTATTGAGAAAAGAGGCTTGCAAATCTTTTTATGCTTCCAGCAATAATACGTTGTTATTTGCGGTTCTTTGAGTGTTGCTAAATCTGAGTGCGTTGTTGCACGGCACGATCTAATTGTGCGGCTTAAAATCACCGCCAAAATCTTTTTATTTTTAATATCTTCGACCCTCTTTATTTGTTCAAAGGCAAAATCGATCTCTTTTTTAATATTTTTTATATACCACTTATCTAAAAAGTTTTCGGCAGACGCATGGTTAAGCTCAATACAATGTTTTTTAACAAGCGCGTCGTATATTTTCAAAAATTCTTTTTCTTTTTCTATAGAATACTTTTCCTCGCTTATCTGTTTTGTTTGTATTTTATATTTATATTCAGGGCTGGGGAAATGACAGTTGTTAAAATCAGACAAGCAAGCTAACAACTCGTCTTCAAAAGCACTTATATTGCTATCTGTTTCGTATCCAGTAATAAGTTGCTTTATCTTTTTTATTTCGTTGTCAAGAGAAGTAAAATTGTAATCTAGCAGTTTTGCCTCAGCAATCATGCAGTTAAAATTTGATATGTCTATGCCTATTGAGTGCATGCCCATTTCGTGTGCTTGTACAAGTGTTGTTCCAGAACCTGAAAATGGGTCAAGAACTATATCACCTGCTTTGAAATAGATATCATTTTTAAAATTGTCGGTGTGATTATCAATAAAATACTGGACAAGTTGGGGTATAAATTTACCTTTATAGGGATGCAAACGATGAACATGTTTCGTGGTATCTTTTTCGCGCAAATGGTCAAAGGACAAAGCCCAATTCAAATCGTCCCCGAGTCGGTTCTTATAGTTTATTTCGCGCCAACCACGATAAGATTCATAGTACTTTTTTAAATCATCAACGTCTATGAGCACCGTACTTTCACTGTTGTGCTTTTTGACTTTCCCGTACTGTAACAGGTATGAGATATTTGCCTCGCTAACATCTCGTTTTAAAAAAGCGCTTGCCCATTGGCTTGCCTCTCTAATTGTAAAGAAATTTTTTGCTTGCTGCATATTAGTCAATCAAAATACTTAATATTAACCTTGAAGGCTTTGGCGTCTTAGCCACAAAGACAATCTATGGCTTTCTGTAGAATTACACATAAAATGTGTGATGGTTAGATTGGTCGGAGTGAGAGGATTTGAACCTCCGGCCCCTACGTCCCGAACGTAGTGCTCTACCAGGCTGAGCTACACTCCGAAAACAAACCTGCACCCTGGTATTATACGAATAGCTATAATAATTTTGCAAGAACTGAATAAGCAAAACAGGGAAATTAGTAGCTGCTAGTTTTTAGGGCTGTTAGCCCTTGATATGCAATAAAACGCCAATTCGCTAAAAATAGTCCGCCAAGGCGAGTTTGGAAAAAGCTCAAGACTACCTAATGCACGGTCGCAATAATTTTGTGCCAGCTTCAATGTTTTTGCGATTGCATCATGACGCTTTAATATAGCGATAGCAGAATTAAGATCATTTTCTTCCTGCTGGCTATCGGCCATAGTGCGTTTCCAGAAAAGTCTTTCGGGTTGATCTGCTTGCTGTAAAGCATAGATAACCGGTAACGTCATTTTTCCTTCACGAAAATCATCGCCAGTAACTTTTCCAAGATGCTCTGAATGTGAAGGCAGATAATCAAGGGCGTCATCAACAAGCTGGAAAAGAATTCCTAAATTAATGCCATAATTACGCAAAGCGGTAGTTTCAGCTTTACTTTTGTTTGCTAAAACCCCACCAATTTCACAAGCAGCGGCAAAAAGGGCTGCGGTTTTGGCTTCGATAACCTCAAGGTATACAGTTTGATTTAAAGAAAGATCATGAATGTTCATTAATTGCAAAACTTCGCCCTGAGCGATTGTGGCTGCTGCTGTGGAAAGTATATGCAAAATCTCAAGGTTACCGCTTTCAACCATAAGTTGAAAAGCCTTGCTAAATAAAAAATCTCCAACTAATACACTTGCTTGATTGCCCCAAAGTGTATTAGCCGTTGACGTACCGCGACGCAACTGACTGTTATCAACAACGTCATCATGTAATAAAGTTGCTGTGTGGATAAACTCAACACAAGCTGCCAAGGACAAGTGATGTTGTCCCTGATACCCACAAAGACGGCTGCTAGCAAGGGTTAAAATAGGACGCAATCTTTTTCCACCGGCACTGATAATATGCTGTGCCAATTCAGGGATTAAGGCAACACGGTTCTTTAATTGGTTCAGAATAATCTGGTCCACTGCCGTTAATTCTTCTTGCAATGCCTGACGCAACTTTTGAAAAACATCAAAAGAGTGGGTTTTTGCAGAGGCCAATCTTGCCATTATTTTTCCCTTAATTTTCCTTGACGAAAACAAGTCATTGCACCAGCATAAACAGAAACAAAATTGGGTCAAGCACCCTGTTGACGCATTTATTTTTACGCTCGGTTGTTTTAATTCAAAGCTTAATGGATGACAGAAATAAATATCCAAACGGTGGATGTAACAGAAGATCAGATCTTAGGCGGTAGAGTGCGCCTGTTGCAACCATCACAGGGTTATCGCACGGCAATCGATGGAATTCTTCTGGCAGCAGCAGTAGATGCTACGCCAAAATCCAAGATACTTGACCTGGGAGCAGGGGTAGGTACGGTTGGGCTTTGTTTAGTTGCACGGCAAAAAAATGTTGGATCGATTATCGGTGTTGAGCAAAACAGTCATCTATGTAGTTTAGCTAGAAAAAATGCCTTAATCAATTCAGTTGCTGAACAAGTATATGTTCTTGAAGCTGATATCCGAGATCAAATTATAATGCCATCAGACCGTTTGTTTGACCAGGTGATGATGAACCCGCCCTATTTTAAACAAAACCAAATTGGTCGCAGAAGTTCAAATCTATTGCGGCAGCAAGCATTATATGAAAACGACCTTATCTTGGATGATTGGTTGAAAATAGCCTGGAATTGTGTGAAAAGCAACGGAATCATCACCCTAATCCACTTAACCCACCGTCTGCCAGACATTTTTCATTTTTTTGATCAAAAAACCTGCAGTATTAAAGTTTATCCGTTATGGACAAATCCACATACACAGGCAAAACGTCTTATTATTCAAATTATCAAAGGACGTAAAAGTCCATTCGAAATATGCCGAGGGCTCGTTTTACATCAGGAAAATGGCCATTATAGTGTGGCAGCAGAAAACATTTTACGCCACGCCCAGCCCATTTCATGGAAATAATCTGGTGAAAAACCATAAGTATACTTGATTGTCTTGTCATGTTATCTTAGATTTTCATGAAAGTGACATGTGTATTTTAGGAACGATTGCAAAAGGAAAAAAAATGTTTTTTTGGAAATCGCGTCAGGTTGAAGTCCCAATGTTGGTGTTATCAGGTGTTATTGGTCGTTATGGACGTTTCCAACAGGGCTTATCTTATTTAGGAATACATCGTTTAATTGAACAAGCCTTTCAGAATCCTAAAATACCAGCCTTGGCGCTGCTTATTAATTCGCCTGGCGGGTCGCCGACACAGTCAGCTCTGATTGCTCAGGCAATTAGGCAGAGAGCAGATGAACATAAAATTCCCATATTTTCTTTTGTTGAAGATGTTGCTGCTTCTGGTGGTTATTGGTTAGCTTGCATTGGGGATGAGATTTACGCCAATCCTTCCTCGTTAATCGGGTCGATTGGCGTTATTAGCTCTGGATTTGGTTTTACTGAACTTATTCGAAAAATTGGAATTGAGCGTAGAGTTTTTACAGCTGGTGACCGAAAAATGATGCTAGATCCGTTTGCACCACTAAAAAATGAGGATCAGGAAAAAGTTAAATCATTACAGCAATCTATACACCAAATATTTAAGGACTATGTTGTAAGCCGTCGCGGCAGCCGAATTTCGGCACATAATGCTGATATTTTCAATGGAGATATATGGACCGGCCAGCAGGCGGTTGAAAAAGGCCTTATCGACGGGATTGGTGGAATCGAAGATGTTTTACAAAAAAAATTAGGAAAGAAAGCCAAATTTATCCGTATTGAGGCCAAAAAAGGCTTTATTCAGCGTTATGTTGGTTCTTCTCGCCATCGGCTTGGCTTAAGTGAGGAATTATTACAATCTCTTGAAGAGCGCTGGTGGTGGGAGCGGTTGGGTATATAATAACCAACCTATATCACAAGCTTCATGTGCATATCATAAATAGCATAGTCTATTACAGACTAAGAAAGCAAAAATATATCTGCAAATTAACTAAGGTTATTTACCACCATTTCGGGTTGACCAACCCTCTGGGTTTTCAAGAAAATCCCTAACTATTTGACTATCATCTCCGGTTAACCGCCCATCTTTTTCGGCAATTGCCAAAATATCCCACCAGGTCGCCAATTCATGAAGCTGAACTTGTAAATTAGCAAGAACAGAACGGCTTTCAGGAAATATACCATAGTGAAAGATCACTAATGTATGATGAATCTGGGCTTCGGCTTTACGCAGGGCGTGGATAAAATTAACCTTGCTACTGCCATCCGTTGCCAAGTCTTCAACTAGCAAACAGCGATCACCAGGACGAATGACCCCTTCAATTTGTGATTGGCGGCCAAAACCTTTGGGTTGTTTGCGTACGTAAGCCATGGGCAAGCCCATTTCTTCAGCTATCCATGCGGCGTAAGGAATGCCAGCTGTTTCACCACCTGCAATAATATCTAAACTTTCGACCCCAACCTTCAGTGCCAATAATTCAACAGCCATTTGAATAATTTTCCGCCGCGCTCTTGGAAAAGCAATTAATTTGCGACAATCGACGTAAACGGGACTGGCCCGGCCTGATGTTAAAATGAAAGGTTGCTGTGGTCTTAGGTAAACGGCTTCAACCTCAAGCAGAATACGAGCAGTCATTTGATTTAGGCTGGTGATTAAGGATTGGCTTTCCATAGATACCTCTATTTTCTGTTTTTTGTAACGCACCTTAGGGGCTTTGTCCACACACGATTTTCAGGGAATGGCACTACATATCTAACTTGTGGAACTATCATACAAGTCTTAGGTGATGTAGAAAAATTCCCTGTAAATTTTCTAGTAAGAAACTAGGTAGCGGTTGCGTTGTATAATATAAAGCTATTGCAGGTGTTGTCAAAAGGTGGGCAATTAATTTGGCCGATATTACCTTTTGCATAGGAAGGCTAATGCCAACAAATGGTTCTTCCAACATCAGTAGCCGCGATTGGGCTGTAAAGCAGCAAATTAACGATAATATTTGTTGTTGTCCCCCAGATAATTGCCAAATACGCCGGTTGCGGATATCGCTTAGTAGGGGTATTTCTCGGTATAAGGATTCTAGAGATATCCGATGTTTAAGATTATTTTGAGCCACTAACTTTAAAGTTTGTGCGGTGGTTAACGATGGAAAAGTGATGCGAGGACTTGGTAAATACTGTACGCCTAGTCGACCTTTTTGCCAAATATCAAGTTGCTTGCCTGTTGATGAAGTTAAGATGTGTTTACCAAATGTAATTTGTCCTTGTTGGGGGCGTGTTAGACCCATTAAAGTTTGAAACAGAAATGTTGCCCGATCATCTTGAATCAAGATTAAAGCAGGTGATTCACAAGAAAAATTAATCACCGCTGACCCTATCTCAAGGCGTAGATCTTTTATGTTAAGGTTCATAACCTATGTCCTTCACACGCACTGATGGGAAAAAATCCTTGAATAATGGGTTAACCAGAATTTGGTCTGGTGTTGCAAGGTAGGTTATATTTTGCTGTGTATATTCTTCGTGTAGCCATAAAATTTTGTGCGCATGACGCAATAGCCAATTTAAGTGATGGTCGGCAATAATAATGATACAACCTTTTTCCTGTTGTTCTTTCAAGTAACGTTCGAGAATTACTTGTTCCTTGATTTCAAGATTGGCCATCGGTTCATCTAACAGCAGTAGCTGGGGCATAAAAATACTGGTTCGCAAAATTTCCAGCAACCGTAATTGGCTGACTGTTATGTCTGTAATTTGGTAAAAACCCCAATCTTGAATACCCCATTTTATTAAAAGTTCTAGCGCTTTTTGGCTATCAATAATATCTTCTTGCAGCCTCATTTTCTTGCTTATAAGGGATTCCCAGCGCCACCAATGCGGTCGAACTAACCGAAAAGAAAGTGCCAAATAGGATAAAACCGAAATTTCCGGCAAAGTTCTGCTGGACTGAAAATTGCGGATGATACCATGATGCAATCGCTGTCGTACGCTTAAGGATTTTATATTTTTCTTATTCCAAAAAATTGTCCCTGAGTGGGTCGGTTCAATACCGCTTAGTATATTAATTAGTGTTGTTTTGCCCGACCCATTAGCCCCAATGATGCCTAAAATATTCCCGGATTCTAATTTAAAATTGATAGAAGCTAAAGCCTGGATACCATGATAATTTTTGGTTACATCTTGAACCTTAAGAAGGCTTCTTAAGGGTGTAGCTGGTATATCTTGATGTATTGGCTGTTTCGGGACTTGTTCACGGGAGATATTATTTACCATTTGCCCTTTAAAGGGTCGTTTAGTTAATAAACCGTTTGGCAATAGGATAACGGTCAATATCAGCAATAAACCATAAAGACCGGTATGATATTGTTCAAAATCGCGCAACCATTCAGATGTGAAAGACAAAAATAATACTGCCATAATAGTACCGAGAGGGCTGCTTTTACCACCAAGCACAACACTTAATAAACAGAAAACCATACCGGGTAATTGAAACAGGTGGGGTGAAATAACTTTTAAACTCTGCCCTTGAATCATCCCAGCAATCCCAGCAATGATGGCACCCAAGGTGAAGACAATTATTTTCAAGGATCGTCCAGGTATTCCAAGCCCATCAGCCCCAACAGGGTCGTACGTTAACCATCGCCATAAAAAATATTTAAGTCCAAATTGTAACGCATGTGCAAGGGTAATGGTGGTAGCAACTAGTGTCCAAACAATCAATAATAGGTACAACTGATGATCAATATGTATTGTCAAGAAAGTTAGAGAAGGGAAATTATATAAACCGTTTGCACCACCAAGCCACTCTGGTTGATGTACAACAATGAGATACAAAAACTCGCTAAAAATAAGTGTGGCCAGTGCAAAAGCATGCGAATTGAGAACAATAACCAGTCTAATAACTAAATAGGCAATCGGCAGGATAACAATAATTTGCAGCAACAAATGCACGAAAAATTCAGTTGTAATATATGTCCCCAAAAGAGCAGATATATAAGCGCCAAGGCCAAAAAAAGCAACCTGTGCCAATGATAGCAATCCGGCCAGTCCATAGTTGAACTGAAAACTAAGAGCCAGTAAGCTTTGGCAACCAGCAATAGTTAGCAACAAAAAAAGATAATCATTCCAACCAATGTCCACTACTGAAACAATAAAATAAAAAACGAGTCCCGCAATAATAAAATATTGACCAGTTTTAGGTAATTTATTGTTCATATTAAACACGTTGACCTTGGATATCTTGAATTAGGCCTTTTGGTCGCAACAGCATCAATACTAATAATAAGCCGTATATAATAATTGATGCTAAAGGATAGGAAAAAATAAATGCCAGCAATACATCCAAAAAACCAAGCAGAAAAGCACCAAAAATTAAGCCAGATAGACGCCCCCATCCACCAATAATAGTTAAGATATATGTTTTAAGTAGCAGATCATTACCCTGATCGGCCGATAAATAATATTGTTGACTCAGGAATAGTCCAGCAGTGGCTATTAAACATCCAGCAATTAGAAAGCAGATGATGGTTGTTGTTTCAAGCCTTATGCCATATATGGCTGCAAGCAATGGATTTTGTACACTCGCCTGAAGACGTAGGCCAGTTTTGGTAAAATGAAGAAAACAAAATAATACAAGAACAGTAAAAGTTGTGATTGGAGCAAGCCATAATAACAGCTTGGGAATCAGGATATTCCACAATTCGAAATATGGATCGACAAATAACCGAAGCTGTACTGGAGCTGATCCCAAAAAAAGTACTAATAAATTTTGAATAACTAATCCAAGCCCAATACTGCTTAGGAAAATAGTTTCTATCGGTCTATTGCGTAATGGCCAGTAAAAAATAAATGATAAAACAACCAAAACGATACTCATCCCCAGAATAACTACGGGTGCTAATAGTAGTGTTAGTGATTTATTGATAGGCAGTAACCAGGCGTTTATCAGACCGCTGGCCAACAGCAATTCACCATAAGCAAAATTAATACTGCGGGCGGCGTTCAGCAAAAAAACAAAGCCAAGCGCAGCTAACACATAGATACATCCAAGAGTTACAATATTAAAAAAAAGCCCGGTTACCATTTTTATGTTACGATATTGTTATTAAGGATTATACCGTTCTACAATTTCTGATTGGTGGTTATACCCATTATAACAGATAATAATCGCTGAATGTGCCATATTTCCTTTGGTATCTGCCTGATAATGCATCGCTAATCCATTAAATGGTTGTTGTGATAACCCCAATCTTAGCTGGTTGCGTAATGTGGCTATCGTCATCAATGCCTGATCATGGTGATTTTCTACTGCGCGGGCAATTTCCTGCATTAACATGTTCATCGCATCATATTGTGCTACTGCAAAGGCATCAGGTTCTTTGCCAAAACGTTGCTGATAATGTACAACGAAAGCGCGCATGGTTGGGTTAGAATCGACAACAGGTGCAGCACTGGTCTCGGCGCAAACATTCTTCAATTCTGCTGCAGATAAAAGTTTTGCTGTACTTGGTTGGTGCATAGCAGACCCGGCAATGATTGGTAATTCAATATTTAACTGACGTGCTTGTTGGATTAATAGCGCTGTCGAAGGGGCATGCAATTGCAAAAGGAAACCATCGGGATTTTTTTGCATAACTCTCAGTAAAATTGGTGCTAGATCACGAATATTTGGATCAATTGATATTGATTCGATGGGATCAATCTTAAGATCAGCAAGGTACTGCTGCAAATATTGTAATCCACTTTGACCATAAGCTGTTGTTTGGTAAAAAATGATTGGACGCTGAACTTTTCTAAAGTTAGCGGCATAAAGGGTTTGGGCTTTTTTTACAACCGAGTCATTTGGAAAAAAGCGGAATAACCATCTATTACCCTGTTCAGTTAGGCTTGATGTTCCAGATATGGTTGTTAAGGGAATTTCTGACTTTTGCGCTAGGGGTAACAAGGCAAGCATTTGTGTGCCAAGAATTGGCCCGCTAATCGCAACAAGATTGTCACGACGCAGCAACCTGTTAAAGGCCAAGGTAGCACCTTCTGGTGTTGTTCCTGTATCGAAAACCTCGTATTCAATGCTAATATTGGCTTGTCTTAGAACAGCAGGCGGGTTTTCTAATGCCAATAAAGCCCCATTACGCTGGCTCTCACCTTCCAAAGCCAGAAAACCAGTTAGCGGCACTAAAATACCTATATACAAGTTTTTTTTGGGTTGATCAGCCTGAATAACGGCAGGTGATCCGAAAACCAGGGTCAATGATACTAAAGCAAACAAAAACAATCTTGAAAAATTTACAACATATTCGCCCATAATCATAAAAGCCAATTTTTTGAACATTGCGTTAAACCCTTGTAGGATGTTTTTATATTTCTTAGCAATCTCACTTATGCTCAATAACAGCTTAAAAGCTGTTCACAAGGCATATATTTGAACGTGTATGGTATCTTATTTAAAAAGAATAGTTTATTATTTCCATTAAATATAGTAATATGTCGGACGATTAAAATGATTAAAGAAAAAACTGTTTTAAAAAATTGATTAAAAAAACTGAATACGAGCTTAAAAATTTATGTCAATAGATGCGTTGCTTCACAAAACATTTCGGGATTCGGAGACCATGTCGCGTTCGACAACCTGGCCGTTAATGGCCGGATCATCAAATGCAAGCACTTTACAAGCCCCAACTGAAAGAAGGCCTGTTCGAATATTATCAATCGATGGTGGCGGCATTCGTGGTATTATTCCAGCTTTAATATTAGCCGAAATTGAGCAACGTACGGGCAAGCCTATTTCACAGCTTTTTGACCTGATCGCTGGTACATCAACGGGTGCTATTGTTGCTATGGGTCTTTGTTTGCCAAATGCCGAAAAAAAGAATAGATATCAAGCCAAGGATATTATCCAGTTTTATGAGGCAGATGGAAAAAGGGTTTTTTCCCGAACAATTTGGAAAAAAATCCGGGCAGTTGGCAATCTTGCCGAAGGTAAATATTCGGCGGCGGGCCTTGAAAGTGTTTTGGAAGAATATTTTGGACCCGCGAAAATTAGTGATATGTTAACAGATGTCATGATTGCTTCTTATGAAATTGAACGTCGATTGCCCTTGTTCTTCAAAAGCAGTCTAGCCCGGCAAAATACCCAATATGATTTTGCGGCCAAGCACGTTATTCGCGCCGCTACCGCTGCACCAACATATTTTGAACCAGCTTTGTTGCAGGTTGATGGCCCTGGTGATTATTACGCTCTTATCGATGGTGGAGTTTTTGCCAATAATCCTGCTATGTGTGCTTATATAGAGGCGAAACAACGTTACCCAGAAAACGAAAGTTTTTTGATGCTATCATTGGGAACCGGCGAGCTTACACGCAGATTACCCTATGATAAAGCGAAAGACTGGGGCGCTGCGCATTGGGGGCAGCAGGTGTTTACCCTGATGTGCGATGGTAGCAGTGACATGGTTGATCATCAGCTGGGCATTTTATTGCAACCGCAAACTAATGGACGTCGTCAGTATTACCGGTTTCAGGCCAGGTTAGATAATAATGAAGACCTTGATGATGCCAGCCCCGAAAATATTCGGGAATTAAAATTGCTGGCCGAGCATGTTATCCAATCCAATCGTTCAGCCCTAAGGCATTTGTGCCAGCAATTGCTTGATTTTGCAAATCCAGCACCAGTAACAGAGATGTCAGAAACGGTTTCATCATCTTAAGCTTTTTGCCGTTTTTTATAGAAGAAAAACGGTGGCTTCTAACTATCAAGATAGCGGTAAGTGCCATCGCCTTTAGCCAAAAGCTTGTTTTCTTCGGATAGAATTTGTGCTGTGCTAAAATAAACCCTGCGTCCTCCCCCTAATTGCTGACCAGTAATTTTTAAAATTCCTTGGGAAGGGGATTGATGAATAAAATGGGTTGTCAACGAAATGGTAACCGCTCGACGCCGTTCTGTCTTTGCCTGCTGATGATGATCATGGAAAAGCCCAGCTAAACCACCTGCAATATCCAATAGAGAACATAAAACACCGCCATGTAGAATACCAAGGGTATTTAAGTGATCGGGCCTTATAGATAAGGTAAGTTCAACAGAACCCGGATCCCATCTTGTAATTTGATGCCCAAGCCACTCATTATAATTTTGATTGTGGGGTATCATATTTCATCACCAACCTGTTTTGATTATTCATCGCTTCTTATTAAACCCCAAAAACCGACAGCAGTAAAGATGAGCAAAGGGGCAATGGCGGCTAACAAGGGCTGTAAAATTCCGGTTTGTCCAAAAGTTAGCAAAATACCATCAAGTACAAAATATAAAAACCCAAGACCTATGCTAATTAATATATTATGACTTAAGGTTGTCCTGCGCGGGATTAATTGGGCATTGGGACTTGCCAGTAAAATCATAATTAAACATGATAACGGCGCAAAAATGCGTCGGTAAAACCAACTTTCATAATAATATTTTGAGTTTGCACCAACGAAATCCGGTTTACTAAAATCAGATAATTCCAATAAGCTTAAATACTCAGCCCCTAATGATGATTGAACAATATAATCTGGCCTTAGGGATGTCTTCCATAAACGATCGACAAAATTTTCGACGGATAGTGAAAAGCTACCCAAATTAGTTTGGGATATGTGAACAACCTGTCCTTGCTGTAAAGTCCAATCATTATTTAGCCATTCAGCCTTTTGGGCGGTTATTTGCTGTGTAATGATATTGTTTGGATCGCGGATAAAAATGCGCACACCATCAAGAATTTTTCCGTCATATCTAACGGAATCTATTGCAATAAAATCGTTATCTTCTTTTAACCATAGACTGTGTGCTGTTTTAGATATAGGGTCTGGTTGTTTTTTAGGGTCTGTTCCGGTTGATTGCTGTTCCCAATTTTGTAGCTTAACCATTGTATATGGAATCAGCCACTCGCTGGTTGTAAAAAACAGAAGACACATTGACAGACCGGCCGGCAATAAACAAAACAAAAAACGGTAAAAGGGTACCCCAATAGCTTTTATAGCAAGAATTTCTTGCGTTTGTGACAAACGTGATAAAAAAAGCAAGCTAGCCAGCAAGATGGCAAAAGGCATCATCAGAAGCATAATACTTGGCAAGCGTAATAAAGCATATTCAATGGTTGCCCAGACAATATTATTTTTGGTTGACAGAATGTCGTCGATATTGTTTAGCAGATCCAATATCAGTAATAAACCTGATAGAAACAACAGTGTGATAACGATATATTTCAGATGTTGATGAAACAGGTGTCGTCCTAGTGTTTTTAGGGTCATGACTTGCCCCTGTTAAAACTTTTGTACCGGTTAAGAAATGGTGTGTGCGCCGATAACCATTCAACCGCATTAAACCCTGGCCTTGTTGCGGTTAGATGAAATAAAAAATAGCCAATCGCACTGAAACATATAAAGGGTAGCCAAAGGGCGATTACGGGTGATATCTCGCCATTACCTACTAGGCTGTGTCCCAGTTGTATCATTTGGTGATAGGTGACAATGACAATCAACCCCGCAGCAATCCCCAAACCGGCCTGACGCCGCCGTGGGACGATCCCAAGCGCTATGGCCCAGAATGGAAGGGCAAGAATGCTTAAATTACGCACGAGTTGCCCATGAATTTCAGCCAATATTTTATCTTCTGATAGAAGAGCAGGGGGATTTTTAGACAATTTGATAAGCTCAACAAAAGTTAGCTCACGCTCGCCCCCCTCAACGCCGCGATCACGAAATTGCTTGTCTAGGGCGGAAAAATCGATAGGTAATCTGAATTCTTGAAAACTAGCTATGCTTGATTGACCGTTTTGGCGTTTTTCAAGTCTTAACCCATTTTCTAAAATAATTACCAACTGGTCATCACTGTTCGCGCGGATTATTTGTGCTTTTTCGGCCGCAATGGTTATTTCATTGCCGTTTGGAGGCGTTTGCTGAATAAAAATTCCAGTAATTTCTTGTCCAACGCCTAAATCATCATAAACTTTCCGGGTACCATCAATACTAATAACCGTATTAGGTAGCCCAAAGAAAAAACTGCCGCGTTCTAGGGTTGCGTTCCAGGCTGTTTCGTTAATAAGGTGAACTAGGGCACGATAGGCATAACGTGTATGGGGTTGCAGATAGCCTGTTATAAAAAAGGTTAGCAGCGTTAGTCCTGCCGCAACAACAAGCAGTGGTTTTAAAAGCTTGACTAATCCAAAACCAAGGGATTGTGCTGCATCCCATTCGCTTGATTGGCTTAATTTGATTACCGTAAAAATAATAGCAATAAAAAAAGCAATTGGAATAGCTATACCCAAATAATGGGGTATCAAATTACCCAACATCTGAACTACAATATGCAAGGGACCTGCCTTGGTTAGTACCATATCGACAAGGCGCAATAATCGCTCAAGCAACAAGGTCACAAGTGCAACACCAAGACAAGCCAGCAAAGGCCAACACAAATAACGCAGTATTAAGGTTGTCAGTATTAAAGAAGATCCAGAAGAAAAAGAATTATTAATATGGGATGTGGATGAAATATTATCCGATGCCAAGATTAGTGATCCCAGTTATTCTTAAGAGTTGCTAATAATTCTGCCTCGATTTCACTGGAGAGATGAATAGCTTTGGCAAGGTCTGGAGCTTTAGGCCAATTTAAGTCGACAAAAGATTGGTTTTTCCATTGGCGATTATTCTGGTATCTGGGAATTACATGCCAGTGAACATGCGGATCAACCATCATCAGCATTAAATAGTTTATCTTATCATATTGCCAAAGTTTTTTAAGGGTTTTCTCAATACTTTGGATAATTGGGCTTAAATCTTGGAAAGCAGTCTTGCGAATTTCAGATAAAGCCGTTTCCTCATGCCGGGTAACAATAACTAGGCTGCCAAGTGTTATTTGTGGACGTCGTAACAACACAATCCAGTGATCATTCTGGGCAATCTGAAGAGAAGGGAAAGCAAATTTTTGTAATGTTGAATTGGGCATAAGAATATATTAACGATTTATCATCAAGAGTTCAATCTATGTATCACGAGAAAAAGGAATTGTTAAGTCGAAAAGACCAGCTTTTTTGTAATGAAATGATGGGGTATGATCTAGCTCTCTGATTTCAGTTGTAATTAACCAACCAGATGGTTGTTTAGCAATAGAATAAACATGATACCTTGACGGGCTTTTATGGTTGTGATGACTGGCCGATGCGGAAGATACCCCTATAACTGCAACAACCCCGTCTGGTCCCTCAATGCTTCGTAGCGAGGGTATGTGCAAATGTCCGTGTAAAATTAATTCAACGCCATGTTTACTAATGACGTTAGTGAAAGGGTTTATATCGCGCAATTGCTTGCGGCGGTGTCGATCACTGGCAAATGGTGGGTGGTGCATCAGGATAATCCGACAGTGATCGCGCTTATTAAGGGTAGTTAATATGTGGTCTAATTTCTGAATTTGTTTATCACCCAAGTAACCAGCAGCACTAAATAATGGAACAGGACAGGCAGTAGATAGCCCAATAATGGCTATAGGGCCGCGGTAGCGGACATAGGGAAAATCCATAATATTTACCAAGGTGTCGCCTGGTTCATTGTTCATGTAAGGCTGCCATAATCCTAAACCACGGTCTGGGCGCACATTGACGTAAGCATCATGGTTTCCTGGTACAATACTGAGATGCTCTGTGTCACTTAATTCTTTAAGCCACAAAGCGGCTTGTCGATATTCTGTTGGTAGGGAAATGTTAACGATATCGCCCGTAATTACTGTATGGTCTGGCTTAATTGATTTTAGATCAATTGCAAGAGCGTCTAATACCTGAGAAAGATGAATATGACGGCGTTTAAAACGCCAAGACAAAAAACCAATAAGCCTTTTGTTAAGTAATAACCAAGGATTTGTTAGTTGAAAAGGTAAATGTACATCTGATAAATGGGCTAAACGGAATGTCATTGTGGTTCTCGGTCAATGAAGTTTTAAAAATATTATTTGATTGTCAAACAGAAGTATATGATTTACTTTACGCGGGTAAAAAATATAACTTTAACCAATGTTAGACAAGCTTTGATCGATGAACTTATCTCAACCTAATACCGCTGTAGCCGTTATTATTGGCCATAGTGCTATTAAGGTCTGGCAACAGACCCCATCAGACCGATGGCAAAGAATTTTTAAGAAAACTCTTGGCTATCATTATGTTTTTCAGGTTGCAACTCCGCACGAATTACCCCAAGTGCTTGGTAATTTGCCTGTTGTGCCAAGCAAAATTTTCGTAGTCCATGGTTCTTATATTGTGGATGAGGTAACGGTACGTAACCTTTCTGCTAAGCCAGATACAGTTTTAGTTAATCACAAAACTGAAGGACGAGTTATTGCCGGATTATTTCAAAAAATTTCTGTAAACAACATTACTGCGCTTTGGGGGGGTAGCCCAGAGAATCTTATTTTCTCTGCAAAAAAACTAGGAATATCTGTCTGCGAGGCAGGGGATTTGGCAAGCAACTATCATGCAAAACTACGCAAGAGGTACAAACCCTATGTTTTCGATATTAGTAGTACAAACCAACGTGATATTGAAAAAGTTATGTTTGATGGTTCTTACAAGGGGGTCACGGATATTATTACCAAGTATGTTTGGCCGCCTATCGCTTTACCTTTAACAAGGTTAGCTGCCTTTCTAAGGCTAAGCCCCAATATGGTTACAATCATAGGTTTTATTATAATGCTTGTAGCAACGTGGTTGTTTTATAAAAGTTATTTTGCTTGGGGATTGGTTGCTGCTTGGGTTATGACATTACTTGATACGGTTGATGGCAAATTGGCTCGCGTTACCTTAACGTCGTCAACACTTGGAAACGTCCTCGATCATGGAACCGATCTTGTTCATCCGCCATTCTGGTGGTGGGCATGGTGGTATGGTGTTCTTCAGACAAGCGCTTATGAATTTAATATGTTCAATCCTAATTATTTGTTGGGTATTATCTTAATTGGCTATATTATTCAAAGGCTTATTGAAGGTTATTTTTCGCGGGTTCATGGTATGCATATTCATGTATGGCGGCGTATTGATACCTTATTCCGCCTTATAACCGCCAGACGAAATCCAAACCTTGTGATTCTTACGATTGCTATTATATTGGGATTTCCTGGGTGGGGATTGGCTGTTGTAGGTATTTGGACGGTTGTGTCTCTTCTTTTTCATATTGTACAGCTTTTGCAGGCCATTCAATACAAAAGAAAGAATGGTAAGTTGGTATCTTGGCTTTCCCAATAACCCCCGCGGTTGCTGTTATCAGCAACCCTAGAAGCTGGCTCAATCATTCATCACGCCTGCTGGATGGTATAAAGCGGGCCATGCGCTGTTATCCTAATGTACAACATTATGTTCCCGCTAATCTTCAGGAATTAGAGGATCTTTTAAAGAAACTGGTGCATAACATGCCAGATTTTTTGTTTATCAATGGCGGCGATGGAACAATCCATCGTATTTTAACCCTGCTTTGGCAGTACCGCTTAGACATTAAATTTCCTATATTTGGTCTTATCCGGGGCGGTACGACGAATCTTATTGCCCATGAGCTTGGTATGAGAATATCATTGGTTCGTCTTTTAGACGAAATGATGCAATTTGGATTAGAGTACACAACAATTTTATCAAAACCGGCGATGGTTATTGAGCATCCTTCTTTTCCAAAACCCCAAATAGGATTCTTTTTTGGAACAGGTGCATTTGCTCGGGCAACAGATTTAAGCCGGCAACAACTGCGTGCGCAGAAAATGCGTGGTATTTTATCGATACTTTTGCCACTTGTAAAAAGCGTCTATGGTGCTTTTAAAAATCAATTTGGCCGCAAAAACAATATCAAGGTAGATAATTTTGGTTTATATCAAGGCTACCGAGGGGTGATTCAACTTGATCAGCACATGATTAAAGAGCAGGATTATTTATTATTTCTGGCGACAACCTTAAATAAGCTACCTTTGGGTTTAAAGGTATTTTGGGGGCAAGAGCAATCAGCAATTCGTTATTTATCCGTTAGTTACCCACCGTATCAGTTTTTTAAAGCTATACCTTTGCTGCTATTAGGGCGACCTTCATCCTGGATGATCGATCATGGTTATTGTAGTGGAACGGCTAGCAATTTAGGAATTAATTTTAATAGCACCGCTTTTTTGGATGGAGAGGACATGCCAGATTCAATGGATCAACCACTGCGATTCGCGACAACACCAAAATTTAATTTTATTGTTTGTTAGAGGTCGTCATGTTGGCAACGCATCCATCTTTACATCAACTAATACAAGATGAAATTGCCAAACCATACTCTGAAACTGTCAATGCCTTTGTCGATATGTTGCGCCGTCGACACCCTGCCGCAATCGCAATTTTATTTTATGGGTCTTGTTTGTGGAATTTTGAACAACAAATGCTGGTAAAAGATGATCAGCTTTTTGATTTTTATGTTATCGTACCCAGCTATCAGCAGGATAATCAATCAATTTTAAAAAGCGTTTTGAATTGGCTATTGCCACCAAATGTATATTATGTACAGACCAATGATAAAGAAAAGGTTCGGCAGGCGAAATATGCGCTTATAAGTATTGATCAATTCCGCAAGGGCTCTTCAGGCAGCAGCTTACAGCCAGCAATTTGGGCAAGGTTCTCACAGCCTGTACGGCTGGTTTTTGTGCATCATGAACGTGATCGGTATTCAATTGTCCAAATATTATCACAGGCTGTTACAACGATGCTCAGTCAGACATTTCCCCTTTTGGGTAGCCAGTTTACCGCCCATGATATTTGGGTTAGGGCTTTCCAAGAAACCTATAAGGCAGAAATTCGTGTTGAGAAAACAGCGCGGATTGTCGAACTATATCGCAGATCGGAACGCTACTACCAGCAAACTGCCCTGGCAATATTAGGTAATAAACCAGCTCACTTTAATATCACTGATACCAACACTAACTCCGAGGTAACTTTTATCCGCAATATCAATTATTTTTCGTTGATAATTAAACGGTACAATGCAGGCTTAACATGGTTAGGGCGGCGGATGGCAGGAAAATTTTTAAATTTCATGCGCCTTATCAAAGCCCTTTTTACTTTTCAAGATGCTGTCGCTTATGCTGTTTGGAAAATGCAACGTCATACGGGACAAAAAATTAGCATTCCGGCGTGGTGTTATCGGCATCCAGTTCTCGCAATACCGGTTTTTGTATGGCGTTATTACCAAGCCCGGCATAGACAACAATCAAAGATTCTTTAACGATTTTAAATAGCAAATATAATTTTTAGTTATGAAACCATCAGTTTGTAACAAATTGTTACAAATTGTTATTTCTGCTGTAGGGCGATCTTTGTTATAAGTAGAATAAAGATGTTTTTAAGGGTAGAAAATTGTCAACTTTACAGATAAGCCAGGTTTTCCCGAAGGTTATCGCTATATTGCAGCGCTATAATAAGTCGGGTAGTAATGTCCATATCAGTATGCAGACCGATTTGTCTTCTGATTTAAACCTTGATTCGCTTACTGTAATGGATTTGATCATGGATTTGGAACAGGAATTTAATATTTCAATACCCATGAACGTGATGTCAGAAATTAAAACAGCGGGTGATTTAACCTCAACAATTACGAAGCTTGCTTCGGTATAAAGCAAAGAAGGTCTAATAAAATGGCTTTGTTAAAACGGTTTCAAACGGTTCGTCGCCAATATGAACACATGAAGTCTTTGGGTGTCGACCCTTTTGGTATTAAAATGGAGAAACTTCTATCCCCAACCGAAGCTATTATCAATGGGCGTAAGACTATTTTAATAGGTACCAACAATTATTTGGGCTTAACATTTGATCCGCGTTGTCAGGCCGCTTCAGCCGAAACCGCTTATCTCTCAGGTACTGGAACAACCGGTTCACGCATTGCCAACGGTAGCTATGCCGAGCATACCACTTTAGAATCAGACTTGGCAGATTTTTATGGTAAAAAACAAGCCATGGTTTTTTCAACTGGCTATCAGGCAAATTTAGGAATTATTTCAACAATAGCCGGGCCAGACGATTTTTTATTACTTGATGCTGATTCGCATGCCAGCATATATGACGGTGCGAAACTGGGTACAGCTACGGTTATTCGTTTTCGCCATAATGATCCCAACGATTTAGATCGTCGATTAAATGCTCTGCAGGATAAACCTGGTAACAAAATTATCGTGCTTGAGGGCATTTATAGCATGCTAGGTGATAAGGCACCTCTAACCGATTTTGTTGCGGTTAAAAAGAAGTATGCCAATGCGTATATCGTTCTTGATGAAGCCCATTCAATGGGTGTTTTGGGACAGACTGGACGTGGTCTGTGTCAAGAAGAAAACGTTGAGGCCGATATTGATTTTATTGTGGGTACATTTAGCAAAAGCCTAGGAGCTGTCGGTGGATTTTGTGTTTCAGACTCCCCGGAATTTGATCTACTTCGGCTCGTATGCCGGCCATATATGTTTACCGCATCTCTACCACCAGCAACCATTGCATCTGTGAAGACAGCGCTAAGAATTATTCAACAGGAACCGCAGCTAAGATACCGCTTATGGCAAAATGTTGAATTCTTTTATAATCAATTGGCACAGCTTGGTTTTAGGTTAGGTAAAAACAAAAGTCCAGTTGTTCCAATCTATTTACCAAATGTCGAGGTTGGAACTCTTTTTTGGCAGAATCTATTAAAAAATGGTGTTTATGCCAATATTGTGATGCCACCTGCGACACCAATGGGCACGGTTTTGTTGCGTTGCAGTATATGTAGTGCTCATGAACGCCAGCAACTGCAAAAGGTGGTTGATATCTTAAAAAAGACCGCTGAAGAAGTTGGCTATTTTGCAATACATACCCAGCAAAAGTTTGCTGTTGCCTAACTACGATTGAAAAGTTTACAAAAATTAAAGCCAACCTGCCATTTGATAACCCTTAATAGTTCTTGATAGCCCTTGGTTGAGATTGAGGGAAGGGTGCCAATCGTTGGGCATCGATTTTGTGTCACAGACCCAGTTGGGGTGAAGGATTTCATCTATCTTACCATGACCCAGAATGTTAACAAAATTGGGTGTTAATATCTGTCGGATTGATTGAAGATAATCATAAAATCTTAGTATAAAGCGATTACAATTAATACGAATAAAATACCTTTTACCAAGTGTTTGTCTTAGTTCTTCAAGAAATTCGGTCCAGCTATATCCTGTTGTTTTACCATCATGTGGTTCATATATGGTGAATGATTCACTTTTTTTCTGAGAAAGGTAGCAAATAAAATCACTTAAATCGGCAGCATGAATAAGTGAAAATCGGGCAAGTGGATTACCTACTGCCAAACCAAAGCCATATTTTAACAATTTAATTACTGGAAATACCTCCCGATCGAGCTCGCCATATACCGCGGGGGCGCGAATAACGCTGCAATGAAGTTGTTTGTTTTGTAAACAATCTTCAGCCATCTTCTTGCTTCGGCCATAAATGGATAAACCTTCACGTGCTGCTAGAGAAGACATAAAAATAAAGTGACTGCTTGGTGCTCGCTGTAAAACGATGTTGGCGATATTCTCGGTGAACTTGCTATTAATTTTGTAAAAATCGTCGGCTTGTGCCGCCTTTATAAGGCCTGCGGCATGAATTACCACTTGGCTGTTATCGATTAGTTTGTGCAATGCACGGTGGTCTGTTAAGTCACCAATAACAACCTCAAATTTACTATTATACCAAAGCGGATGAATTGGGAAACGCCGACAAAGAAGTCTAATGTGCCACCCATCTTGTGCCAATCGTTGAACAAGGTGGCTACCGATAAAACCAGTGCCGCCAGTGATTGCAATAATCTTTTGCTTCATAGGCGTTTATCTATGAATATTGGCCGGCAAGGTACGCTGCTTTAGCCTTGGAACGGCTTAATTTGCCCGATGATGTGTAAGGTAGGCTACGAACCGGTACTAAAACAACTTGCGTTTCTACACCATGTGCCCGTCGCACAGCTGCCTCAGCCTCTTGAACCAATTTTTGTCGTTGTGTTGATTCCTTTAATCGGCACTCAACCAGAATAATAATTTTTTCTTCATCATTTTTATTCACGGCAAACGCAGCAGCATCGCCCTTACGGATTTCTGGTAACTCTTCCAGCGTCCATTCAATATCCTGCGGCCAAATATTGCGTCCATTGATAATAATTAAGTCTTTACTACGTCCAGTAATGACAATTTCTTCTGAAGCTAGTTTGTAACCTAAATCACCTGTATCTAACCAACCATCAGGGCTAAGAACAGCCAGGGTTGCTTCGGGTTGATTAAAATACCCTTTCATAATGCTTGGACCTTTAACATATATTTTTCCTTGCCGACGCGTTCCTAAAACCTGGCCATCCTCGCTACGTATTTCCATCTGGTATCCCGGCAATAAGTGTCCACATGTAACAAAAACCTGACAATTAGGGTGTTCGTGATTAACTGCTTCAGCAACAGAAGTACGCACCAACTTTTCCCGATCAACATAATCTGTCCCGATGCCTGTACCTAATTTTGCAAAAGTCAGGGCTAGAGCTGCTTCTGCCATACCGTAACTTGCCAAAAAAGCCGTTTTGTTGAAACCAGACCTGGCAAATACCTGAGCGAATTCACCCAGTACCTTTGCCTGGATCATATCCGCGCCAATGCCAGCAACACGCAGGGGCGTTAAATCAAGCTTAAGGTCATCAAGAATTGCAGACGATGCCCGTCTGGCACAAAGGTTATATGCAAAACTTGGTCCGTAGGTAATGGTTGACCTATTCCTAGAAACCAATTCAAGCCATAACATAGGCCTTTTGGCAAAATCCCGTGTTGCCATAAAATCAACTGATAGCTGGTTAGCAAAGGGGGTTAGGGTACATCCAACTAAACCCATATCATGGTATAATGGCAGCCAAGATGTTATGCGATCTTCAGCACCCATGCGAACGCCATATTTGCTAATCGCATGCAAGTTGGACATCACGGTCGATTGACGTAAATCAATGCCACGTGGGAAGCGGGTGCTGCCAGATGAATATTGCAAATAGCAAGGATCATCAGCCTGACGCCATGGTCTTATATTGCCATGGGGTTGAGCTAGGTCAATAATTGACTGAAATGACCCTAATAACTTTAAGTCTAGTCCAGCTGAAGCAGCTATTAAAAAATCTAACAACTCTTTTGGCGCACCCGCTACAATAGCACCACAATCTTGCAACTGTCGCCTTAGGCCTTCGGTATAAGATTCTTTACTACCAAGACCAACTGGCAGGGCAACCGGTACGGCAATTAGAGAGGCATACTGGCATGCAAAAAAAAGAATCATAAACTCAGGAACAGTGTCAGCAATCAGCAAAAACCTTGAACCGACAGGCAACTTTTGGGCAATTAATCCGCGGGCAACGTTGGTTGCAAGCATGTGTAGTTTTTGATAAGTCAAGACATGATGTAATTGTCCACGGCCATCATAAAAATTAAAGCCAGTACTCCCGGCCGCAGCATAATCAAGTGCATCAGCTAAATTACTAAAATTTCCTTGGTTAAACCGAAGGTTATCATTAGTGCTTGGGGTAAGTTTTAAGGTCATTTATCTATCAACTTTACTGTATATCTTTGCGTGTTTAGTTAATATACAACAACTATTTATATAGTATTTAAAAAAAAGGATAATCTAGTTTAAATAATGCGTATTGCAAAACCCGGTCGACTAGAACATGATAGTTTCTTCTAAGATGGCGTATTAAAAAATCAATATTTACTGATCGCCCATCTACAATCATCGAGAATCCTGTTGATATACGCAATGTACTCTCATAAAGCAAAATATCGGCTGCAACTGATGGACGTTCTTTTTTTTGCCCTATCATTTCACCGAAACGTAAGCCACGGAAGCTGTTTTTGACATCATTAGCATCAGGTCCATCTAGATAAATAAAATCTGGTACAATATTAGGTAGTTCTGTATAAAAATGGCATAATGACCCATTATATATGTCGATAGTTGCTTCGCTAAAGTTAAGCTCAGTGTAGGGGGCTAGATTAGCGGGAATCTTTTTTAAAGTGTTATCGAGCCAGTATTGATTACTGTCGACAGTGTAAACCTTGCCAAATCCATTTACAGATAGCGCATGAGCAATAACTATTGTCGAGAAACCAACCCCAAACTCAAGACAGATACTGGGTTTAAAGCGACAAATATGTTGGTGTAGGTTATAAAGATCATAAAATTGAGGGGCTATTTCTGTTGATACTTGGCTTTGTAGCAACTCTATAATACCAAAATTCTTTAGGTATTGCCTAGCTTTTTTTTGTCTAAGCTCTGCAGCATAGCGCCAAAAGATATTATCTGGTCTTAATACAACCCTACTATTATTAATTATTTTACTTCTAACAAACACCTAGTCCTCGTCATAAACAAAAAACTTGATGAATAATAATTTTTTTTACAAGTTAACGAAAACACTCTAAAGATGATATATTCTTTTTCAATGGAAAAAGAACTTCATTTCCAAACAAAGTTTTATCAGCTATTATGTATGTGAGATATTATACTATAATAATATGTAAATATAATGGTAAGGCTATGAAACAAAAGTTGATATTTTTTAGTATGGTCATTTTTTTTATTGTAAGACCGCTGGTTCTTGTAGCAGGGCAACAAGAAGCCGAAGATGCCTATGAACGTGGTGATTATGTTACAGCCCTGCGTGAGTACCTAATGTTAGCACAGCAGGGAGATGTAGATGCACAGTTCCGGGTTGGCTATATGTATGATTTTGCCCTAGGAGCGCCCCAAAATCGTAACCAAGCAGAGTATTGGTATCAATTAGCAGCACTAAGTGGTCATATTGTTGCGATGAACAACTTGGCTTATGGGTGGAGCGAACAGGGAATACGTTTGGACGAGGCAATTCAGTTGATGGAACAAGTTCTAAAAGCCCACCCGAATGAAGCTTCTTTTATTGATACAATGGGGTGGATTCTCTATCAACAACAAAAATATGAAGAGGCTTTCACTTATACATGTAAAGCATCATTGATAGAGCCTGGAGCAATAGAAGTACGCCGCCATCTTGCAGATATTTATCAACAGTTTGGTTTATATGATCAGGCGATCATGGAATGGCAGTCGGTGTTAGATCTTGAAACGAACCGCGATTTTCTAAGCGATGGGACATCTGAGGATTATTTGCAAATGCAAAACATCGAATCCTGGCGGGTGACCATAGAGAAAAAAATTGCTGAAATTCGTACTTTGAAAAGTCAATCGACCCCACGCACGTTGGATAAAGAAATTGTTTGTCTGCGTCCTATATCGTAATTCATTCAGTGGCTAAAGGAAAAGACGATGATTTTTATCAATTTTACCAAAAGTATTTTTTTAAAACTTTTATTTGTCCTATTTCTTACAACAATAATCCTTTTTTATTTAGCACATAATTTGGCTTGGGCGGACTGGGATCGTTGGCGTGCGGCAGTTGACAGAAAAGATTATCAGGCAGCTTTTCAGGAAATTTGGAGTTTAGCACAGCAGGGTGATGCTGAAGCCCAGTATATGGTTGGGTATTATTTCAGTTACGGTAAAGGGGTTGAGCAAAACGAAGAATTGGGTTCAACCTGGATGTTAACTGCTGCGAATAATGGTAGCGTCAGCGGTATGAATGGTGTTGCCTATGATTTAGCACTTAAGGGAGAAAATCTTGATCAGGCCTTAAGCTTGATTACAAAAGCCTTAACAATCGACCCGGATAATCCTTATTATCTTGATACGCATGCGTGGGTTTTATATCAAATGAAGCGTTATGAAGAGGCGCTTGAACCTATGTGTCGTTCCGTCAAACTTTTACCAGGTCATCCAGAAGACAGATTGCATCTTGGCCACATATATTTTGCGTTGGGTTTATATTATGAGGCGCGCAACGAGTGGTTAATGGCCTTAGACCTAGAGGAACGCCGCTTTTTATTAGCCGAAGGAAATCCGGAAGATTATTTATCGGTTCAGAACCTAAAAGCCTGGCGTGAAGAATTAAAAAAACTCATCATTAAGGCTGATCAAGCTTTAGAAAGTACCCTTCCAGAGGTTAAAGCCAAGCCATGCACCAACCCATTTTCATAAAACAGAGGTGGTGTGTTGGTGCATAAGAATTAATAGGGTATCACATGATTAATAAAATAAAATCCTATATAAATTTGTTATTACTTTTGTCCACGATGGCAAGTATATATGCAACTAGGCTTACGGCACAAACTGTAAGTCAGGGTTGGCAAGCCTTAGAAAATCAAAGTTACGAAGAAGCACGGCATATCTTTGAAAAACTTGCCCAAGCAGGAGATATTGAGGCAGAGTATGGTTTGGGTTATTTGCATTGGCGTGGGTTATCGCCAGATCGTGATATGCAGCAGGCTGTTGAATGGCTGACAAAATCAGCGCAGGAAGGCCATATAGGCGCACAAATTGGTCTTGGGTATATTTATTTGTACGGGGTTGCCGGATATGTTGATTTAACGAAAGCGGAATATTGGTATTCTCAAGCGCTTGAGAGCGGTTCTTTTGCGGGATATAATGGTGTTGCCTATGTTTGGGCTATTCAGGGAGAAAATTTACCAAAAGCACTTGAATATATTGATATTGCATTGGCATTTGATAAAGACGATCCCGAGATGTTAGATACAAAAGGCTGGATTCTTTATCAAATGAAGCAGTACGACCAGGCTTTTGATTTTATATGCAAAGCAGTGTTAGGTAAACCAGGTGACCCAGAATTACGTCTTCATTTGGGGGATGTATATTGGGAACTTGGCTTAAAAAACAAAGCCCAACAGGAATGGCAGCAAGGAATTTCGTTTGCCGAAATGCTTCATCTTATGACAGATGAATCAAAAGAGTATGTTGATGGACAGGGGCTTCAAAACTGGCAGCAGACAATTGCTGAACGGTTACAGCGACATGGGATAGATAAGGTCATACCCCCCGGCGCTGCACGTTACGATTGTCTGCAACCAATTTCATAGCCCATTTGGCGTTGCATAAATAATGATCGTTATGAAACACTAATCTCAAAAAAACCATCAACCTCGACCGCAACATTCAATGGTAAAGCATTAACACCTACAGCTGAACGTGCATGCTTGCCGGCATCACCCAACATAGCAACCATAAGATCAGATACACCATTGGCAACCTTAGGCTGATCCGCAAATCCATCAGGGCATTGTACAAAAACACCCAGCTTAAGACAGCGAACAACACGGTTTAATTTTCCTGCTAGGGCTAATTTAAGTTGTGCCACCATATTTAAACCACAAAGACGGGCTGCCTGCTGTCCCTGTTCAATGGTCAAATCTTTACCAACTTTACCAGAAAACTTAATTTCGCCGTTGCTGATTGGAATCTGGCCAGCGACGTAAGCACAATTACCACTGATAACCACAGGTACATAATTAGCAACCGGTGCGGCTGCTTTGGGTAACTCTAGCCCCAAACGCAGCAAGTTCTTTTCAATAAGGCTGTCGGACATGGTTTCTCCTAAAGGTTAATGTTACTGAACGATACAAAACAGCAGCATATCGAACAAGTATAATAAATATAGACAATAAACACAGTGATTTTTGTGTGATATGAAATATTTTATTCCTAAAATAGCTGCCGACAAAGAAGATCGATGAAAGCTAGTTGATGTTTTGCCGGAAAAAAACTAAGATCAGTTTGTTAAAAATTAAAAATTTATTTTAGAGGCCGATATGAACTTTAGGCTTGGGTTTATTTCCAGATTATTTGCCAAGAGAGCAGGGGCTGATGCTTTTGGTAACAAATATTATTACCGTCGTTTGCGAAACGGTTATGAAAAACGTTGGGTTGTATATCGTGGTATTGTTGAGCCATCAAAAATTCCAGCTTTGTGGCATAGTTGGTTGCACCATATAACAAATCACATACCCACCCCAGAAGAGATACAAGGCCACGAATGGCAGCAAAGCCACGTACCCAACTTGACTGGTACAGTTCACGCCCACAAACCCGCTCATGTAACAGGCCTTACGCAGGCAATGGATGCTTATAAACCATGGGATCCATCTGTTAAACCCAGTCATGATTTGCTTCGGACGGGTAAATGAACAAGAATATTATTGAAACAGCAACCGGTTTTTTTGTACTCGCTGCTGCAATCGTATTTGCTTATTTTGTTTTTCATCAGCGTGACCGACAAACATCGTCACAATACACCTTGATTGGCCTTTTTGCAAAGGCAGAAGGTGTGCAGGTTGGTAGCGATGTACGGTTGGCTGGTGTAAAGATCGGTCAGGTTAATAAAAAATCGCTCGATCCCAAAAACTATGAAGCGATTTTAGAATTCTCGGTTGATATAAATATCAAAATTCCAAAAGACAGCCTTTTGCGCATTACTAGTGATGGCATTTTTGGCGATTCATACCTTAGTTTTAGCCCAGGTAAAGAACAGGTTTATTTAGCCGATGGGCAGATTATTACAAATACACAGGCAGGTATCAATTTTATTGATTTGGTTGGGCAAGCTATTTTTAAAGCTGCAGAGAAAAATTCTAGCGACGTGAATCGTTAAGCGGGGATAATAATGGATCAATCGCGCAGAGCAAATTTCATGATAGGCTTTATAGCTTTGTTGGCCGCTGTGTTATTTGTTCTGTATGCGAATGGAATGTTTACCTTTTCAAGCAAACAGCCAAGCGAGTTTTATGCTGTCTTTCGTCAGGTTACAGGCATGAAAGTTGGTTCTGAAGTTAGATTGGCGGGTTTTCGTATTGGAACCGTTCGTTCAATTAAGCTTAATCCTAGCGATTTTCAGGTAAAAATAGGATTTATAATTTCTGAAAATATTGTGCTGCCAATTGATTCGAACGCCCGTATTTTAACCGATGGACTAGGCGGGAAAGCCTACATTGATATACAGCCTGGGGCTGAAGATCGGACGTTACAACCAGGAAATTTTATATTATATACTCAAGGTTCAGTTGATATCTTAGATTTGTTAGCCAAGGCTATTTTGTCATCCGACGAATTGGCCAAGATTAGAGGAAAATAACCAAGATAAAACCCATCTTGAGACGAACTATTTCATTCAAAAAGGTGCTTTCTGATGCATGATATGCCAAAACCTCTTTGGCTTTTAGAAAATGGCCAGCCAGTTAGTTGTCGTGAAAAACTGAAAGTTTTAAACGAAAACTATCACGAATTAAGCGTTGTACTGGATGATCTTTGGCAAGATTCCCTAGTTATGGGGTGTAGCCCGCAATCGGTACGGCAAATTATTCACGACTTGATTAATCAAATTATTGATCGGTAGGATCACATGATGCGTCGGTTATTAACAATTTTTTGTCTTGTTTTACCCCTTGGATTCATAGGTGCTTTTAAAACGTTTGCTGCCCAAAATCTTGGAAAAGCATCTATTCAGGCTTTAGACAAAGTTACAACCCGCATTTCTACCCTAGAGATAGAGATTGATAAACCAGTGCAATTTGGTACGTTGCTAATCACCTTAAAAAAATGTCAAAAAACCCTTCCCGAAGAGACACCAGAAACAGCAGCTTATGTAGAAATTGATGAATTATTTGGTGCATCAGCCTCAAGCCGGCGATTTGCTGGTTGGTTTTTTGCATCCAGTCCCGCATTGTCGGCATTGGATCACCCTGTTTATGATTTCTGGTTGCTTGATTGCAGCCAGCCCATAAAGGATGATTCAGAAATTAGATAGGGGAAGTTAGTTTTTATCTTTAAATATGTTGGCAACAGTTTGCGATATTCAGATTGATCAATTTCGGTGCCACCAAATTGGCGTAGGTGTTTGGTTAGAAATTGCATGTCCAATATATAATAATTGGCAATTTTTAACCGAGCAGCTAGGTGGCATAAGGCAATTTTACTGCTGTTATCAGTACGACTAAACATACTTTCCCCAAAAAAAATGGCACCAAGGCTTACGCCATAAAGACCGCCAACTAAATCGTTTCCTTGCCAACATTCAAGCGAATGCGCATATCCCGAAAGATGAAGCTGATAATACGACTCTTCAATAACTTCATTAATCCACGTTTCATTACGTGTTTCAGTTGGTGCCGCACATGCCCGGACAACCTCTCGAAAATTACGGTTGCAAGAAACGTTAAACAAACCCTTCCGCGCTAAACGCCGCAAACGTCCCGGTACATAAAATTGGTCAACAAAAATAAGTCCGCGTTTCTTGGGTTCAACCCATTTAACAGTTGAACTATTTCTACTTGCCGCCATCGGAAAAACGCCAACTTCATAGGCAGACAATAGTAATTCAACAGGTATTGACTTCATTCAGGCTAAGCCTTTAGGCACTGGTCTCAGCAACAAAATTTTCAAGCCAGCGGATATCATAGGTACCGTTCACAATGTCAGCCGCTGCAACAAGGCGGCGGTGAAGTGCGGCAGTTGTTTTAATGCCTCCAATATGTAATTCTTCAAGCGCCCGACGCAGCCGCATTATTGCCTCCTGGCGATTACGCCCATGTACAATAACCTTGGCAACCAAACTGTCATAATGGGGAGGAACGGTATATCCAGCATATATTGCCGAGTCAACGCGCACACCAAGACCACCTGGGGCATGAAAATCTTTAACCAGTCCTGGTGATGGTTGAAAGTTTTCTGGGTCTTCGGCATTAATACGGCATTCGATAGCATGGCCGTGAAAGCGAATATCTTGCTGATTGAAAGATAGTTTCTCGCCGGCCGCTGCCAGAATTTGTTCGCGCACAAGGTCAATCCCAGTAATCATTTCGGTTACTGGATGCTCAACCTGCAAGCGTGTATTCATTTCAATGAAATAAAACTGTCCATCTTGGTATAAAAATTCAACGGTTCCAACACTACGGTACCCCATTTTACGCATGGCTTTGCATACTAATTCACCAAGTTTATTGCGTTCATCAGTATTTAAACAAGGTGATGGGCCTTCTTCAAGCAGTTTTTGGTGTCTGCGTTGCAATGAGCAATCCCGTTCCCCCAGATGGACAACGTTGCCGTGATTGTCTGCTAAAACCTGTATTTCGATATGTCGTGGGTGTGATAAGTATTTTTCTAAATAGACGGTATCATTGCCAAAACTGGCTTTAGCTTCGGCGCGCGCCAAGCTTAAAGCCATAATCATATCTTTACTGGAATGAGCAACCTTCATACCCTTACCCCCACCGCCTGCCGCGGCTTTAACCAAAACAGGGTAACCGATTTTTTCTGCAATTTTTATTGCTTGCGCATCATCATGTACAGCGCCATCTGAACCAGGAACAATTGGAAGACCAAATTTTTGTGCGGCTTCCTTGGCTTTTACTTTATCACCCATCAGCGATAAATGTTCAGCAGATGGGCCAATAAATACAAAACCGTGTTCTTCAACCATTTGAGCAAATTTTGCATTTTGTGATAAAAAGCCAATACCCGGGTGAATAGCTTCAGCCCCAGTAATACTGGCGGCCGAGATAATTGCTGGCATGTTAAGGTAGCTGTCTTTTGCCAAGGCTGGGCCAATACAAACGGCTTCATCTGCTAATAAAACATGTTTGGCTGTGGCGTCAGCGCTTGAATGTACCGCAACTACTTGAATACCCATCTCGCGACAGGCTCTTAAAATTCGTAAGGCAATTTCCCCACGGTTAGCAATTAGGATTTTTTTAAACATTCAAACCCCTTTAAACAATTGTCATCAGTGACTGACCAAATTCTACTGGCTGTCCGTCATGAATAAGGATCGATTGAACAATGCCACTTTGGGGGGCCGGGATTGGGTTCATAACCTTCATGGCTTCAATAATCAAGATCGTTTGCCCCTTGTTAACCCGGTCACCAACGCTAACAAAGGGTGCAGAACCTGGTTGGGATGATAAATATGCTGTGCCTACCATTGGTGATGGTATAGAACCCTCGGTTGAAGCATTTGAAGTATTTTTTTGCTCGGCGGGTTTAGTGTTACCTGTACCAGACATGTTTGATATGTTGTGGGAGACAGGTGGTGAAGATTGGAATATGGCTGAGCTATTTTTACTAAGGCGTATTCTTTCATCACCTTTTTCATATTCAATTTCTCCTAAATTACTTTCATCAAGCAATTTAGCTAATTTCTTGACAAGATTCACATCAACATCAAATTTTTTTGCTACCATTTCTTATCCTTCTTGGAAATTCCAATCAATCTATCACCCCAAAATGTTTATTATCAATCAATACACATCAATACTGTAACTTTTAACAGCAAGCAAGTTGTTCTAGAATAACAACACCAAAAACATACGTTAACTAGAAATTATTACGAGACCAACGACCAATAGTCTCTAGCGATTTACTGGGCGTGCTAATTCTTTTAAGGCTTTAATTAAATCATCCGGTTCCGGCGCACCAACAACAAGTTGTGAACCTACAATAAAGGCTGGTGTTCCGTGAATGTTAAGAATCGTTGCCAAAGACCTATTTTTATCCAGCTCCTGCAAAACTTCAAGGCTTTGCATATCCTGGCTTAACTGTTTAAGGTTCAAACCTAGTCCTTCGGCAATTTTTTGCACTTGTTCCGATGATAAACGCGAACGGCTAGCCATAAGGGCCATATGAAAAACTTCATATTTTCCCTGTTTGCGCGCAGCAAGGGCTGCTTGTGCCATCATAAAAGATTCGGGGCCTAAAATGGGTAATTCTTTCATTATCAACTTGACGTCACGTTCTTGTTTTAAACGATCAATTAATGTCCCTGCAATCTGTTTGCAATAAGTACATTGATAGTCAAAGAAAAAGACAAGATTAATTTTGCCACTATTGTTACCAAGAATGGGTGATGTTGCACTTGAAAACAAATCTGCCGAATGACGCTTAATCTCCTGCCTGACCCGTTCTTCTTCAAGTTTTTGCTGCCGCTGCCGCATTTCTTCCAAGGCTTGAACAACAATTTCAGGATTTTCGATTAAGTACTGCTTAATTAATTTTTCAATTTCACTGCGTTGGGCTTGATTAAAAACGTCGGCGTTGGCAGGAGATATATCGAAAAAGATAGTAATAAAAACATGCAGCAGCAATAACAGACGAATACATAAACCTTTCATTGATAACCTCGGAATAATTATTATGAAGAATACTTTATCATTAAACGATCAAAATAAACAAACTTATTAACACGACACACCACTTATTTTACCCGCACAGTTGGTAAAATGAAGATTTAATATTGGCAAGAATTCTATTATCTGTCCTAAGAGCTATAATTGGGTCTAAGTTTGCACTCTGCCAACAACAAGAAAGTCTTTAGGAAAAAACATGGCATGTGCCTAAAATATTCGTTGCCAGAATAGCTTTAATTTATTCTATAATGTTGTTGTTTGTCTTATTCCTAGGTTATATTTGCTAGCGTTGCTTGATCATCGTACGTGCAAAATTCTGTATGTCATCGGCGCGTTGCCATTTGGGTGAACCGTAGGGCAAAATTTTTGTGGCTTTTTCGGCATGCCTAATAGCTTCTTGATATTTACCACTATTAACAGCATACTCGGCCATTGCCAGGGATGTCATACCCTGATCACCTTTCTTACCGTAGGCGATAGCTAGCTGCCTCCATCCTTGTGCGTTTCTTGGCTCATTTTGTAAAAATCCCTCAATATTTTTTATTGCGTCTGCTAATAAGGTTGGGTCGTTTGCTGCAAGCATAGCCCTAGCTAGATCATAACGAATCAAATATAAATTAGGAGCTAAGCGTACAGCTTGTTGATAAGCAGCAACAGCAATTTCAACCTTGCCTGATTCAAGTAGCATTTGCCCTTTGAATTCGTAAAAAAATGGGTCATTAGGGTATTCTTTCAACAGTCCGTCCAGAATCGACATAGCTTTATCAATCTGTTTGGTTTTGTAGTAGGCAAAAACCCGTCCATAACGCGCGACAAGACTTTGGTCAGTTTCTGGATATATGCTTAAAACCTGAGACAAGGGATAAAAATAACCAATTAGTTTTGCTTGCATCCGTTGATGAGATAGAACCAACTCGGGCGGATCTAAACGATTAGCGAAGGGGGATTTAGCCACATGATCACGTACCGTACGAATGCGTTCAGCTGTTAAGGGGTGCGTGCTAAGGTAGCGGTCAATTTGAAAGCCGATCAACCGTTCCTGTTGTTGCATAATTTCAAAAAACTCGAGCAATCCACGCGATGATTGTCCTGTTTTATCGAGCAAGCTTAAGGCAGCCTGATCAGCAGAAGCTTCTTGTCCGCGACTGAATGATAATAAAGATAATTGGCCTGTACTATTAACAAATGCTATAACAGCAGCTGTGACATTAGGGTCATTTGCAACTGCCCCCGCCGCAATCCCAAGAATAAAGCCTAAAATCTGTTCTAAAGTGGCTTTTTTAAGTTTATCTTCAAGGCGGGCAAAATGTCCCCCTAAAATATGTCCAGTTTCGTGGGCGATAACGCCAATAACTTGGTTAGGGCTGCGGCTGCGAATTAATAGCCCCATATTAATAAAAACGCCACGGCCAGATGTTACAAAAGCGTTAAGAGTGTCATCGGCAATGATATAAATTGGTATATTATCTGCTGGTAAATTTGCCGCACGGAAAATGGGTTTTGCATAATTTGAAACCAGCTGTTCTATTTCGGCGTCACGGATAAAAACAGGGTTTGATGATTGTGCCGTAGCATGTTGGGTTAATAACAATAGAATAAGACAGCCAATGAAAGTAGTGAAATGGCGATTGGCTTTAACCCAAAACGTTTCAAGCATTAGTTGATCCTTTGTTTTTCTAGCATAGTCATGCCCTATTATATACCAAGTTTTATTGAAAGCCCATACAATAAAAAGCACTGACAACACAACTGATGGTTGTGCCATATTCGCTAGATTCTACATGAACACATCGCCTAAGTAGGCAGGACTAGCCGGCGGTTATGGCTACATAAAGCCAGACCCAGACATTCAAATTTATAGCTTTTATCTAAAGTGAATAACCAAAAACTTAAGAATTATTTGGTTTAGCAAATAAACATGTGCAGATTAGGGCAGATAAAAAAATGGCTCCCCGGGCCGGATTCGAACCAGCGACCAAGCGGTTAACAGCCGCTTGCTCTACCACTGAGCTACCGAGGAACATGACAATTATCAACTTTATACAAAAAATATTTTTCAGTGGCAAGAAAAACTTCCATAAATATTTAATTGTTTATAATCAATAACTTAAACAATTAATATATATTAAAAGTTGTAAAAATCATTAAAATATATATTTTTAGTTGTATTTTCTGATGTAATACATTATAACTTAGTCGAAGCTAGTTGAGCGGAGTCCCAAAAAACTAGAGTTTTCCAGGGGGACAAGGCCTTCAAAAAAATAATAAATAAAAATAGAAGAGGCTAAATCATGAATCATACACAATTAAAAGCATTTGACGCCGTTGTTCGCGAAGGAAGTTTTTCAAAAGCTGGACTACGTCTGGGCTTGACCCAGCCAGCAATTACAATTCAGGTAAAATCGCTTGAGCGCGATTATGGAACCAAACTTTTTGCCAGACGCGGACGTGGGGTTATTCCAACCCAGATGGGGGAACAACTTTTTCAAATGACCCAGCGGATTTTTAAAATGGAAGAGCAAGTCCATTTGTTTTTAAAAAATAAAAGTGCCACAGTTGGGCAAGAAAAACTGAAAATAGGTAGCGATTGTCAATCAGTTGCAAGTGGGCTAGTAACACGTTGGTTATCACAACACCCAGGTAGTTTTTTGTCTTTTAATCAATTCTCAACCGATTCTGGTTATCGCGAGTTATTTAACAGCGGTATTGATGTTTTTATAACCGCTACGCCAACCCAGGATAGTCGCCTACATGTTCAGGCACTCGATGAACAAAAATTAATGGTACTGTTGCCCAGACATCATAGCCTTTCAAAACAAAAAACAATTTCCATTGCGGATTTGGTTAATATTACCAATTTAATTTACGATCAGGGATCGATTATTCAAACCATTATTGATCAGGAACTGCAAAGTAATGATAAAATAGTACAACCCACTATGCAGATGGGTAGTAGGGATGCTGTTTGTCATGCAGTTGCCGGTGGTTTTGGGGTGGGTATTGTTATTGGTACCGAACCAATTGAAGATCAGCGTGTGGTTGCTTTAGAGGTAACAGGAATCAAACAACAATTATCGGGTTACATCGTAACACTCAAATCAATGACCGAGCAGAAACATGTTAAGGCATTTTTAAATAGCGCTGGGGGTAATATTTCTGGTAAAAGCCAGACATTTTCTAATGCTAATGTTGTGTCTATGGGTAGCGGACAAGTCGAGCGTGTTAAAAATGCTTGGCGGCGCGATCATACGTCAAGCAATTTGTTTCAGCACCATTTGCAAACAGTTGTTGTAAAATAGAAAATTTGACATTTTTACACACAGATAAGTTACACAGGTAAATGATAAAGCCCGGCAGAAAAATTTTTCTTGCCGGGTTATTTCTTTAGGGGGTAAGCCATGCTTGATAGAGGGCGGTTGACTTCTTATGGCATTTTGATCATGCTGTGCCGGTATTTTCACAGACATATTGGGAAACCATTGCATATGAAAGCAATTATCTTAAGCGCTGGACAGGGTTCAAGGCTTTTACCGTTAACCGAAAAAAAACCAAAATGTTTGCTGCCTATTGGCGGTAAAACTTTGCTTGAGTGGCAAATAGACCATTTGGTTCAAGCAGGTGTTAAAAATTTTGTTATCGTTGTTGGGTTTTTTGCCGAAGAGGTAGAAGCCCAATTGAAGAAAATACAGTATCCTGGCGTTCAGATTCGCACCTTATTTAACCCATTTTACAAAGTAGCTGATAATTTAGGCAGCTGTTGGTTGGCAAGATCTGAAATGACAGAAGATTTTATGATTGTTAACGGGGATACCCTTTTTGAAATCGAGGTCGCACGACGCCTTTTAAATAACCCGAAGTCTGATATTACGGTTACGGTTGATACCAAGGATTCCTATGATGCAGATGACATGAAAGTTAAACGCCAAGGTAGCCGTTTGTTGGAAATAGGTAAAACATTACCGTTAGACCAGGTTAATGCCGAATCAATTGGCATGTTGCTGTTTCGTGGCCAGGGAGGTGTTGATTTTAGCAGTCAGGTAGATCAAAGTATGCGCAGCCAAGAAGGATTGAAATGGTGGTATTTGCGTATCATCGGTCTCATCGCACAGCGTAAAACTGTTGAAACATGTCTGATTCATGGGCTACAATGGGGGGAAGTTGATTTCCCAGCAGATTTAACCAAAGCAGAGATATTGGTTAAAAATTGGGGACGCAAAAAATAAAAGCTAATATTATACTAATTTAGGCTTTTATAAAAGAGATTGTTCAAGGCATGGTTTGCGCTTAATAAGGCCTGGAACTGTTTTTGGGGTCTGACGCAAGACGATTTTGAAGAATCTGGGTTGCCAAATCAAAATCACTTGGTTTATCAACATCAATTGCAGCTTCCGCATAAGGAATAATTGTTGGTTGAGCATTGACACCCAAGCGTTTAGACAATATTTTAAAGGCTTGGTTAATGGTCAAGCCAAACAAACGAAAACGAATAACCGACCACCAACCTATTTGCGCAATTAAACGCAAAGGTTTCTTTCGATATCGTTCCATCTTTTGCCAAAAAACAATCACTTTTTCGGCTACGCGAGAGCGAATAATATATAAATTACATCCCGAGAATCCGCCGTCACGCATCCGGTAATATGTGCGAACAGATTGTGGGTAGGTACTCTGAATAACCTTTTCCGTTGCCAAGCCAACAGATAAATCAGCATAAGGGTCGCTGTTTTTAATAAAGTTTGTAACCATACTAGAGGTTAATAAAGGGTGGTCAGCTGTTGTTAGTAAAAAGGGATATCCATTTGGATAAGCCTTCAAAAATGCCTGAACGCTGCTTGCGGGTGTTGCAGCGGTATTTATAAAGTGTAATTTTTGTTGCTTTACTGCCTTCTGAACTAGATCATATGATTGTATTAGTTCAGGTTCATCAAAACAAACCGTAATTTGATGAATCTCGCCGCAGCTAAGCAAGGTGTCTAGAACCCTGATAAGCATTGGAACATCCAAAATAGGTGTCATTGCTTTGTTGGCGGTACCGCGGTATTTGACGATAGGATCGTCTTCGTTTCGGTTTCCAGCTAACACTAGGGCATGATAGAATTTTGTTGGGGTCAAGATAAAATTTCTTTCTGGTAAATACGAAAAGTTTTACAGATATAGCTACCGCCAATATTTTTAAGCAACAGGTTTAGTGCGCTATTATCCTCGAGAACCCATCCCAGTTCAGCGCTGACAAAACCAAGTTTTTTGCCATTTTCCCGAATGGCTTCCAATAACAGAGCTGCGATGAGCGAACCAAGGCGCGAGCGTTGATATTGTTTACGAACACCAAAAAGGGCAAGACGCCCTTTGGTAATCGAATAGCTTACTTTTAAGCGCCATAATAATTTCAACCAATTTAGGGGGAGTAGCCGCCCATTAAAATCGGAAATTATTTGGTATAAGTTAGGCAATCCCAAGATAATGCCCACAGGCTGGCCACTAAGTTCAACGAACCATATTAAATCCGGAATCAATAACGGTTTTATAGATTGCCCAAGATGGTCAATCTCGGCTGCTGTAAATGGGACAAAACCCCAATTATTCGACCAAGCATCGTTATAAACATCAATCAAAAGATTTATTTCTGACTTCATAGAAGCCATATTAAAGGGTCGTAATTTTAGATCACCGTAATTCGCAAAACGTTCGGCTAACTGGTAACGATCGATTTTAGGGGCTTTTAGAACATCATAATAGTAGGAATATAGGTTTTTAATGGGCTTATACGCCGATAATTGTTCCATCATCTGCATCATGTAGGGGGGATGGAAAGGCATCATTAACATTGGTGCTTCATCAAACCCACTGGTCATTAAGCCAACTTCCCCGGCAGTTGATGGGCTGAGTGGGCCAATGACTTTTTCCATTTTGTTATCTTTAAGCCAATTTTCTGCCGCTTGTAGTAACAATTGACAGACCTGAATGTCATGAATACAGTCAAAAAAGCCAAAATAACCCGTGTTTTCTTTATATTGCTGAATAAAACCTTCATCGATAATTGCCCCAATACGCCCAACAATTCGTCCGTTTTTTCGGGCAACAAAGAAGCGAGCCTTGGCGTGTGCAAAAAAGGGGTTTTTATCTGGGCGCAGTATTTTGATATTTTCTGTATCAAGATTTGGGCAAAAACCGCGATAATCTTTGTACAACAACCGCGGCAGAATTGCAAACTGACGAAGCTCTGATCTTGATTGTACGGCTGTAATATCAATCATTTTTTCAAAAATTTCCAATTTATTTTGAGTAATAAATTAAACGTCTATTCTACTCTTGACAATTATTCGCTAGGCTTTTGGCGGGTTTTACCTGGTCCATCATCGCGGCGTATGCCATGCGATTTTTGTAAAACCCAAGGGTAGAGATCAGCTTCTTCGGCGGTGTAACCGAGATTAAAAACAGTTTTGCTGCGGGGCACGTCGTGGGGACGGTGGTAGAAAGTTTTAAACAGCCGATCCCAAAAATAGTTGGTGATCCCATAATTACCCTGTTCGTTATGAAAATGGTGGGCTAGATGCCATTTTTTTATTTTCTGAATAAACGCCGTTCGTGGTTGATAATTAAGATGTTGAATGCAATGACAAAATTCATAAAAACAGGTCATGATTAGACCACTGGCACAGGCTATATAAATTCCCATTTCATCTGCAATCAGCCAGCCAGTTGTAACAGTGATAATAAAAATTGTTGGTAGGGTTGTGTATAATGCCCCGAACAGGACATGCAGGTTATGTGGATCTTGGTGATGATCAAAATGAATTCTTTTCCAAGCAGTGGCAGTGAGGCGGATTTTATACAGGTAACGTCCATGCAGGATAAAACGGTGGATCAGATACCAGGCAAGGGGATAAATAAGAACTGTCGCCAAAATTGGCGTAAAAACCATCCACCCTGATCCTTCTGCCTGCGATGCTAAATAAATCATCAATATGGCAAGGCCCAAATAAACTAAAATTGTAGGATAGGTAAAAAAAGCTTTAAATAAATCCCTAAGACCCATCTTGTCTAATTGGTAAGATCGGCCTTGCATAAAACGCCAATTCATCACATATTTGCCTTTAGCTGACTAAAAACTTATTTTGATACCAAATGTGCTTTACCTTAGCCAAAAAAAGTAAAACAGGCAAGCTGATCCTTTGATATTGCTGAAAAACAATTTTAGCTGCATAATTAAAATTCTTTTTAAGAGTTGATCCTTCTTCTGTAATAATGTTTATATCTGATTCTGGTGTCTTGCCCTAATCGTCAAATTCGTAAGTCTGGTTTAAGGCGGCTTAAATGTCAGGAAATGCAGTTCATTATAGAGTAAAAGATATCTTTAACCACCTACAGTCTTTGTATGATGCTGATGAAGAAGGGGTTGTCCACGACCTGCTTGAATATACAAAAACATGGCAACCAATCAGCGATCAAGCGACAACCTTAGCAGCAAAATGGGTTGATTTCATTCGCAAACACCGGATAGAGACAAAGGGCTACCGTGCTTTCTTACAAGAATATAGAATTGCTGATGTTGACGGCGTTATTTTGCTGTCATTAGCTGAAGCTTTGTTGCGTATACCAGATAGTTCTACAGCCAATTTGCTTATTTATGACAAGTTGCAACAAGGCAATTGGCAGAGCCATATTGGTAAATCCAGATCAGCGCTTGTAAATATCGCTAGTCTTGGTCTGGCGATGGCAAGTTGTTTAAATTATCGACCGATTCATCAAAAAAAATTCAACCTCATCCCGTTGGGTTTAGTAAGGCTTACTGTAGCGCAGTTGATAAAACCATTAATTCGATTTGGCTTGCAACAAGCAATGCGTGTATTAGGTCAACAATTTATTATGGGACATCATATTCATGACGCGTTAAAAAGGGCTGTGACCTATATTCGGGCGGGTGATCGCTATAGCTACGATATGCTTGGCGAGGGAGCAAAAACAGCTGCTGATGCAGAGCGTTATAAAAAAGCTTATCAACACGCAATTGACGCAATTGCAAAAGTATCTACCGGTCAGGGTTGTCAGAAAGCTCCGGGTATTTCCATTAAACTATCAGCCTTGCATCCTCGCTATGAAATAAGTCAAATACAACGCATACAGCATGAATTGATACCAATAGTACTGAATCTTTGCTCTAGCGCCAAGGCCGCACAAATTCACGTAACTTTTGATGCCGAGGAAGCCGATCGTTTAGAATTATCGTTGCTGATATTTCAGCACTTGATCCATCACCCAGATCTTCAGGGATGGGAAGGATTGGGGTTGGCTGTTCAAGCATATCAAAAAAGGTCTTTGCCAACAATAGAATGGCTTATCGAGAATGCACGCATGGCTGGTCGCAAAATAATGGTTCGGCTTGTTAAGGGTGCTTACTGGGATACAGAAATTAAACGCGCGCAGGAAAAGGGTGTCAGCGATTACCCTGTTTTTACCCGTAAAGCAGCAACGGATTTATCATATCAGGTGTGTGCCGAAAAATTACTTGCTGCACAAGATTGCATTTTTCCCCAATTTGCAACCCATAATGCACATACAGTAGCTTTTATTATTCATCTCGCACAGCTTAAGAGAACCGAATCATACGAATTTCAGCGGCTAGAGGGTATGGGCGAAAGCCTTTATCACGGCGTACGCCAAGATTACCCAAAGATTCCCGTGCGTATTTATGCGCCAGTTGGTTCACATCAAGATTTGTTGCCTTACCTGGTTCGCCGTATGCTTGAGAATGGAGCTAATAGTTCTTTTGTGAACCAAATTTTTGATCGAGATCGCAAGGCCATGCAGCTTGTTTCTGACCCGATCCAGCAAATTCGTGCCTGGGATAAAAAAAGAAGCCCCAAATTGCCAATACCACGTCTTATTTACGGATCAGAGCGTTTAAATGCGAAAGGAATTGATGTGACAAATACAATTGTTAGCCAAGATCTAGAAAAAAAGATTGCTCATTTTGCAAATTCTTTTCCCTTAAATGCTCATTTTTCTTCTCAATCAGGAGCTAGCAAGGTTTTTAGTCCTGCTGATGTTCAGCATTTATTAGGTTATGCGAAGCAACAACAAGAACACGAAATTCAGCAAGCCTTCCATATAGCACATCATGCACAAATAAGCTGGAGCAGGCAGGGCGCAGAAGCGCGGGCAGTTTATTTAGAAAAAACAGCCCATCTTCTAGAGGAGCAAGCACCACAGCTGATTGGACTATTAGTTTATGAAGCTGGCAAGACCATGGTTGATGCGATTGCTGAATGGAGGGAAGCGATCGATTTTTGTCGGTATTATGCTAACCAAGCGCGTCGGTTGTTTGCCAAATCACAATTAATGCCAGGCCCAACTGGTGAGAGGAACGAGCTATCATTACATGGTAGGGGGGTTTTTGTTGCCATTTCGCCTTGGAATTTTCCCCTAGCTATTTTTATGGGACAGGTTACTGCTGCGCTCGCCGCCGGTAATGCAGTGCTTGCTAAACCTGCTCCCCAGACACCATTAATTGCTTATGCTGCGGTAAATTTGTTGTATCAAGCTGGTGTCCCCCGTTCAATCCTGCACCTTATCATTGGTGGCGCCGATATCGGTGCAAGGTTGGTGGCAGATCCGCTGGTCAACGGGGTTGTTTTTACTGGGTCAACGGCGACGGCACAAGCAATTAATCGTAGTTTGGCAAATCGTGGTGGTGCAATTGTTCCACTGGTTGCTGAAACGGGTGGTATTAATGCCATGATTGTTGATTCGTCGGCCTTGCTTGAACAAGTGGTTCGTGATTTGCTTGTTTCTGCTTTTCAGTCAAGCGGACAGCGTTGTTCAGCATGCCGGGTGGTTTTTGTTCAGGAAGAACTTAAAGAACGTTTAATTACTATGCTGACCGGTGCTATGAAGGAATTGCGTATTGGCCATCCTGCCTATTTAACTACAGATGTAGGCCCCGTGATTGATGAAATTGCGATCAACAAATTGAACCAACATTTTCATTACTTAGAAAAAAGTGCACATATTTTGTATTCGTGCGACATACAAAAAGATTTACCTAAGGGACATTTTTTCCCACCAACCCTGGCGGAACTGTCAAAGGCTGATATATTACAAAGTGAAGTATTTGGACCTATTTTGCATTTGGTATCTTGGAATAAAAGCCAACTGGACCATGTGATAAAAGACATTAACGCAACAGGTTATGGTCTGACATTAGGTATTCACAGTCGTATTCAAAGTACCATCGATTACATACAGGAACATTGTCGTGTTGGAAATATTTATGTTAATCGGAGTATGATTGGTGCGGTAGTAGGTGTTCATCCTTTTGGGGGTGAGGGGTTGTCGGGCACGGGGCCTAAAGCTGGTGGCCCTAACTATTTGTTGCGCTTCGCAACCGAGCGTCTTGTTAGTGTTGATATTACAGCGGCCGGCGGAAACCATGGGCTGTTGGCGCAAGGATCAGATTAGTTTCATGATTAGGATATTATGATTCACTTGTTTTAAAAGTGATTGGCGGTTGCTGTGGTGTGATAAAAAAGGCAAGTTCTTGAATGGAAAACGGGTATATTGCCCCATTCTTAACATGATGGGCATGATAGTCGGATGGTGAAATTGTTACTTCATAAATACCGCTAAGATAGTCTATGGGCTGTATTTGTAGTTTAATGATTGAACCATTAAATAAAATACCTTGAACAGAAGCATAAAAATGTGCCGTGGTGGCTTGGTTTTGCGATAAAAGGCGTAAATGATAGGGACGGATATAAAATATCCCCATATCAGCGTTGGCAATTTGTCGGTCAGTTTGAAAAACATGGTGGCCGATTTTAATGCTCGAGTTATTGACGGGTAGACGAATAGTGTTAAAAGAACCTAGAAATTGGTAGACAAACAGGTTTGCTGGTTTTTCATAAATGTTTTCCGGTGTATCTATTTGTTGTAATTTGCCCTTCTGAAGCAAAATAATCCGGTCGGCTAAATCCATAGCTTCTTGTTGATCATGTGTTACAAAAAGGGTTGTTAGTTGCATCCGATCATGTAATTTGCGCAGCCAGATTCGCAATTCTTGCCGTACATTGGCATCTAAAGCACCAAAAGGTTCATCAAGTAGCAGAATTTTTGGCTCGATCGCTAGTGCCCGTGCAAGTGCCACCCGCTGTCGTTGCCCGCCAGATAGTTGTGATGGATAACGTTTCGCCAGTTCATTAATTTGGACAAGTTCCAGTAATTCTTGAACTTTTTGCTGAATAATTTTGCGTTTTGGGCGTTTGAACCAGGGTTTTACACGCAAACCAAAGGCCACATTGTTAAAAACATTCATATGCCTAAATAATGCGTAATGCTGAAAAACAAAGCCAACTTGGCGTTGCTGAATCGTTTTGGACTGGGCAGGCTTGCCTTCAAGCTCTATAGTTCCACTGTCTGCGTTTTCTAACCCTGCAATTAATCGAAGCAGAGTGGTTTTTCCAGAACCTGATGGACCAAGTAAGGCAACTAGCTGGCCTTTGGGAACTGAAAAATTAACATCTTCTAAGATGCGAATGCGGCCATGATCAAAACTTTTATTTATCCGTTCAATATTAATCATGTTTTTTTCAAGGTGGTTTTGGTTTTATATTTGGTTTTGGGCTTAAATGACCATTCTAAAAAGGATTTTATCAACAAAGTTGCTAAAGCCACGATCAGAAGTAAAGACGATACGGCAAAAGCTTCGTTATAATAATATCCATCATATAAATTTTTAATGTGTAACGTTAAGGTGTCTGTTTCGCCCTGGATATTTCCGGAAATAATGCTAACTGCACCGAATTCTCCCATGGCGCGTGCCAGGCACAAAACAACGCCGTACAACAGCCCCCACTTAATATTTGGCAGCGTAATGTGCCAGAAAATACTCCAACCCCTGGCACCAAGTGATAAGGCTGTTTCTTCTTCATCCTTTCCCTGTTCTTGCATTAATGGGATTAATTCACGAATAATAAAGGGAAAAGTCACAAAAACGGTAACAAGAATAATTCCTGGAACGGCAAAGGCTATTTGAATGCCGTAGTTATCAAGCAACTTGCCAAACCATCCATTATATCCAAAAAGCAAGATAAATAGAAAACCGACCACAACAGGTGAGATGGAAAAAGGTAATTCGATTAATGTAGTTAAAAAGGCTTTGCCACGAAACGAAAATTTGCTAATTAACCACGCACCACTTAGCCCAATTATAATATTAATGACAATTGTGACCGCCGTCACCAAGATGGTTAGCAATATGGCATGTAGTGTTGCTTGATTGCCGATTGCTTGAGCATAAGGTTGCAAACCACTCCCAACTGCCTCGATCATAATAAAAGCAATCGGCATTATCAACAAAAACAGTAAAAATATAACGGTAACAGTAATTAATAATATACGGCCCATAGGCGTTTCCAGAAAGTCAAAAAAACATCATAACGATATGTTTGGTTATTAGAAAAGCTTTTTTATTATTTTTGGTAAAAACGTGTCCATCGTTGTAATACATTGCCCAACAGTAATAATATAAAAGCAATAATCATCATTAAAATGGCAATAACTGCTGCACTTTCGTAGCCAGATTCTTCATCAACACGAATTGCAATCAACAACGGGGCAATTTCTGAAACATAAGGAATATTACCTGCAATAAAAATTACGGAGCCATATTCGCCAATACCACGTGCCAGCGCCAGGCTAAATCCAGTAAAGGCTGCGGGTAAAATCGTCGGTAACACTATGCGCCAGAAAAACTGGCGACCATTTGCCCCAAGGCTTTTGGCCGCCTGCTCAATTTCTTGATTCATATCGGCAAGAACGGGTTGCACCGATCTTACAACAAATGGAAAACCAATAAAAACAAGTGCTAAAACTATTCCTGCTTGTGTTTGCACAACTTGAACCCCTACACTTTTCAATAATCCACCTAGCCAACCATTATGGTCGTATAGGCTGGCTAAGGTCATACCCGCTACGGCCGTTGGCAAAGCAAACGGAAAATCAATAAGCGAATCAAACAACCGCCTGCCGATAAAATCGTAACGTACCAGGACCCAAGCAACCATAATGCCCGCAAATAAATTGATCAAAGCTGCAATAATTGCGGATGAAAAACTTAACTTTAGGGCTGACTGTACACGTTCGTCTTGAGCAATATCTACGAATTTTGACCAACTAATATTTGTTGTGTGCATAAAAAGTGCGGCAAGTGGTAATACAATCAACAACCCAACAAAAAATAACATAACCCCCATATTCAAACCAAAACCAGGTAATATATGTCGCTGCCGATTTTGGATAAGACGCGCCATGATATTTCCTTTTTGGGGGATGTTTTGATTAATGTTATTTTTGTTTTTGTGGTGTGTATAGCTGGTCAAAAATGCCCCCTTCAACAAAATGTTGATATGTTGCTTTGTGCCATCCGCCAAATATTTGATCAATTGTAAATAATTGTAAATTTGGAAAGCGATTTTGATGTTTCTTAGCTACGGACTCAAGCGTTGGCCGATAATAATGTTGCGCCAATAATTCTTGGGCCTCGGGGCTATACAAATATTCTAAATAAGCTTGTGCAACTGCCCGAGTACCTTTTTTATCAACGTTTCCATCTACAAGTGCAACGGTTGGTTCTGCTAAAATACTCATTGAAGGTATTACAACTTCATATTGATTTTTACCCAAGCGTTGCAGGGCAAGTAAAGCTTCATTTTCCCATGTAACTAACACATCACCAATTCCACGTTGGATAAAGGTGTTGGTTGCATCCCGAGCACCGGTATCAAGTATTGGTACATTAGCAAAAAGCTTGCCAATAAAGCTTTTTGCTTTCTCATCGCTTCCATCCGGTTGCAGCAGGGCGTAGCCCCAAGCAGCTAAATAGTTCCAACGCGCGACCCCAGATGTTTTTGGGTTAGGGGTAATCACACTGACGCCTGGGCGAATCAAATCATTCCAATCACGGATATTTTTTGGATTACCTTGACGAACGAGAAAGACAATCGTTGAAACATAAGGTGCGCTTTGGTGGTTTAAGCGTTTCTGCCAACCCACCGGAATTAGATTGGTTTTTTCAGCGATAATATCAATATCGTAGGAAAGGGCTAAAGTTACAACATCGGCTTGTAACCCATCAATTACTGCACGTGCTTGTGCGCCTGAACCCCCATGAGACATGGTAATGCGCACTTTTCTACCAGTTGTATTGAGCCAGTAATTTGCAAAAAGATCGTTATAAGCCCTGTACATTTCACGGGTGGGGTCATAAGACACATTCAGTATTGTTTGCGTTTGGGCATACCCACCTGATATTAAAAATGCTGACAATATAAAGGAAGCGATACCAAGCATAGATTTTTTGATAAAATTGATTGGTCTTTGTTGTTTATAGCGCATAATAAACCTCACTATTCTTCACATTTTTTACAATATCAAGTGCAGTAAGAATGCTAGCAAAGAACAATGCGCAGGTAAAGTTAGTATGTAATTTAGGGGCTGAAAGACAGCAAAACGTGCTATTGAATAGCTTTGGTTTTTTTGGATGGGATACATTTTTTAAGGCTATTATCAAGAAATATCTTCATTTTGTTGTAAGAATTATGTATAAAGCTTTTTGTAAAGTGACAATAAAATTATGTAATTTGTAAATTACGTTACCTAATGTCCTCTGCAACTGTCGAAATATTTTAGATATAGGTTTTGTCTTATGGCTCTTAAAAGAACGTACCTGGTAACGGGAGTTTGTACTATTGTTCTGTTATTGACCATCTTATTATCGGTGAACTGGACAGATAATCTGCCAGGTGTATCGACAAATGACCATATTAACCATGTAGAAAACCATGTTTTATCACCTAAAGAAACAATCTTATCGCAAAACGTCGACAATAGTGCCAATGGGAACGATGCTTTTTACATTCAGCCGCTTATGCCATATGTTTTGGGGCAGCCTACTTACGTAAAAAGTTTCTCAATGTCACAAATTATGGTGGCTAAAACATCCTATAAGCTTTTTTTATCGGTTGGTCAGTATAGTTTAATCCCGCTAACCATAAGCATGTCTTCAGGTATAGGTGTTTCACAACAGGATAAGACAAATTCAGTAACTTTAGCAGGGTTATCCTTCCCCCCGGTGAAACCGCAAGTAGAACAACCAACATTATTGTCTTCAATAAATGTTCCCCCACAAAAGCCCATATTAAAAAACAATAATTCTCCGACTGCAAGAAATGGTCAGAGTAGCCAAAATAGTCGGAATAACCAGCCTGTTTCAAATCTTCCAGCCACAAATGCCGCAATAATGGGGCAGAATCAGCCAGTGTTTTCAGAATCCCGGGGTGACTCGCTAACAAACGGACGTGTTAAAGTTAGCATGATCCCCTATACCGGAGCACCTTTTGTAACGTCAGGTGTTGTTTGGGAAGTTTATCAAAATGATCCGGTTACAAAAACAGTTGCGCAGAAAATTTTTAGCCGTTCTGATTCGGCGCGGCATGAATTTTCACTTCCGGCTGGTAACTACGTTCTCAGGGCTACTTATAACAATATGACGGCCGATTTACTTGTGCCTGTTCGTGAAAAAGGGGTATACCAATATATTCTTAATTTTTATGCAGGAGAAGCGAATTTGGTTGCGGATTTGCCTAGCCAGACCATTGATGCATCATCAATAAATTGGGAAATTCGACCACGGTCCGATAAATCGCGCGTGGTTGCCTCGGCGCGTGGGCACATGCCGCGCGTTCCTTTAAGAGAGGGTAACTATATTGTTACTGCCCAAAGCGGCTCTTGGCGGGGCGAGGCACAATTTCAGATTCGTGCCGGGCGTACAGGTGAAGTTAAAGTAATGTTAAAAGCCATAAACTAAGAAAATAAATTAACATTTCCAATTATATCTCAATATAAAAGTCTTTTTCTGTATTCTACACACCTATGTCTTTCAAGAATTTTGATCACGCGTAAACCATGATGACCTTAGCAAATGGGCATTATAATGTTCATTCGTTTATATTACCCTTGATACCATTACCTTTTTGTCTTCATGATGATGCCAATGATAGGAAATAACTTTCACAGCACTATTTTACTTGTTATTTTTTGGATGAGCCTTACAGGCTCATTTTCTGTTTTGGCTCAACCTGTAAATGATCAGCTTAATAACCTTCGTGATCAAGCAACAGATTGGCAATATGGTTATGCACCCGAATACCCAGTGATGTTAGGTGGTTTTCAGAATAATAATTTAACGATGTCAAAACGGTTGGCATTATATCTTCAATTGCTAAGTCCTATTCAAGAGTATATGTTTGTGGATGTGGTAAACACGCCAATCCGTTGGCGGCGAGTTGATTCATGCTGCCCTTTTAAAACATCAAATAGAATTTTGGACAGCGGACTGCTTGATATTTACGAGATTAAGTTTGGTTCTGGTACGACCCGTACGACGATTTGTTAATCATTATGATCAAGGGAAATTATTTGCTCCCAAGGGTTTTTATCTTCATCAAAGCACAAATTGGTTGCAGCTTTGGCGCACAGCTTTGCAGGCATATCAAAAATCTTCCTGGAAGAGTGTAATTAATGAATTACAAAAATTGGCCAACCAACCCGGTGGTATGGCCGAATATCTTATTGGAATCAGTTATTTTAATCTAAATGACTTGAGTGAATCGCAATCTTGGTTTGAAAAAGCTGCCCAACTAGGGCATCCCGAAGCAATGACCGATGTAGCAATACAAAGTTTAAGGGAAGGTAACCCATCAGAACGTGAAGCTGCTTATCAGCAATTGGTTAAAGCTGCCAATTTGGGCAGCTCTTGGGCACGATTGAATGCCGCGCGGAATACTGTGCCAGAAAATGGAGTGGTAACTAGGGAAGGGTGGTTGCAGGCATTAATATGGTTATATCAAGCTACAGAATAAGGAGAGCCTGAGGCACCAATTTTAGCGGCACATTTGCTATACCAAGAAATACATAACCCTATATACTTGAAGCTCCATGATCCGGATGAAGTTATGATTTTACTTAATATTGCACTGCTAAAAGATCCAGATTCTGCGAAGATTAAAGATTTAATCAAAGAATATGGCCCAAACCTTCCTTTAGGGAACTCAGTAGATTTTGTAGCGCAAGCCAAAGAATGGTCTTCTACCTACCGTATGCCCGATTGTGTTATAGAACGATATGTTCAGGCAATCAGCGGTAATTCTGCTGCACAATATGCCTATGGTCTTGATTTGAGAGTGGGTTTGGTGGTGCCGCAAAGTCCTGAAAAATCTTTAGTTTTTATTCTTGCGGCCTGTCGGCAACAACATGAATCTGCAGTACGTTTTGTACAACAGTTTATCGGTATGGATTGTTGGTTATCGGGCGAAGATATTCAGCACATAACCGATAAAACAAACAAAAGACTACCGAGCAGGCACTAAAAATTCTTCAAACATGGTCATCAAAATAAGATTATTAAAAAAATTTCAAGAAAAATACAAATTTTATCTTTCGGAAAATTTTATAACGTTGTATAGTGGCAGTTAGGATTTACTTTTCGTATGATAATAAAAATGACGTGGGTTGTAACATATTGGGGAAGGTGTTTATCAAGATTGGGGGCAGGGTGGAAAGCTTTGTGCCAATTTTTTTCTAACCTTTCCAAGCCTTTTAGGGTGGCTATAAGAAATATTTTTCTTTTAACCGGTTGGTTGTTTACAACCGCTGCAACTCTTGTTGCTCAGGATGTACATTTTTTTCGTATAGCCACTGGTAGCGTTGGAACAACTTTCTTTCCTTTGGGGGGTGTTATTGCAACGGCAATTAGTAATCCAGCTGGTGCACGTGGTTGTGAACAGGGTGGAAACTGTGGCGTACCTGGTTTGGTTGCTGTTGCCCAGACAACCCAGGGTTCCGTTCTTAATGTTATGGCTGTAGCAACCCAGCAGTTTGAATCAGGCTTATCCCAAGCAGACGTTGCCTTATGGGCATTTCGTGCTGAGCACATATTTAAGGGTAAAACCCCCCTTGAAAACTTGCGGGTCATTGCCAGCTTGTATCAAGAAAGCCTTCACGTCGTTGTTGCTGCTGATTCGCCCATTAGAAATATTCAGCAATTGATTGGAAAGCGTATCTCATTGGGTGAAAAAGATAGTGGAACAAATGCCACAGCCCTTGCTGTTCTAGAAGCTTATGGCATTGATGATAAGAAAGCAAATTTTTCAAATGATAACCTGCGTTCTGCCCTTGAATCACTTCGCGGTGGTTCGTTGGATGCAATCTTTGTAGTGGGTAGTTATCCATTGCCAGCACTGGTCGACTACACCCAAACGGCCAGCATCCGTCTTCTACAGATTGATGGGGAGGGGGCTACTATTCTTAGACAAAAATATCCTTTTTTGGGAATAGATGTCATTCCAGAAGGTAGCTACCGGGATGTCAATAATGCGGTAACATTGGGTATTAGCACGTTGTGGGTTACAAGTGCTGAAGTCCCAGATGATTTAATTTATAAAATTACCAGGGCGCTTTGGAATACAACAACCAAGAAACTGACCGACAGTAATAACCCAATTGTACGAAGGATGCGTTTTGAAACAGCCCTAAGTGGTATTCCAATTCCAATCCATCCTGGCGCTGCAAAGTTTTATTCCGAGCTGGAAAAAACCAATCCACAATAACAATAGAACTTTTATTACAAAAGGCCTTATTTCATTCATGCCCGCTGCAATGGCTTGTATCTTAGTCGATGTGGTTGATCGGCTTTGTGGCCAAGACGTCGTTTTCTATCTTGCTCATAGTCAGCGTAGTTTCCCTCAAACCACACAACCTTACTATCTCCTTCAAAGGCAATAATATGTGTTGCGATTCGGTCCAGAAACCACCGATCATGGCTAATCACGACAACGCAACCGGCAAAGTTGCTTAAAGCCTCTTCAAGCGCGCGCAAAGTATCAACGTCCAGGTCGTTGGTGGGTTCATCGAGAAGTAAGACATTCGCACCAGATTTTAGCATTTTAGCTAAATGAACCCGATTGCGTTCACCCCCAGATAATTGACCAACTTTCTTTTGCTGGTCTGTGCCTTTAAAATTAAAGGCGGCTACATAGCTGCGGCTTGGCCATTTTTTCTTACCCAATTCAATTTCATCCAATCCTCCGCTAATTTCTTCCCAGACCGTTTTGTTGGCTGATAGAGTATCCCGGCTTTGATCTACATACCCTAATTTAACCGACTCACCGATTCTAAGATTTCCACCATCGGGTTTTTCTTGGCCTGTGATCATTCTAAAAAGTGTTGTTTTACCGGCACCATTGGGGCCAATCACACCAACAATTCCCCCTGCAGGCAATTTAAAGCTTAGGTCGTCAATTAATAATTGCTGATCAAAAGCTTTACTTAGATGATTGGCTTCAATCACCAGGTCGCCAAGACGTGGTCCTGCTGGAATAATAATTTGTGCATTTTCAGGCGCTGCTTGGGCTGCTTGCTGCAATAACGTTTCATACGCTGTAATACGTGCTTTACTTTTACTTTGGCGTGCTTTGGGGGATTGTCTGATCCATTCAAGCTCGTTTTGTAATGTGCGCTGACGTGCGATTTCCTGCTTTGCTTCCTGTGCTAGGCGTTTTTGCTTTTGGTCAAGCCAGGATGAATAATTACCTTGCCATGGAATTCCGTGGCCGCGATCAAGCTCTAGAATCCAACCCGCTACATTATCTAGGAAATAGCGGTCATGTGTAACTGCAACGACTGTTCCTGTATAATCCTTTAAGAATATTTCCAACCAAGCAACTGATTCTGCATCTAAATGGTTGGTGGGTTCATCAAGCAACAGAAGATCAGGCTTTTGTAAAAGCAAACGACACAGGGCAACGCGTCGGCGTTCCCCGCCGCTTAATTTTGTTACATCAGCATCAGCAGCCGGACAGCGCAAGGCATCCATTGCAATATCAATTGTACGCTCTAAATTCCATCCATCAACAGCATCAATTTTGCTTTGTAAATCGCTTTGCTCTTCAATAAGCTTGTCCATCTCTTCTGAAGTAATATCAGCGCCCAATCGGTTGCTAACCCAATCAAAACGATCGAGCAATTGTTTGATGGCTGCTGCACCCTCCATGATATTTTCCTGAACGTTTTTAGAGGGATTCAAAGTTGGTTCTTGTGGCAAATAACCAACTGTTGCTCCGTTGGCAACCCAAGCCTCACCACCAAAATCCTTGTCAAGGCCAGCCATTATCTTAAGCAAAGTTGATTTGCCAGCGCCGTTCACACCCAAAACACCAATTTTGGCGCCAGGCAAGAATGAAAGCCAAACATTATCCATAACCTTACGACCACCGGGATAAACCTTGCTCATCCCTTTCATAACGTATACATATTGATATGCTGCCACGACGATTTCCTTAGTTAGGATTTGATCAAATAATTAAAAACGGTTGTAGTTTATGGAAAAAGCGTGTTTTTGCAAGCCGGATCATGCAGCATTTACATTTCGTTGTAAAATACTAGACTGAGTTCCAAAAATATTTTGCACAGGGGGCAAAGAATGCCAAAAAACCTTGATTTGTCTGGATTAAAATGTCCTATGCCTGTTTTACATACAAGACGACATTTAAAAACATTATCCCCAGGTGATCAATTAACTGTTGTGGTAACCGATCCTGAAGCACCCAAGGACATGGAATATCTTTGCCAGCAAACAGGGAATAGGTTATTGAAGGTAGAAACACAGGCCGATAAAATTTTAATATTTCTTGAAAAAGCATAAAATTGGTGGACAACTATAACAGGTAAATCTTGGTAAATATTTATCAACCAGGTAGTATAGCACATGATCAAAAAAATATTAGGAATGATAGGGTTAATTAGTATTCTTGGCATCAATAGCGGTTTTACCCAAACAGAATCAGCCTTCAGGCCAGTAACCGAAGGTTATTTGCCCGCTTACCATGCAATACAACGTCAAGATTATCTAACGGCGGCAAGCTACCTGCGCACGTTAATTCAGCAAAACACCGATCTGAATATTCGCAGCCTATACTTTCAAGCACTCGTGCAAATTGGCGATTTAGATCAGGCGGTTGGGCAAATTGAACAGCTGCGTCAACAAAAGGTTGATTTTCCTTTGTTACATTTGTTGGCTGGCGTGCATAATCTAAGCAACAAAGTTGCAGGCCAACGCAACGTTATTGCTGATGCAGAATTTAAAAGCCTTGGTAACCAAACAGACCAATTTTACCAAGCATTTACACAATTTTTACTATTGTGGCAAACGGTCATCGAGCTTGAACAGTTATCGCAACCACAAACAGACCTAAAAATATTTGAACAAAAACTACAACAAATAAGCCAACGTCAAGGACTTGCAGAATTTTATTGGTTAAATTTGGGAATGATTGCCGATTTGCTGAATCAGCCAGCACAGGCAGAAATATACTATAAACAATTATTGCAAACGGTACCTAATCCATCCTTGCGGACGTTAGAGATTGTAGGTGTTTTTTATGCAAAAACAGCACCCCAAGCAAACCCCATATTAAATATTTTACAAAGTCAGTATGTTGAATTTAACAATGACCAAAGAATTTTAGAACTGATCAAGCTATTTCAGAACCCAGGCAGTTTGCCCAGCAAAATTATTCAATCTGGTCAGCAAGGCATGGCCGAAATTTTCTTTAATTTTGCCAACATTATGTCAAGTCAACAAGAATATACGCAAGCGATCCCACTTTATTGGATGTCTTTAAAATTAAACTCTAACCTTACAGTGGCTCGACTTGGTCTTGCAATGAATTTGGTTGGAATGGGGCGTTATGAAGAAGCCCGTACCATATTATCTCAGCTTCTAGCACCTAATTATTTAACGCCATCAGCGCGCATCCAGCTGGCAGATATAGACCAACGGCAGGGACAGCTTGAACAAGCACTTGCTGCATTTCAGGGGATGGTACAACAATATCCCGATTGGATTCTTTTGCATCAAGCAGCTGGTGACGTGTTACGTAGTCAAAAAAAGTTCGAACAGGCTTTGCCTTTTTATCAACAAGCACTTGTTTTACTTGAGGCAAATTTAAAAACTGTCCCAGGTTCAGTGTCATTAAAAAACCAAATAGCGGGGCAGTATTTTGTACTGGGTATCGCCTATGAGCGAACAAAACAATGGCCAAAAGCTGAAGCAAGTTTCTTAAAATCGCTTGCCTTACAGCCCCAACAAGCCCCCGTTATGAATTATCTTGCCTATACCTGGGTAGATCAGGGCATTAAGCTGGATCAAGCATTAGAAATGTTATTGCAGGCAGACAGGCTAACTCCAAATCAAGGGTATATTTTAGACAGTATTGGTTGGGCATATTACCGTTTAAAACAATATGATAAAGCCATTCAATATATGGAAAAAGCGATTGTTCTAGACCCGGGTGAAGCAGAAATTAATGATCATTTGGGTGATGTTTATCTAGCAGTTGGACGTAAACGCGAAGCGCTATTTCAGTGGCAACGTGCTTTGCGCCTTAACCCGCAACCAGAAACAATACCTCTAATTCAGGAAAAAATTTTAAAGCTGGGGCAACCATGACAACAGATATGAAAACACAGCAGGTTTTAGAGCCTATGCAAACCCTAGAAGACCCAAAGCAAATTCATGCCTTTGCCAAAGTTAATCTTTTTCTGCACGTGGTAGGTAAAAGACCTGATGGTTATCATGTATTAGATAGCCTTGTGGTGTTTGCCGGTATTGGTGACACGTTATCCCTAAGTTCGAACCCTATGCTAAGCTTAAAAGTGGAAGGGCCATTTGCCCACCAGCTTCAGCACGAGTCAAATAACATTGTCCTTAGGGCAGTTGAAGCACTGCAAAAGCATCTTTTGCCAGGGCGTTTAATGCGTGGTGCTAAGATTACTCTTACCAAAAAATTGCCTGTTTCTTCGGGTATTGGGGGTGGATCTGCTGATGCTGCTGCTGCAATGAAATTATGTGCTCATTTATGGCAGATACATCTAAGCCCCCCTGAATGGCTGCAACTGGGGCTTCGATTAGGCGCAGATGTACCTGTTTGTCTTATGGGTGAACCACGCCGGATGCAAGGAATAGGGGAATTATTGTTCCCCGTGCCGCAATTTCCTAATTTTTGGCTTGTTCTGGTTAACCCGTTATTGGCCGTTCCGACGGCTGCGGTTTTTAAACAGCGACAAGGAGTTGTTTTTTCCAAGCCAGCACCTGCTTTTCCAGCGGGTGGGTGGAAAACCGTTGAGGATTTGGCCAGTTACTTAAACAACTGTCAAAATGATCTAACGGAACCAGCCCAACAGCTGCAACCAGCAATTAAAATTGTGCTAGAAACCCTTAAACTTCTTAAAGATCAGCTATTAGTTCGCATGTCAGGTAGCGGGGCAACTTGTTGGGCAATGTTCGCGCACGAACGCCAAGCGCGCCAAGCGGCACAACTTTTATCACAACAACGCCCCGATTGGTGGGTAGCCGCAGCACCGGTGTTAAAGAAGGAACAGCCGCTGGAAATACTTGGTAATTCCTATAATAATGGTCATGTTGTGACGTAATGGGGGATTGGGTACGCGTTATTGTTGTTATTCTTTAAAGGGTGGGCGTTCATGTTATCTTTTTGCTTGCCGAAATAGGAAGCTTAGAGTATGTTCTCACTCCGTTAATACCTCTACAGTGTTGCTGTAGGTATAATGCAGGCTTTTGGGGCGTGGCCAAGCGGTAAGGCAACGGGTTTTGGTCCCGTGACCCTAGGTTCGAATCCTAGCGCCCCAGCCATATGTCTATTTAATAAAATCTGCCCGTGTCAGCAGCGAGATGAAGCAGATCGATCTTATAGCAGCTTTATCAGTTGATTATAAAATTGATATCACCCAACGGGCGTTATCTGATATTGAGCTTGGCAAACGCACCGTTAAAGATACCGAGCTTGTTGCTTTTGCTAAAGTTTTAAATGTTAGTCCCATGTGGCTGTTATTTGGGGATCAGCCACCTAAGTTTCGCAATTCGCCAATAGAAGGGCAGTAATTTATGTTACTTCAGGCTTTTGATCAGAATGGCCGTAAAGCCAGCCGCAACTGGAACCTAAAACCACCCAGAACAAGGCCATAACGGCTATTGAGGCTGCCGTAAAATGCGCGTTTAATTCTGGCGGTACCGCGCCACCTGTTGGCCCTTGAGGATGTCCAATAATATGCGGTAAAGCAATGAACACAACACCACCTATTTTGGTGGCCAGATGATGATAAAGAAACAACATTCCTAACCCAATGGAAGTTGCCAGCACAGTTGCCAACCACCATACTTGACGGTTCTCTATGGCTGCTGCTTGGGTTCCTGGTAATTCTGGTGGCAAACCAAAACTTGGGGCAAGCGAGAACGCAATAAAACCAGCCAATCCCCATAGCAAACCGGCTGTGGTATTGACGGCCTGATTCCGCCACATCCATATCCCCATCAATAATAAAGCAAACCCAATGCCCATGCCGATATTGCTGAAGAAAGTATAGGTATAGCGCTCTAGGCCGTTTTGTGGTTGCCAAGCTTCGTGGTCGTGTGTGTGATCTGCACTATGGGCGTGTTCAGCTTCAGCAGTGGTTGCTGTACCATGATGGTCTGCCATCCCTGTTTCATAGGTTTCAGCAGTTAAAATAAGCGGAATTAATTTAAAAACTTGCACGCCGAAAACAACTGTTCCAGCAATACAACCAGCAAAAATAGCCTTCAATAAGATTTTATACATGTTAGTGACAAGGAAAGCCAGAAAGATGGCGGGTGTCATGAGCGGCGTTATGAACAGCATGGGTTGGCAAAAAACCAACAATAGCAATAAACAACAAGCCCAAGACAATCATGCTGCCACCAATTAGGCGTTTTTGCACAAGCATCTTGTCTGAAATGGTAGGTGTTGGTGAAACCTTTGCGGTTAACATGCGGTACTTAACCCTTGTTGAAGTTAAAAATTTTTTATAACATAGCTATGCTATGAATTTAGCCAGAAAGCGTCAAGCTTTTGTTAGATAAGATAAATTTTGAACAGGGCTTTTCTTATCTTGCGCTAATCCATCGTTTTTAATTTTGATTAACACATTCTTGCAGGGGTTATTCATACATGAAAATAGGAATTGTTGGTTGTGGAAATGTGGGTTCAGCAACCGCCTATGCCTGTGCCTTAAAAGGGTTGGGCACCGAACTTGTTTTGGTTGATAAAAATCACGCATTGGCGATGGCGCAAGCGGGTGATATTTTACATGCTACCCCTTTTGCTGCGCCAATCCCGGTTCGTGCTGGATCACTTGATGATTTGGAAGATACAGGGCTAATTATGATTGCGGCTGGTGTTAACCAGCAACCAGGGGAAACCCGCCTTGATTTACTGAAACGTAATGCCGATGTTTTTGCCGACATTATCCCCAAGATTATTAAAGCCGCCCCACAAGCTATCTTATTAAACGCAACCAATCCAGTTGATGTAATAACGCATTTAATAGATCATTTGGCCAACAAGCCTAAGCCAGGATGTGTCCTTGGTTCGGGCACTATTTTGGATACAGCACGCTTTCGTGCCTTGTTAGGCCAACATTTAGGAGTTTCAAGCCATTCGGTACAGGCCTATGTTTTGGGTGAGCATGGCGATTCCGAGGTTTTGCATTGGTCCGGTGTAACGGTGGCGAATATGCCGTTGCCCGCAGCGGCCGCCCAATTGGCTTCGCCGATAACTCAGTCTCTATGTCAGCAAATGGATGAAGAAGTACGTCGTGCCGCTTATAAAATTATCCAGGGAAAAGGTGCAACCTGGTTCGGTATTGGTGCGGGTATGGCGCGGTTGGCACAAGCCATTTTACAAAATGAACATGCCATTTTAACCTGTTGTATGCGAATGCCAGAAGTTGAGGGAATTAGCGATGTTACCCTGTCTTTGCCACAAATTATTACAGCCCATGGGGTGCAAAAAACGATTATTCCAATCCTGGATCAAACAGAAAAACCATTGTTACGTCGAAGTGCTGAAATTTTAAAGCGGGCTATTACCAGCCTAGGCCTATAAGTATTAATTCAGCGGCGAATCATGACCAACGGGTTGTTGTTGAATGATTTGGGCATAGTCCCGAACGATTTGGGGCAGACCCAACATTACTGCCTCGGACACAATTGCATGGCCAATCGACACTTCGTCGGGATGCACGGCTTGAATCAAGCGCGGTAAATTTTCAGCATTTAGGTCATGCCCTAAATGAACCCGTAAGCCTTTTGCGCGTGCATAATTGGCAACAGAAACGATTTGATTCAGATGTTTTAAACGGTCTTTGCCGGTGCATAGGCTGTAATCTTGGGTGATGATCTCAACCGCTTGGGCTTTTAGACGGGCGGCTAAATCAACCCCCTGGTTATTGACGTCAATGAAAACCGATGTTTTGGTAAATCCACTTAGAAATTCCAGTGTTTTTTTCAATAATTCCTCACCATCGCGGTCTTGCCAACCCCGGGTACTTGTTAATTCGCCTGGGTCCGAGGGTACAATGGTAAATTGCTGCACTTTTGCTGCTTTTGCAGCAGCCAACAATTCGGGGCGTGGATAACCTTCCACATTCAATTCAACCAATCCCTGGCTAATTTCGGGTATATCTTTTAGGGCTTGAATATCGCTAAGGCGGGCATGGCGTTCATCGGGACGCGGGTGAATAGTAATACCTTGGGCGCCTGCGCGAATGGCCAATTTTGCGGCTTCAATCACGTCAGGAATATTATGGCCGCGCGAATTGCGCAACAGGGCAATTTTGTTGATATTGACACTAAATCGGCATTTGGGCGACAACAATGATGGGGTCATGGGTATTTCCTGTAGATACTCTGTTCACTAAGGTTATAGCATTACCATAGGCATGAAAACAAGCAGGTTATGGGTTGGTTAGAATGGGCATTCAATTCCTAACGCCTTTGTAATTGGGTATAGGGTTTTGGTTGCAACTAGCCGGGCTTTTTCGGCACCTTGCGCAAGCACCTGATTTAAATAGGTTTTGTCACCAGAGATGTGATGATAACGCTGTTGAATGGGTGCTAGGGTGGTAATGATAACTTCGGCCACTTTCTTTTTTAAGAACCCATAACCTTTACCGCTAAATAACTGTTGGGTTTGATCGGACGAATCACCGCTAAGCCCCATATAAATGTTCATCAAATTAATTACGCCGGCCGATGCGTGGTTTGGGCGAAATTCCTGCCCGCTATCGGTAACCGCGCTGGACAGGGTTGCCTCAATCTGGCGGGGTGAGTCAAGCAAACCAATCATGTGTTTTTTGTTGTTAAGACCGATGCTTTTACTCATTTTCACGGCTGGGTTATCCAAGCCCATAATTTTTGCTCCCACATGGCTGACCATTGGTTGGGGGAAATTAAGCTTTATTCCAAATAAATGAGAACAGCGGGCGACAATATCGCGCGTTAGTTCCAGATGTTGTAGCTGATCTTCACCTACGGGTACAAAATCGGCCTGATATAGTAATATATCGGCGGCCTGCAACACCGGATAGGCCAGCAAACCACTGCTAACGCTTTCGCGTTCAAGCGCTTTTGCCTTGAACTGGGTCATGCGTTCCAGCCACCCTAAGGGTGTCATACAGGTAAGCAACCAGCCAAGAAAAGGATGTTGTGGCACCGCCGATTGTAGAAAAAGGGTGGATTTATCAGGATCAATGCCACAAGCCAACAACAATGCCGCCATTTCTAGGCTTTCTTGGTGCAGTTGTTTTAACACCGGGGATTCAGGAATGGTGAAGGCATGTAAATCAACAACACAAAAGAAATTATCATACTTGTCCTGGTTGTTTACCCATTGGGCAACGGCTCCTAAATAATTGCCTAAATGTAAAAGACCGGTGGGTTGAACACCCGACAAAACACGCGGTTTGCTGGCTAGTGGGGTGGACATTCATGTTCTCCATATTTGGGCATATTAAGGGAAAATTATCGGTAAATTGGCATTAAGGCAACAGCAATAACCATAAACCAAGCAATCAGCTTGTTGACAAAAACCGCAAACAGAAGAATCTAAAAAAAATACCTTATAAAACCGAATCGCCAACATGGAAATTATTGAAAGAAAAATTTTAATTAACCGTATGGGCATTATTCATGCCTATATGCACCGCACGGCGTTGCAGGATGCAGGGCGGGCAAATTCGTTCCGCCCGCGGCAAAAAAATGATTGTACGGTACGGGCGGTGGCGCTGGCCACCCAGATAAGTTACGATGCAGCCTATGAATTATTGGCGGCGGCGGGACGCAAATGTTCCAAAGGTTTTGCTTTTAAGCCTTGGGCAGCGGCGGCCGTGGTTAATGGCTACCGTTTTGAATGGCAGGCCGTGCGCAAGCAGCGCGGCCGGCCGCGGTTGGGATTGGCACTGTTTTGTCAGTTTTATCCAACCGGCACTTATATTGTGCTGGTAAAACGCCATGTGCTGACGGTCATTGACGGGGTTTGTCATGATTGCTTTATTTCCGATGCCCAGCAACCGGTGCAAGGCTTCTGGCGGGTGGTTAGGGATTCATAATTTGAAATAATTCAGTACCTTAGCTCTAAATTACGTGAACAATTAATTTTACTTATCATCAATAGCTAGAATGATAGAGGTCGAGTTAAAATTATCGATTTTTCAATAGTTCGATGAACTCTTCAAAATTTAAACA